>PKXK01000159.1 GCA_003132325.1 Acidobacteriaceae bacterium
GCCGGTCTCCTTTATCTCCTTGCGCTTCGAGCGCGTCGATAACTTGGGAGCGTATCGCATCCCGCCGCAGACCGGCATTCTCATCCCATCTGTTAACAGCAATTATCGGTCGCGCACCCTATACGATGTTCACGACGCGGACGAGCTTCGACGGAGTCCCCGAGCCGAAACTTGAGCCATTCTTTCCTTGACGAACTGTCCAGTGCTCTTCTTCGTAAAACATCACTTGCACGGCGTGCGTAGGAGTCCGCCTACAATACTCGGCTAGTTTGTCGATAATGCGTTGCTGTGCCGATGTATCCGTTACACCCTGCACACCGACACTGTTGTAATAGGTAAGGAACACACCTCGTCTCTCCACTTCGCAGCCAAGCGCGGGCCGACCGGGTCGCCATTTAGATGCCGGGATTACGTTGGAGCTAGCGGCGGCTTGCTCAAGGCCGGGACATTCCCCTAAGCGGTCAGCGCCTGTCTGTATAAATTGCATGCCAAAAGCGAAGAGGGTGTAGAGAATAGTCAGCGGAACCACAAATGCAAACGCATGCAATAGCAATCGTCTAGTAGCTGCACGCCCCATCGCCCCGCCGACCGTCAAGACGACGCCAGTCAGGGATAGCAAAACACACAGCGGCGGATAGAAGAGGTCTGCCCACGACACCGCATAAACTGAGCCTTCCCAGACCTTGAGAATATTGTGCCGTTCTAGCAGATAGTTCATCATCAATCCGCCTGCGAACAGCAGCACTCCGATGATTATTGTTCGCCTGTTCGTTTGAGTCTCCCGCTCCTTTATGACATTGAATCATATACTTACCCCAAGGGGTTGAGGACCGAGTCGATAACTGGTGAAACATCCCGATTACGCTCATTGACGTGGCAATGAGCCCGGGATTTTGAGCGTTGTCTGCTCGGTTGGAGGGGCGAGGCGTCCGTCCCGACACGGACGAGCTAGTATCGTGTCCGGGAAATACGCGGCATAGTCTGCAGGCATATTTTATGCAGCGCGTAAGCGTTGGACGCTGCAAACAAAATGCAGAGGTCCTTCCCCTTCGGCCAACTCAGGGTCAGGATGACAACCTTAATTTATGGCAGAAATTTGTGGGACACAACACTAGATTCCGCCTTCGAAAATCTTCTTTGATAGATAGCGCTCGGCCGAGTCGGGAATCAACGTCACCACCCGCTTCCCTGCCCCCAGGCGTTTGGCGATTTCGACCGCTGCGTACACGTTCGCGCCGGCGCTTGAGCCTCCTAGCACGCCTTCACGGGCGGCAAGTTCTTTGACCATGCCGAAGGCGTGAACGTCGGTCACCATCATGATTTCGTCGCAAACCGACCGGTCGAAGTTTTTCGGAATGAAGCTCGATCCAATCCCTTCCACTTTGTGCGAGCCCGCTTTGCCCCCGCCCAAAACGGACCCTTCGGTTTCTACGACCACGGTGTGCACATTCGGGAGGCGCTCTTTCAGAAATCGGGCAATGCCGGTAAAAGTTCCCGCGGTACCACTGCCCACGGTAACGGCATCAATCCGCCCTTCCATTTGTTCAAAGATTTCGCGGGCGGTAGTTTCGTAATGAATATCAGGATTGGCGGGATTCTCGAACTGCGCGGCCATGAAGGCGGATGGGTCGGTGGCCAGTAACTCGTTGGCGCGCTGGATGGCGCCTTGCATGCCCTCGGCCTCCGGGGTGCGGGTCACCTCGGCGCCGAGGGCTCGCATGATGATTGCCTTTTCTTCCGAAAATTTCTCCGGAACAAACAGCCGTACTTTATAGCCGCGGCTCACGCCGATCAGCGCGAGACCGATGCCGGTGTTTCCGGCGGTGGCTTCAACGATCGTGCCACCCCGCTTCAGCTTTCCTTCGCGCTCGGCACGCGCAATCAAGCCAATGGCGGCGCGGTCTTTCACGCTGCCGCCTGGGTTCAGGTATTCGAGTTTGGCAAAAATATCGGCCGCTCCCGGAGGGGCCAGCTTCTTCATTTGCAGCATCGGCGTTTCGCCAACCAGCTTGGAAATATCGTCGCTGACGCGTAGGCGTGAGTTCGAGGTCGATGTGGGCACTCTACAGAGTAAGGAACGGAACGGGGCAGCGTCAATGCGGGGAATTGGTAACCCACCCCTGGTCGCAATAGGACTCTACTGCGCTCCGGCGGCGGGCTCGGCTCCAGCGTAATACCCGCTTTTCGTTCGGACGGTGAGTTTACCGTAGCTCCGCGAACGAGCATCCACTTTCACTTGCCGATAGCCACCCTGGTTTTTCGGCGTTGTCGGCTTATATCCAATGGTGTACTGGCTGCGAATATCGCGAGCCACTTCACGGCTGATGGCGTCCACTTCGTCCAGCGTCTTGGGAAAGAAAGCGAGGCCGCCGGTTCTCTCCGACATGATTTGCAGGGCGCGTTTGGCGTGCTTCGGGTGCTCTTCCTTCTCCAGGATGCCAATGGCGTAAACGGTGGGTCCGCCGTCGCCTTGCAGACGCCGCACCGCCTGCTCGAGAGTTTCGGCGCTCTCGTTGTCGTCTCCGTCGGTAACGACAAGAATGACTTTCTTCTCGAGTTTCGCCTCCTTTTTCAGGTGGTCGGCGGAGGCAACGACCGCGTCGTAAAGCGCCGTGCCCCCGCGAGCCTCGATTTTTTCCAGCCCCTCTTGCAGCTTTTTGATGTTGGAAGTGAAATCCTGGTCGAGGTAGTACTCGTCGTTGAAGTTGACGATGAATACCTCGTCGTTTGGGTTGGAAGACCGCACCAGATTCAGCGCGGCCGCGTTCACCTTTTGCCGCTTCTCGCGCATGGAACCGGAGTTGTCGACCACAATGCCCATGGCCACGGGAATGTCTTCGTGGCGGAATGAGGTGATGGTTTGGGGATGCCCATCCTCATAGACGTTGAAGTCGCCTTTGTCGAGGCTGGTGACGATGTGTTGCTTGTCGTCGACGACGGTGGCATGCAACACGACTTCTTCGACCTGCTTGTGGAACACGAAGATGCCGTTGTCGGTGGAATCCGGACCCGGCGCGGAGTTGGTGGTTGGCGGTGGGGAAGTTGACGGGGAATCCGCGGGAGCCGGGGAACCGGCAACCGGAACCGGCGATGCCTGGTTCGGGGCTATCGGTTTGGTTTGTGAGTTCGCAAGGAACAGCGCTGTCAGCAGGAAGAGAATCAGCAGAGCAACGTTATTCCGTCGGCGCATAGTAACCCGTCTTGGCGTAGACCCGGAGCGGCGGCAGTCCTTTTGGCGGTAACAACTTAACTTTTATTTTACGCCATTTGCCATCGCGCACTGGGTTCTTTGGACGGTATCCGATGACATATTGGTTGCGCAACTCAATGCCAATCTTTGTGGAAACGTCCGCCAGGTCGTTCGGGTTATCAATGGTAAAAGCCCGGCCGCCGGTCAGTTCGGTGACATCGCTCAGCAGGGTCGGCCCGAGCCGCTCTTCATCGGTGGGGAAATAATGATCGTAGATGCCGATGGCATAGATGAGAACGTCGGCCTCTTTGACCATGGAACGGATCTCGCCTTCGGTATAGCGGCTATGGTTGTCGCCGCCATCGGAGAGGATGAGCAAAGCCCTCTTCGGATACTTGGCCTGACGCATTTTGGTGACGCCGAGGTAGATGGCATCCAGCAGCGCCGTGCGGCCCCTGGGAACGGTGTAGATGAGCTTGCCCTGAATGTCATCCACCGAACTGGTGAAGTCGGAGATCTCCTCCGGCTTATCGGCGAAGGTGATCATAAAGAATTCATCCTGCGGGTTGGCGGTTTTGAAGAACTCGACCACCGCCTCGCGGGCGCGCTCGATCTTGCTGCTCATGCTGCCGCTCATATCGAAGATCACGCCGATCGAAACCGGAGCGTCCTCGCTGGAGAAGGTCTTGATCTCCTGCCGGTCTTTGCCTTCGAAAAGGTTGAAGTTCTCGCGGTCGAGGCCGGTGACGAGGCGATTTAAGGGATCGGTGATGGTCACCGGCACGAGCACCAGCTCCACGTCTTTCTTGTAAGGCTTGGTGTGGGTGTCGAAGGCTGGATCAAGGTCGGGCGCTTTCGGAGCCGGCGGCTGGACGCGGGGCTGGATGTGCACGTCCTCAGTCAAATTCTGGGCAAGCAGGTGGGAGCCGAACACAGCAAAGACCAGAAGAACAGCGAGGGAGAGGCGAGCCGAGAACCGTTTGGCGTACCACATAGGGCCCTACTCAATCAGCGCGAATTCGCGCCTCGGAGGGAGACGACCCGCATCCCACAAGGCAGGCCATCAAAATCTCTTCTGAGCCGGATAGTAGCACAATCCTGAAAGAGCGTTGTCACTTTTTTGTATAAACTCGAGGTTTTTGCATAAACTTCAAGACTCGGCCAACCGACCGCAGCCTGGCTTCGAACTCTGCCCATCCCTTTCCCCTCTTGCCCCCTCTGCCGGGCTTCGGGGCAGTACCGGATCGTCCCTGCTACAATTCTGCGTTCCCCTTATGGCAATCATCTCCCCGTTCCGAGCCTGGCACTACGACCCCGAGCGCGTCCCCGTCCAGCAGGTTGTGACCCAGCCCTACGACAAAATCACCCCCGCCCTGCAGGAACGCTACTATCAGGCTAGTCCTTATAATCTGGTGCGGATTATTCTCGGGAAACGCCTGCCGGGGGACGGGGCCTCGGAAAACGTCTACACCCGATCGGCGGCATCGTTCCAGAACTGGCGCCAGACGGGCATTTTGCGGCGGGATCCCGAGCCTTCGATCTACCGCTATTCCCAGACATTCATAATGCCGGGAGAGGTCCCGGGAGATGTTCCGGGAATCGCGTCGCGGGGCGAGCGGCGCGGCTTCATCGCGCTCGGCCGGATCGAGGAGTATTCCGCCGGGGTGGTGTTCCGGCACGAGCAGACGCTGGCCAAACCGAAGGCCGATCGGCTCGACCTGCTGCGGGCGAATCGAGCCCACTTCGGTCAAATCTTCATGCTGTATAGCGGGGCGGGCAAGGTAGACGCCCTGCTCGATTCAGCGGCCGCCACAGGCGCCGACATCGAGGTCACCGACGAGTACGACGTGGTACACCGCGTATGGAAGATTTCTGACGCCTCGGTCATCGCCGCCGTGCAGGAACGGATGCGGGACCAGAAACTGATCATCGCCGACGGCCATCATCGCTATGAGACTGCCTTGGCTTATCGGAACGAACGTCGAGCCGCGGCCGACACCGGGACGGGCCTGCCCGCACCGTACGACTCGGTGATGATGACCTTCGTTGACATGGATCGGCCGGGTCTGGTGATTCTGCCAACGCACCGGCTCGCATTCGGCCTGCCGTCTTTTTCGCCTGCAAAATTTCACGCGGAGGCGCAGAAATTCTTCAATATCGAAGAGGTCGATGCCGCAGTCGACGCCGCGCGCGCTACCGCCATTCTGGGGCAGGCCGGGCACGCGGGAACCGCATTGCTCGCGGTCACCGCCGAACGTGCATTCCTGCTGCACTCGCCAAAGGCCATTGGCACCAGCTTGTTCGGAAACCTTTCCCTGCGCCAGCAATCGCTGGACGTCGTGCAATTGCACAAGTGCCTGCTGGAAAGCGTGCTGAAGATCTCGGAGGAAGCCATTCGCAATCAGGAGAACGTTTCCTATTGTCGCGAGGCCACGGAAGCGCTCTCGCAGGTACAAAGCGGAAAGGTGCAAATCGCGTTCCTGATGAATCCGGTGAGCATGGAGCAGGTTCGCGACATCGCCTTTGCCGGCGAAGTGCTGCCCCAGAAGTCCACCGATTTCTACCCCAAGTTGCTGAGTGGTCTCACGATCTATGCGCTGGACTAGCAAACTGCGGTTCTCAGTTCCCAGTTCTCAGTTCTCAGTACGAGCTGATATTACTGAGAGCTGAGAACTGAGAACTGAGAACTAGCGGAAGTGCCCTCCACCACTACGAAAAAGACCCTGGCCATCCTCTTGGCCGGCGCTTCGCTTCTGTCCGCGGCGCCTTCCGCGGAAGAAAAGCACATCTCCGTCTACTCTCCGGTCGCGATTTATACGCTTCCGGTCCTGGAGCGCGCGGGCCACGACTATGTCGGCCTGCTCGAACTTCTGGAACCGCTGGGCCGCGTAAGCTCCCAGACCGACGGACGGCGCTGGAACCTTCGCTATAACGCGGTGGACGCCGAGTTGGTAGCGGGAAAAACGCGGGCCCGGATTCGTGGACGCAATTTCGATTTGCCGGCCCCGTTCCTGATCGAAAACTCGCACGGACTGGTTCCCCTGATCTCGCTGAGCGCATTGCTGCCACGTTTTCTGGAAACGTCGGTGAACTTTCACGAAAGCGCGCGCCGGTTGTTCGTCGGCGAGGTCCGCATCCAAGTCGGCTTT
This sequence comes from Acidobacteriaceae bacterium, assembly GCA_003132325.1. Classification (GTDB taxonomy): domain Bacteria; phylum Acidobacteriota; class Terriglobia; order Terriglobales; family Acidobacteriaceae; genus Acidiflorens. Next base: position 6,340 of record PKXK01000159.1, read on the forward strand.
CAACTGGACGGGAGCAATCCACTCCGGCTGGCGCTGAATTTTAGCGCGCCGGTGAACCCGACTATCTCCACCGAACCGGGCAAGCTGCGGATGGTCTTTAAGCGGGATGCGGTTGTGTCTCCCGGGAGCCAGTCGATTTCTTTCGACAACAAAGTCATCACGCAGGCCAGTTACTCCGAGAACAACGGGGACGCCGAATTAGACGTGGCCGCCACCCAGCCGCTGATGGCAAGCTTCAGCAACGATAGGAAGACGATCGTCATTTCGGTTGTCCCACAAGCACCCGCCACACCAAGCGCAGCCGGATCGCAAAATCCCGCGCCGGCTTCGCCCGCTGCAAACATTACCTCGGGCAGCAGCCGTCGGGTTCTGGCCGTGGTCGATCCCGCGCACGGCGGCGGTGAACGGGGTGCGGCCTTGACCGATACCCTAGCCGAAAAAGATGTCACGCTGGGATTCGCGCGGCTGCTGCGGCATGAACTGGAGATTCGGGGGTTCGCGGTCGCGCTGCTGCGCGATGCCGATACCAGTTCGACTCTGGATCAGCGCGCCGCAGCCGCCAACGTGGCTCGCGCCGGAATCTACATCAGCCTGCATGCGACCTCCCAGGGCAGCGGCGCACGCGTGTACACCGCTCTGCTTCCGGCGGAAGGGCCGAGCAAAGGAGCGTTTCATGCGTGGAATGCGGCCCAGTCGCCGGCATTGCCCGTCAGCCGGATCGCGTCGGCAGCCATCGTCGCCGAGATGCAGAAGCGAGAATTCCCGGTGCGAGCGTCTTCCGCTTCTCTGCGGCCGCTCAACAATGTGTTCATGCCCGCAGTCGCCGTGGAGTTGGCTCCCGGAGCCGATGGTGTCGCCGACTTGACCAACGCGAACTATCAACAGCGCGCCGCCTCCGCCATCGCGGATGCGGTGGTTTCTGTCCGCGACCGCCTGGGAGCTCAGCCATGANNCCATGATCCCGCGGCATCTTCTGATTGGTGTCGCCGCGCTGCTGGTGCTGGTCGTGTCGATGGGCATCTACGTCCGCCACATGCGGCGTCGAGCGGGGGAATTTCAGTATGCGGCGGCGGACGCGCTCCCCGTCGCTCCCCCAGCTTCGGGTCCAACGGAAACCGTGACCCTCTATGTCGCGGATGACGACGCCGGCACACTCCGCGCGCGCTCGGCGCAGATTCCTCTTCCCGGAGGACGCCAGCAGCGCGCCGAGGAATTATTGCGCGCCCTGTTGCGCATCTACCAGCAACCGGACTCCCCTCATCCTCTGCCTCCGGCGGCGGACATCCGCAGCATCTTCCTCGTCGATCCGGGCGCTGCCGTCATCGATCTGAATGCCGCGTTCGCCGACCAGCACCGCTCCGGCATTCTCAGCGAGCAGCTCACCGTCAATTCGCTGGTGGAGACCCTCGCCGCCAACGTTCCGGGAATAAGTCGGGTCAATATCCTGGTCGAGGGTAAGACGCGCGAAACTCTCGCAGGACACGCCGACCTGACCGAGACGTTCGATGTGATTACAGTTGAGCAGGCGGGCAGTCAGTAAGTATCTTTTATTAAGTCTAGGATGGGGCCCCCCACCCCCCCCTATTGGAATCATAGAGTTACGGGCTAAAACACTCAAAATCTTTGAGTTTAAAGGACTTATATGGAAAATATTCCGGAATAAGGACTTATGTTGTCAAAGAACGCTGAAAATGGGTTTGGGGCAGCTTCGAGAGTCGTCTTAGTGGACTGACCTCGTAACTGCCCCAATCAGATAATTAAGTGTTGCGCGCGACGGGTCTTAAGTCAAGGGATTTTTCGGATGAGTTGTGATGAGAAAAGTCAGGCGTGAGATTGCGGAGGTGGCAAGGCTCGCGGCATGCCACGTCTCGAAAACCGCGAGACGTGGCGCACCCGGCTATGCTGGCAAGAAAGCTAAGGAACCTGTGATTGGTATCCGGCAACGCGGTGGCGACCTTCGATTCTTTCACGCAGAAGATGTTAAGGCTGGTACGCTCGCAACCTACATCAAAGAGAACATTGCCGATGACGTTGACGTGATTATGACGGATGAACTCATCACGTATCCCTACGCTCTGAAACGCGCTGGCGTACCGGATCACAAACACAAAACAGTCCGGCACAGAGCCTAAGGAATACGTGAAAGGCGACATCTACACAAACACCGTTGAATCCGCTTTCAGCCTGCTCAAACGCGGGATCATGGGGACTTGGCATCGTGTATCTGCAAAGCATCTGGCGGCCTACCTTGACGAAATGACGTGGCGGTTCAACAGGTGTGTCAACTCTTCTG
>PKXK01000016.1 GCA_003132325.1 Acidobacteriaceae bacterium
CGATCCGAAGAAGGCCTTTGATGGCCGCCGGACTGAGTCGGGTTCGGTTCTCCTTTCTCGACAGATCGACGGCTGTATCCCACGAGAAACCAACAACGGCCTGTTGCATCGTAGCCATAAGGGTTCCTCCATTTATGACTAGATATTACTCCAACTTTGATAAAACGGCAAGCTATTCAGTTGACTTCCCGTCCTTCCGGGAGCACAATCCGCTCGAATCACCCCTCCAAAGAGGGCGCTCTAGTTTCGGAAGTGTGATTATGTATTATCCACCACCGCTTCGCGGCCGCTCGGTTCTTGCTGGCAAGAAAGTTCTCCTCATCGATCGCTGCCAGGCTACCTGCGGGGTGCGCACTGCCGTCCTGCGGAGTCATGGAGTCGAAGTGCATGCTGCCGAAGAGATCTCCGCAGCGCTATTTCTTTGGCAGCCCAATATCTATGACCTCGTAATGCTCGATGTTCGGAGATACTCCCCTGGGGAGACGCTCGAATTCTACGAGCAGATCAAGCAAGCAAGTCCCCGGGAGCGAGTTGTCTTTCTCGTTGGGCCCCCAACCTACCTTTCGCTTACTTGGCCCGGTGAAGTCATCGCCGAAGCTGCCTCATCCGGACAGTCGGGAGAGACTGTTAAGCGTTTTCTGGCAGCCGCCTGAAGTCCCTTCTCTCTGCCTGATTTCCCCCAGGTTCAACACACGGGAGGAAGCAATGAACTGGTTGATAAGGGCAGAGACGCGATACCAAGCGCCCCACAGCACCTCGGCCTTGAAGTTTGACCCCAAGTTCTTCGGAGGTTGAAATGACGCAACGAACCTTTTCTCTAATCACGGCAGTGCTCTTCTTTCTGATAGCTCTCCTTCATGCCGTTCGCCTCCTTCGTGGATGGCAGGTCACTATTGAAGGCGCAGTCGTGCCAATTTGGATCAGCTGGATAGGGCTCGCCATCGCGGCGTACTTGGCCTATCAAGGTTTCCTATTGAGCAAGACGCCGACGAAATAGATTGAGCTCATCGGAATGGGGGTCATTTTTTCTCCCTGGCCGAGGACATGTTGAAAATGGAGTACGATAGCGCCGTTCGCCAATATGGCTTCATCCTATCTTCGCCACAGGAAGGAGGAGCCATGCGTCGTTCAGGTGAGACCAACCCGTCAGGGGACTTTTGGAAGCTGATCTTTCCGGCCATCGTACTTCTCTGTACTCTGCCCCTCGTTGCGCAAAAAGCCCAGGAGACAAGCCCGCCCAAATACGACGTCCACACCGAGACCAAGATGAAAGGCACCGTGGAGGAAGTGAAACTGCCTCCAAAGGGTAGTAAGAAAGAGGTTGCCCACTTGCTGGTGAAGACTGGGACGGACACCGCTGACGTGTATCTCTGTCCCAAGTCCTTTCTCGACGACATGGGCGTGAGTTTCAACAAAGGGGACGAAATCACCCTCACCGGCTCAAAAGTTAAACAGGGCGAAGCCGACCTCATCCTCGCCCGCGAAGTCGTGAAGGGTACTGACACCCTCGTCCTGCGCGACGAGAAAGGCAATGCCGTCTGGAGTTGGCACCGCTGACCGCGGTCTCAAAAAAGCAAACTCCCACGTGCCTTTCCTCTTCAAAACCACGCAAAATCCGTGACCTGCATCTCCCGAAAAATCCGCGACCCGAGCACGCAGAATTCAAGTCCTACCCCACGCAAAACCCGCTACCCACTACACCACACTGCACCCGAGCAGCACCCGAGCAGTTGACGACTCCGCAAATGTCATGCAAAAGGGTAGGATGGGAAACTTTCTAGGCACACAAGAGATGACTTGGACGACTGCGGTTCGTCCCTTGACACGCTCTGCCCGTGACGTATGCTGACAATATTAAACCCACCTGTCATGCCCAAAACACAACGCAACAATCAACACTCGCAGCCTTTGACAGAGCCAAGACTAGAGAAGCTCCTCTCGGAGCAAACCTCTGTCATTCTAGAAGCCGTAGACAAACGGCTGTCTGCCCAGGAGGCCAGACTCGACAGCCAGCTGGCTGCCCAGGAAATCCGATTCAGCGAAAGGCTCGAGAGCCGGCTGGCTGCCCAGGAGATCCGGTTCAATGCCAAATTAGAGAAGCTCGAAGGCCGTTTCATGAAGAAGCTCGACGAGTTGACTACGACATTGGACAAGTTCTTGAAACGCGTAACCGATGTTGAAGAGGAGTTCATTTTTCTCAAAGAAGACCTGCGACGCGTCAAGGCAGTCATCCGCGAAAAGCTTGGCGTGTCTTTGGATTAGAGGCCATAAGAAATCTTCCAAGAACATACTCACCTGTCCTGCAAGCCAGGGACATCTATTTTTCTATGCTCCGTGTGTGGCGTTTCATTGGCCGGCTGCACAGAGGTCGCGCGTCCACATTGTAGACTCTGATTTCCGTGGCATCCCTGCGATCCATCCCAGGTTGAGGCAGTGCCTTTGGCAGGAGAAAATCGTCTAAAATACATACCGGAGAGCTAGCTGCTTTGGCTCCGGAGCCCCTCTGAAGGTGTCTGCCAAGGGAGCATCTGGTTTCCCGGTATCCATTTTAGGCGATCTATTCCGAGAGCGGGTGGCCACGGCAGCAGCGAAATCTTGTCTCCGAAGGTTGGGGGAAAGGAGAGGTGTTGCGAAAGCGGGCTGAAATCTGGGGTTATCTCGGCCGAGATGGTGGGGACGCAGAACCTCGGGGGCGCTCCGGATGAAAATCGTCTCAACAACATCGGAGCAGGGGATTTGGACGTACGTTGCTGATTTTTTTGGAGGTCAAGAAAGGTCAAGAAGGAAATTCCTAATTGGTGAGAGAGAGGTGGAGCCATGGGTCACCTCGTCGGCAAGGATCTTTATCGCCGACTCGGGAAGAAGATCGACGGCCTGACGATCCGGGCGCCGTGGAACGAGACCTTCTACGCCATTCTGAAAGAGCTCTACTCCGAAGAGGACGCGGAGCTCGTCGTCAAGATGCCGTACAGCCTCTCCACGCTCGAGCGCCTCGAGCGCGTGACCCGCATACCGCGGGCGAAGCTCGAACAGCAGCTCGCCGACGTCTGCGAACGCGGCCTGGTGATCGACATCTGCCTCCAGGACCGCTACTACTACATGCCGTCGCCGATGGCGATTGGCATCTTCGAGTACACGATGATGCGCACGCGCGGCGGCGTCGATTACAAGAAGATGGCGAAGCTCTTCAACGAGTATCTTCGGGAGAGCCCCTTCTACGACGTCAACGCCAGCGGTGGCGACAGGGTCGCCCTCATGCGAGCGCTCCCGCACGACGGATCGGTTGCTGCAGACGAGTACGTCGAGGTCCTCGATTACGAGAAGGCGAGTGCTGTCGTCGAGCAGGCCGGGCGCTGCTCGCTCGGCATCTGCTCCTGCCGCCACGAGAAGGAGCATGTCGGCGAGCGGCTCTGCAAGGCGCCCCTCGACAACTGCTCGACGCTCGGACCGGTTGCGGTGGACTTCATGGTGCGCCACGGGTTCGCGCGCGAGGTCTCGAAGACCGAAATGCTCGAGAACATCGCCCGCTCCCGCGAGCTCGGGCTGATGATCAACGCCGACAACGTGCAGCGGAACGTGACCTTCATGTGCCACTGCTGCGGCTGCTGTTGCAACGTGCTCCTCGGCATCACTCAGCACGGCTACCCGAACATGGTGATGACCTCGAGCTACGTCGCGCGCTCCGATCGGGAGCGATGCAAGGGGTGCGGCGTCTGCTCAAAGCGCTGCCCGATACAAGCGATTCCCCGTGTCCCCGATCCCGATCCGCGCTTCCGGAAGCACGGTCGGCCGGCGGTGGACGAGTCGTTCTGCGTCGGCTGCGGGGTGTGCACGGTGAAGTGCACGTCGGGGGCGATGAAACTCCATCCGCGGAAGCAGCGCGTGATCCACCCGGAGAACACGTTCGCGCGGGTGATCCTGCAGTGCCTGGAGAAGGAGACGCTGCAGAATCAGCTCTTCGACGATCCCGGAAGCAAGACGCACGCGTTCATGCGCGGTGTAGTGGGTGGGTTCCTGCGGCTTTCGCGGGTCAAGCAGGCGCTCATGAGCGACCGGCTCCGCTCGCGGTTCCTCCGCGCGATGATGGCAGGCGCCGCCCGACGAGGGAATCAACCCGTTACCGAGATGTGATGCCGCAATGATGCGTCCGGAGTGCCGAAAGTTCCATCCGATTGA
>PKXK01000054.1 GCA_003132325.1 Acidobacteriaceae bacterium
TATTCTTGCTCCGGCGCTTATATCCCATGACACAATTTGTCGTGGGGCGCTTTCGTTTTGCTCGCTGTGATGCCCCGTCGCGGACTTAACGCCCGGTCTCCAAGGCCGCTGTCTCTTCCCAGTTATCGGGCGGCACGGACACGCCCCAGATGTTTCGTGGCTCATCAAGTTCGATCCCGCAGTGCAGCGGGTTCTTAGGATCGATATAGACAACCCGAGCCGCAGCACGCTTATCCGTCAAGTAGACGTGAAATCGAGATTCTCATTCCCCTACTCAACCCAATTGCGGTTGCGATCAATGCTCCGTGAAGGTTGACGACGATGGTCTCGCCATCGCAAGTCCGACTCTCAGCGCCACCCTCGACAACCGTGAGAACCACCTTTAGAGGGACACGAGTACTTCGTCGGGACTCATGAAACGTCGCGGTGGAGGGCATGAGCGGAAGGATACACGTGGCGGGCAGCCGATGAAAGACCGCTGGGTTCACCATGCTGGCCACAGAAGTGCCCAGTGGCACGTTGGAGCCATTCCCGCAGTGGAGATCAGAACGTAGGCTAGTTGTGAGCAGACTTCGGGGGAGGGCTGTTCGAACGAGCGTCCCATGACTCTAAACGGAGTCTGGGGCGCTTTCGTTTTTCCATCCCCGGTTTGTTTCGACCGGGCGTTTCTCCCGATGTCCTATTTCTTCAGTGCGCTGGCAGGCTCATTGTATTCGTCGATGCTTTTAGCGCGGTTAGACCCGCTAGGAGTTTTTGTTCCGCTGGCCGAGTGACACTAATCACTGAATTCTTGGCGACCGACGAGTTTTGATACCAGCATTGACGGGCTGAAATCACTGAAAGCAGCTAAGGTGAGCGATGCAGTGTTGAAGGTGATGATTAACCCGCATGGCTCCGCGCTCGTGGGGACGAAGTCGGGCCGGGTCGTCGATGAAATGGCCACAAAGTTCAAGCGGCTTCAGAATGGAGTCGTGACTGTCTGGAGCGAGTTCGGTCATGGGACTGGCTTCATAATCTCTAACGACGGGTTAATCCTCACCAATCAGCATGTGGTCGGACCCTCTGAGTATCTTGCACTCCAGTTTGATCCACTCCACAAAATCCAAGCTGTACTTTTGGCGGCTGATGCGGAACGAGATGTCGCGGTTCTGTGGTGCGATCTAAGTGCGTTTCCTGACGCGATTAGTCTTGAATTGGCGAAGACCGATGAACTCAATCCCAGTCTTATCGAAGGAGAGAAGGTCTTTACGATTGGCAGTCCGCTTAACCAGCAGAAAATCGTAACGAGCGGGATCGCGAGCAAAATCGAGAAGACTGCAATCATTTCGGACGTGAACATCAACCATGGCAATTCGGGGGGCCCGCTATTCAATTCTCAGGGACAAGTCGTAGGTATCACGACATTCGGGGATTTCACATCCCGTGGAGGTCCGGGTGTCTCAGGTATTCTGAAGATCGAGGAGGCCCTGCCGACAATCGAGCAGGCCAAGTCCAAAAGGGCCAGCACGACTCGCCCCAAAGCAGAACTCTTGCCTGTCGAACCTACAGATTTGTTCCCAATCGATGCTATCAAGTCCACGCTCCTTCAGGAGAAGTTCGACACCAAGCCATACTCCGTCGGAATAGGTGCCTTCGATCTAGTGATGATCACCCCGCCATTGAAATAGCGTATGGAAAAGGAGTCCGAGATAAGGGCAGCAAAAGAAAAGGGCAAGCGGAATCGAAAAAGTGAGGTTGCAGTGCAGGATAGCTTTCGACCTCTCGACGATCTGAAGAACTGGGAAGTGTACGTGGGAGAGTACAAACCCGTTTTGCTAATCCGGGCGACACCGAAACTGCAAGAAACCGGAGGGTCGATTTTCCTGAGATCGCTTGCCGCTTCAGGAGGAGCGTATAACGTGCCAGCGAAGCTTCGCTTCAAAGCAGACTTCTACAAAATGAAGCTGCTGTGCGGGTCGAAGGAAGTGATGCCGATTCTACCGGGGAAAATAGCACACGTGGTGGATGTCCGCAGCGGGCTTGTCAATGCGACAGATGCTACTTACGAGGGTTTCTACGAATATCCGGCTGATTCGATTGGGCCTTCATGCGGTCATGTGTCCCTGACGCTGTACGGCGAGAAAGACCCGAACAAAGCGTTCACTAAGAACTTGGACGACAAATCGATTACCCGAATATTCAATGACTTCGCGTCTTATCGCTCACAACATCCAGCGGATCATGCGCACTGAGGACGGAGGGCGGTGCATCTTTTGTCCCGGATGAACGAGCCCGAAACTGGTGTTAACCCACCTGCACCGCGAGCATTGAAATCGAACCGCCGTCCACGCCTTCAACCGGGAACGCGACAGGCTCCGATGGCGTGCGTGTACCGATGACATACAGCAGCGGCAGGTAGTGATCAGGCGTCGGGATGGCCAACATTGCGTCCTCACCGAGCTTGTTTTCGTAGTCGATGAGCGGATTCTGCTCCTCTGCGAGCAGTAGCTCGCGGACTCTCTTCTCGAACGAAACCGCCCAATCATAGGGCTCGACGGGGTGCCTGACCCATGCGTATGTGTGGAGATTGTGGACGAGGTTACCGCTACCAGCGATGAGAACGCCTTCGTCCCGTAGAGGGGCAAGGCGCTTGCCGATTTCGTAGTGGAAGGACGGTGGCTGGGTTTCGTCGATGCTGAGTTGAACGATTGGGACATCTGCTCGCGGGTACACGTGCCGCAAAACAGCCCACGTGCCGTGGTCAAGACCCCAGCGTTCATCGAACCGCACTGGCAACGGCTTGAGCAACTGCTGCACGCGAGCGGCAAGGTCTGGGTCGCCGGGTGCTGGATACTGCACTGCGTTTGGCAAGTTCACTTGGGTTCTTCCGCACATTTGG
>PKXK01000021.1:0-710 GCA_003132325.1 Acidobacteriaceae bacterium
GGATATTCCGGCGGACGTACTGGGGCGATTAACGTCAGCCGACAAATTGAGCGATGACGACCGAAAGGCGATTCTAGAAATCGCCACCCATGCGCTTGCTCCGTTCCAGCCAACTCCTAAACCAAAACCTGCCTCTGAACCAAAACCCGCCGCTGCACCCAAATCCACTTCTAAACCCAAACCTGTCGCTGAACCCAAACCCGCCGCCAAGGCCTCGCCATGAGCGGTACGATGGAGAGTCTGCGTCGAAAAATCGACGGCGCGGGGGATCTCGAAGGCGTCGTTCGTTCGATGAAGGCGCTGGCGGCATCCAGCATTGGACAATACGAAAAGGCAGTCCAATCGCTGGATGACTACTATCGCACGTTGGAGCTCGCATTGGTTGCGTGTCTCCATCAGGCGGAGTCGGTTCCGTTCGCGGAGGCCAAACGCCCGCCGCGTGAGGGGCCGCATGAAGGAATTATCGGCGCAGTCGTTTTCGGTTCGGACCAAGGTCTCGTCGGCAGGTTTAACGAGGTGGTCGTAGAATTCGCCGTAAACAAGCTCAGAACGTTGCCCGGCAAAACAACAAAAATCTGGGCGGTCGGCGATCGCGCTCACGCGCTGATGGTGGACACCGGCATGGCCCCGGTTAAACTGCTATCAGTTCCGACCTCAGTCAATGCCATCACGCCGCTTATAGGCCAGATTCTCATCGAAATCGAGGCGGC
>PKXK01000021.1:766-2828 GCA_003132325.1 Acidobacteriaceae bacterium
GTTCGAGGATACGTCTTTGTTCTGCTCTTTCAAGCGTGCGCCGAATCCCTTGCCAGCGAAAACGCCAGTCGTCTGGCGGCGATGCAACGCGCGGAAAAGAATATCGAAGAAATTTTGGAAGATCTAAACCGCACGTTCCGCCGTGTTCGACAGGAATCCATCGACGAAGAGCTGTTCGACGTGATCTCAGGCTTCGAGGCGCTGACGGGACATGGACGCCGCGCCTGAAGGATCTAATATGCAACGTATCGAACGATATCCAAGCCTCCCACATAAGTGATCGTCCGGGCCATTCTTGAGCAAAACGGAAGGGGCCTTCTTAGCTCGTCTGGATGGCGCCGTTTGGACTACGGACAATTAGCAATCAAGAAACCAAGAAAGGGCACGCGCAATGTCAGTGGAACTGAAAGAACTCGATAACGGCAGGCTCCTCGAAGTGCATCTGACCGGCAAGCTGGTTAAGAAAGACTACGAGACGTTTTTGCCCGCGGTGGAGCGGCTGGTCAAACTGCACGGCAGGCTCCTCATGCTTGTGGAATTGCATGACTTCCATGGTTGGACAGGGAGTGCGCTGTGGGAGGACATCAAGTTCGACGCGAAACACTTCAATGACATCGAACGGTTGGCGATCACTGGCGAAACTAAGTGGGAAAAAGGGATGGCGGCATTCTGCAAGCCATTCACTACGGCGAAAGTCCGCTACTTCGATCACATCCGTGCCGCTGAGGCGCGGGACTGGCTTGCCCAGAAGTAAAGCAACGGAGATTCGTCCGTGAAAAGAGTAATCGCGTTACACCTTTGCTTCCGGCGGGTCGGCGACGCCTCCCAGCGGCAAGACATCCGGCACGTCAAGGCGTGCCACGCCGATCCGGTTGTCGGCCATCCCGTAATAGACGTCGAAGCGGTCCGGTAAACCGAGATCATCGCGCCGGTCGATGCCGGTAGGGAACACAACGTGAGCGACGGTTCCGTGGCATTCCTGCGGCAGCACCGGCGTCAACACCGGTTCTGCCGAACGATAGCGAATCACTTGTGGATGCTCTTTCGAGAGCACCATCACGCCGGCCGAGTAGCACAGTTGGTGTCCGTCGTTGCTCGCTTTTTCGATTTCGCTGACGCCGTGATAGACGATCAGCCAGCCGTGCCGCGTCANNCAGTAGGAAATCCAGATGCTTTCATGATCAAGGTCCACCACCCGCGATGCGGTCTGGCACGCGGTTTCTTCGGGACGAGTGCCGGGGAAAAGCGGTCGATGGAGGATGGCCATCTGCATTTTCCCGGCGTGATTGGGAATGGCGACGGGGAAGAGGCTGGCATCCTTGTTGTCCACGTGAACGAAATCGATGCCTTGAAACGCAGCAAAGGTCGCGAGCCCTAGTCGCTTCCAATGAAACAAATCCTGCGAGATTGCCAGGGCGATCCGTGGGCCACGGGACGAAAATGCCGTGTAAGTCATTATGTAGCGCTGAAGCGGTTCCACGAACGTGATGCGGGGATCCTCGCAGCCACCGCTGCCGTCGAGCTGCCGCTCATAATCGGCTTCCGGCTCCAGTGCGATGCCGAGGCGCTCGACGCCTGCCGGATCGCCAGCTTCATTGAACCGCACGCGTGCAATACCGATACGCGAGTAATTCCCCCGCGCAACCAGCCGCGGGAAGAGATAGAGCTCACCGTCAGCGCCACGAGCGGCCGCCGGATTCAGGACGCCTTCGACCTCCTGGGGATTTCCCGGCTGCGGCTCCATCAACATTCCTAGGCGCTGTAGCTTAAATCCACTCATCAATCCCCTCAAAAAGTCACGCCGCTTGATCGCGATCTGCCAAGCAAGCGATGATCGCTTGTATAACCCGCTTCGTCTCATCGGGACCCTTAACGGGGATAGAATCCACACCTGCTTTTTCGGCGGGATAGTCATTCCCTCCCACGAACAAGGCATCGCCGATATAAATCATGTCTTTCAATGAAACGTGCAGGAGGTCCCGCAGTTTTCCGATTCCGTACGCCTTGTCAATGCCAGGTTTCGTGATATCAATCGACGTCGAGCCGCCGATTCGGACAGAAA
>PKXK01000225.1 GCA_003132325.1 Acidobacteriaceae bacterium
AATACATTCGCGCCTTCGGATTCGGCCAGCAAACCGGGATCGAACTTCCCGGCGAAACCCGCGGCATGACCAAGCCGGTGGAGCGCTGGTCGAAGGTTTCGATCGCAGCGATTTCCATGGGCCAGGAGATCGGCATTTCGGCGCTGCAACTGGTTTCCCTGATCTCCACGATTGCCAACGACGGCGTGCGCATCCCGCCGCGCATTGTGGCGGGCACAATCGAGCCGCAGAATGCTCCGCAAACCATCGCCTTCCAATCCGCTGCAGGGACGCGAGTGATTTCATCTCTGACCGCGGCCCAGATGCGCCAGATGCTTCAGGGAGTGGTGCTGCATGGCACCGGACGCAGAGCCATTCTTGAGGGCTACAGTTCGGCGGGAAAAACTGGAACTGCCCAGAAGGTGGACCCAGCCACAGGCGCTTATTCCAAGACGAAGTACGTCGGGTCGTTCGCCGGATTCGCTCCCATCAACGATCCCCAGCTCGCAGTGGTGGTGATCCTCGACTCCGCCGTTGGCCTGCACCAGGGAGGCCAGGTCTGCGCGCCAGTCTTCCAACGGATCATGCAACAGGCGCTGGAGTACCTGCACGTGTCGCATGACGTGCAGCTTTCGCCGAGCCGCCAGGTCCTGCTCGCCCGCCGCAATGTCCCTGACGCGAGTCTCGAAGAGAGCTCGCCCGATCATCTAGGCGCCAGCCTGGATATGGCCGACGCTGCTGAAACGCCCGCCATTCCAGCCGCGGCGAAGCCCGGCGCGATTGGCGCTCAGATTGTTCCCGCCGCCCAGACCGCGCCGATGACCGCGTCGATGACAGCCGCTGCGAGTTCGGCCAGGACAAGTTCTGCGGTTACGCTTACGCAATCGGAAAATTCACCCGCGCAGAAATTGCCGTCCAGCGGGACTGTGGTTCTCGACGTGGAAGAAGGAGGCATCGAGGTGCCATCGTTTCTCGGTAAGAATCTGCGGGTTGCGATTGAGGCGGCGCAGGATGTAGGGCTCGACCTCGACGCCATAGGCAGCGGGACCGCGCGAGAGCAGTCGCCTTTGCCCGGCGCGCACGTCGCGGCGGGATCGCGCATCACAGTACGTTTCGGGAGATAAGGTTTCCCCGTGAACCTCTGTGTCCCCTGTGGTTAAGAAAGAAAGCTTGAACCACAGGGGACACAGAGGTTCACAGAGGAAACCTAATGCCGGCTATTTATAATCACTCCAATGACCTTCCAACAACTCCTGCAAGGCGCCGAGGTCCTCTCCCAGAGCGGCGGGAACCCGGCCGTTGTTGGTGTAGAATACGATTCCCGGCGGGTGCGCCCTGGAACGGTTTTTGTCGCCATGAAGGGCGAGACCAGCGACGGCAATCGCTTCATTGATCAGGCAATGGCCGCCGGAGCCGTTGCCATCGTTACCGACTCGCCGGCCGAAGCGCCGCGCCCCGCGGTTGCTTGGGCGCAAGTCCTGCACGGACGCCGCGCGCTCGCTCGCCTGAGTGCGAATTTCTACAAGCGTCCTGCCGAGCGAATTGCGAATACTGGGATTACTGGCACCAACGGAAAAAGCACGACCGCGTTCCTGATCGAATCGATATTCCAGGCGGCCGGACGCAAGACCGCGCTGGTCGGAACCATCGAATATCATGTCGCAGGCAAGATTCTTCCAGCTCCCCACACCACACCGGAAGCGCTCGAACTGAACCGCCTTTTGTCGGAGGGCCTGGGCCTGGGAGTCACGGAAGCGGTGATGGAGGTGTCATCGCACGCGCTCGAACAGCAGCGTGTCTTCGGAATTCCGTTTGATGTGGCCGTATTCACCAATCTCACGCGCGACCATCTCGATTACCACGTCACCATGGAAGCGTACTTCCGCGCCAAGCAGATACTTTTCGAAGGTTGCGGAACGGAACCGCCGCGCGCCGCCGTTCTGAACATCGACGACGAATATGGCCGCCAGTTATTCAAGCTCTGCAAAAATAAAAGCGCGCTGGTGCTCTCCTACGGCCTCGCGTCCGGCGACTTCCACGCCGAGTCCGTTGAAATTAGGCCGCGGGGAACTCGTTTTCAAATGGTGACGCCCTCGGGACCGATCGCTATGTGGTCTCCGCTGATCGGCAACGTGAATGTGTACAACGTGCTCGCAGCCTCTGCCGCCGGGTATGCTCGCGATTGTCCAGCCGAGGCGATCGCTAAAGGAATCTTCGATCTCTCGATCGTTCCCGGGCGCTTCGAGCGCGTGGATTGCGGCCAACCTTTTACAGTGGTCGTGGATTATGCGCACACGGATGATGCGCTCCGCAACCTCACCGTGCTGGCGCGCGATTTTGTCGTCCGCGCCGGGCTCAAGGGCAAGGTCATCACACTTTTCGGATGCGGTGGAGATCGCGATCGCGCCAAGCGTCCGCTGATGGGCGAGGCCGCGGGCAAGGGCAGCGACTTCGTCGTGCTCACGTCCGACAATCCGCGCTCCGAAGATCCGCTGGCCATCATGAACGATGCGCTGGTCGGACTGCAGAAGTCGGGCGCAAAATACACCATGGAGCCCGACCGCCGCAAGGCCATTGCGTTCGCTCTGCAACAGGCAGCCCCCGGCGACATCGTGTTACTCGCGGGCAAGGGACACGAAAAGGTACAGATCGCAAAAGATGGAACGATTCCCTTCGACGATGTGGACGTTGCCCACGAGAGTCTGTTGGCCCTGGGCTACGATTGCAAGAGCGCCGCGAAAGCGGGCTCCGCGGGGAAGACAGCATGAAACTTCTTCTGTCTCGCATCGCCGAATTCATTGGAGCGACCGGCCAAGCAACGTCTGGCCAAACGACGCCCGGCCAATACGACGGTCATGCGATGGCCCAGGGATATTCCATCGACTCCCGCACCGTGCAGCCCGGCGAACTGTTCTTCGCGGTCAAAGGCGAACGCCTCGACGGTCACGACTTCGTCGAGCAGGCGCTGAGCCGGGGTGCGATTGCCGCGGTGGTCGGGAAGGGGCAACTGGCGCGCTATTCCAACCCTACCGGACTGCTTGCCGTCGATGACACTCTGGTTGCGCTCCAGACGCTGGCGACGGCAGTGCGAAAAATGTGGGGCAAGATGGCCATTGCCGTGACCGGCTCGATGGGCAAGACCACCACCAAAGAAGCGATGGCCCATCTGCTTGCGATCAAGTACCGCGTGCATCGTACCAAGGGGAATTTCAATAATCATTTCGGTCTGCCGCTCGGGCTACTGACTCTCGAACCCGAATACGACGTTGCCGTGGTGGAGATGGGAATGTCCCACCCTGGAGAAATTTCCGCCCTGGCCCGAATCGCTCTGCCGAACCAGGCCGTGGTCACCAACGTGGCCCCCGTGCATTTGGAGAGCTTCGACTCCATCGCCGGGATCGCGCGCGCGAAATACGAGCTGATCGCAGCTCTTCCACACGGCGGCACGGCAGTCTTGAACGCCGACGATGAATATGTCTGCCAGTTCGGCCGCGATTTGAAGGGTAAGGTGGTGATGTTTGGACTGAAGCCAACGGCAGACGTGCGGGCGGAAAACATCGAAGTGCTTGGACCCGAAGGCACCCGCTTCGATCTCGTCAGCCGCGAAATGCGCCAGCCGGTGCACAGTCCGCTGCTCGGCAAGCACAATGTGTACAACGTGCTTGCGGCTGCCGCCATTGCGCTGGAGCACGGCATCACTCCGTCAGAAATCGCCGCAGCGCTGCCATCCCTTCAGCCCGCCGACAAGCGCGGACAAGTCGTCCAAGTGGGTAACATCACCGTGCTCTACGATTGCTACAATTCAAGTCCAAAGGCGCTTATGGCTGCCATCGATATTCTGGCTGCCATGCCCGCCCGGCGCCGGATTGTGGTTGCCGGCGAAATGCTGGAACTCGGCTCGACCGGCGAGCAACTGCATCGTGAGTGCGGACGTTACGTGGCAGGAATTCATGCCGGTAGTAAACTCGACTTTCTACTCGGCGTGCGTGGTCTGGCGCAGTCGATGGTGGAAGCGGCCGGCGAAGCGGGCATGAAAGCGGAGTTCGTCGCGACGCCGGAAGAAGCCGGCGAGTGGCTCGCGCACGAAGCTCGCGAAGGCGATGTTGTATTGTTGAAGGCGTCGCGCGGAGTGAAACTGGAAAAAGCGTTGGAGACGTGGCAAAGAAAAAGAGGTATTCCCAACGCCCCAGGCGTAGGGAGCAAATAACTGAGAGCTGACAGCTGAGAGCTGACAGCTGCTGTCGGAGGCGGATTGCTCTACTGGCTGCTCTATCTGAAGCTGTTCCATTATTTCCCCCCCTTCCGTATTTTTCGTTATTTGACCTTCCGCACCGCCTTTGCCAGCCTGACCGCTCTTTTTACCGGCCTGATCGTTGGGCCGATCGTGATTCAGCGCCTGCGCGATTTTCAGATCGGGCAGTACATTCGCGAAGAGGGTCCGCAGGCTCATCAGAAGAAAGCAGGCACCCCGACCATGGGCGGCCTGCTGATCGCCATCGCCATCCTGGTGCCGACCTTGCTCTGGGCGGACCTGAGCAATCCGTTCGTGTGGATCGCTGTGTTTGCCACGCTGGCCTTCGCGGCAATCGGGTTTGCCGACGACTATCTTAAAGTCGTGAATCGCCGCAACCTCGGTCTCACCGCGCGTGCCAAGCTGGGCTATCAGACCGCGGCCAGCATCGTGATTGCGATTGCACTGATCGTTTTGCAGCACCGCGGAGAATATTCCACCGTGCTGCTGGTTCCATTCTTCAAACAGGTCCACCCGGATCTGGTCATCCAAAGATTGGCCCATCATCCTCAGCTCTGGCCGCTGGCTTTCCTGCCGTTTGTGGTGTTCGTCGTGTTGGTGATTGTTTTTTCGAGTAACGCCGTGAACCTTACCGACGGTCTGGACGGCCTCGCCATTGGCTGTACGGTGATTGCGGCGGGAGCGCTCGCGGTTCTCACCTACCTGAGCGGCCACGCGACTTTTGCTACCTATCTCGAATTGCAGCGCATGCCGCAGATTGGCGAGCTCACCATCTTTTGCGGAGCCATGGTCGGTTCCTCCATTGGATTTCTCTGGTACAACGCCCATCCGGCGGAAGTGTTCATGGGCGATGTCGGCTCGCTGGCGCTGGGCGGCGCAATTGGCACGGTAGCCGTTATGATCAAACAGGAACTGTTGCTGCCGTTCATCGGAGGCATCTTCGTGATCGAGGGGCTCTCGGTGATTCTGCAGGTAGGTTCCTACAAGTTGCGCAAGAAACGCATTTTCAAGATGGCGCCGATCCACCATCACTTCGAGCTGCTGGGATGGTCGGAGTCGAAGGTGATTGTGCGCTTCTGGATCGCATCGCTGGTATTTGCGCTGTTTGCGCTGACCACGCTGAAGCTGAGATAAGAGAGGAATTTGTAATTTGTGATTTGTAATTTGTGATTTGAAAACTCAGGACCAATTTGGCACGGGAACGGTTTTAAAATTACAAATTACCAATTACAAATTACCAATTGAAATTGATGGATCTCAACAACAAACGCGTCCTCGTCGTGGGTCTCGGCAAGTCCGGCGTAGCCTCCGCTCTTTTTCTCAAATCGCGCGGCGCCCGGGTCACGGTGTCGGATTCGAAGCCCGAAGCTGAACTTCGCGATGAAATCCTGCTCCTACTGGAGCATGGGATCACGGTCGAAACCGGAGGCCACGGCGACCGCACGTTTCGTGGGCAAGACCTGATCGTCGTGAGCCCGGGCGTGCCGGTCGATGCGCCGCAACTGGTGCAGGCGCGTAACCTGGGAGAGCCGATCATCGGTGAAATTGAACTCGCGGCGCAGTTCCTGGCCGGTCCGATCGTTGCCATTACCGGAGCCAACGGCAAAACCACGACCACTTCGTTGGCCGGCGAGATTGTTGCCGCCGGAAAGTTCCCCACCCTGGTGGGCGGCAATATCGGCGCGCCGGCCATCGGTCTGGTGGATCGGGCCGGGCCCGCGACCTGGACCGTGCTGGAAGTGTCGAGCTTTCAGTTGGAAACGATCGTCGAGTTTCGTCCGCGGATCGCGGTGATCCTGAACATCACGCCCGACCATCTCGATCGCCACAAGACGTTTAGCAATTACGTCAACGCCAAGGCGCGTGTCTTCGAGAACCAGCGGCCCGATGATTTCACCGTCCTCAACGCCGACGATCCCACCACCGCTGGATTGTCGGACCGAACCCACGCGCAGTTGTTCTGGTTCAGCCGAAAGAAGGAGATTGAAAAGGGAGCTTTTGCCCGTGGCGCGCACCTCTATTTCCGCGACGGACACAGAGAACGCGAGATTATGCCGCTGGCGGAATTGCCGCTGAAAGGCGCGCACAACCTGGAGAATGTGCTCGCGGGGGTGTCGATCGGCATGCTCGTGGGCTGCCAACCCGAGCAGATTCGCCAGGCCGTCCGAAACTTCAAAGCCGTGGAGCACCGGCTGGAATTTGTGGCCCGGGTCGCGGGCGTGGATTACTACAACGATTCCAAAGCCACGAACGTGGACGCGACGATCAAGGCACTGGAATCTTTCCCGGCAAACATTCACCTGATTCTCGGGGGCAAGGATAAGGGCAGCGACTACACCGTTCTCCACGAGTTGTTGCGGCAGCGNNGAAATCGACCACGCGGAAACTCTGGAAAATGCCATCCGACGCGCCAGCGAATCGGCCGCACCGGGCGACGTCATTCTTCTTGCTCCAGCCTGCGCCAGCTTCGATCAGTTCCGCAGCTACGAACATCGGGGCAAAGTATTCAAAGAGACTGTGCACTCTCTGGCGATGGCCCGATCCACGTAGCGCTTGATTCGTATCCGGTCATCGCTTTAGCGATGACGCCAACGCAGCCCCTGAAGGGGCGTCTGAATTTGCGGAACTTTCGGTATCGCTAAAGCGATACCCTGATACGAATCCCCTGATACGAATTCCCGACACGAATCCCGCGTTGGAACCAACTCAGTTATCCCCCGCCTGAAATCCACAGCCGAAACTCCTCCGTGTCTCCGTGTCTCCGTGGTGAAATGGACTCACCATGGCCAAGCGCGTGAGCGTCGACCGCTGGATGTTTACCGTGACCACGATCCTGGTTTTTGTCGGACTGGTCATGATCTTCAGCGCCTCGGCAGTAATGGCCAAGGAGCGGTTCGGCTCGGCCTACGAATTCCTGTTGAAGCAATTAGTATGGGCGGTCGCGGGACTCGTCGTGATGATGGTGGCGATGAAGGTGGACTACAAACGACTGCAACATCCGGCGCTGGTTTTCTCGCTGCTCGGCTTGACCACGCTTCTGCTCATCTCCGTTTTTTTCCTTGATCGCGCGCACGGCACGCATCGCTGGTTTCACGTGGGTCCAATTTCGCTGCAACCGTCGGAACTGGCCAAGCCCGCGCTCATCCTGTTTCTCGCATGGTTTCTCGAAAACAAGACCAAGGCCATGGTCATGGACGATTGGCGCAATACGCTGATCCCCGCCGTCGCGCCCACCGCTGTTTTTCTTGGGCTGATTGTTTTTCAGCCGGACCTCGGCACCGCCATCGCTTGCGCGGGCATTACGGCTTGCGTCCTGTTCATCGCCGGAATCCGGCTGCGCTATTTTGGATACGCGCTCGCGGCCTCGCTGCTGCCGCTCTATTTCCTGATCTTTCACGTGGCGTACAGGAAAGATCGCATCCTGGCTTTCCTGAATCCTTACGCCGATCCTAAGGGATTTGGCTTCCACATTATTCAATCGCTCATTGCCGTTGCGACTGGCGGCGTGACCGGGCTCGGTCTGATGGAAGGGAAGCAGAAATTGTTTTATCTTCCCGAGCCGCACACCGATTTTATTTTTGCGGTTACCGCCGAAGAGCTGGGGTTGGTAGGAGCGCTTGCCGTCATTATTCTGTTTGCGATTTTCCTTTGGCGCGGAACGCGAGCGGCGTTGCGCACTCAGGATAACTTTGGACGCTTCCTGGCGGTCGGAATCACCAGCATGATCGTGCTCCAGGCGTTCATCAACATCAGCGTCGTGCTGGGGCTGATGCCTACCAAGGGGATTCCGCTGCCGTTTGTTTCCTATGGAGGGTCGTCGCTGTTCGTGACCCTGATGTGCGTCGGCGTGCTGCTCAATATCACGAAGCAGGCGGAGTAGGCGAGTTTCCTCGACGTGCAGGAAATCCCAAGCTCCGCGCAGCGGTGGAATCCCACCCTAACGTCGAAGAGCACGACGTTAGGATGGGGCACCCGGCCTGTTTACCAGTTGGTACTGGGAGGGGGTACCCCCCTCCCCGCTATTGGAATCATAGAGTTACAAGCTAAAACGCTCAAAATCTTTGAGTTTAAAGAACTTATAGTCAAAATCTTCCGGAATAAGGACTTACGGTTGTCGAAGAGCGCTGAAAATTGGTTTGGGCAGCTTCGAGGGCCGTCTTGGTGGACGGGCTCACCTCGAAACTGCCCCAATCAGATCTCTATCTTTAATCGTGGCGCACGACGGGTCTTATGTCAATGGATTTCGATTACGGATGGTTGTGCTGAAAAAGGTCAAAGGCCGCCCAAGCGAAGGTTGGACGGCCCACTCGCCTGTAGAATCTCTCTCAGGGGGAGGACTTATGCAGACAATCATTTCACAGCATAGTGGGACTACTTTCCCAGATTCTTGTTTAGAATGCAAGAAAACGGTCGGTGTTGCGCCGGGGTTCGCGGTGGAGGTTACGAAAGCCGATGGCACAGTGGAGGGGTACTTGCATCCCCTCGTTTGTCGTGCGAAGTGGGAAGAAGAACATCCCGGTTTCAACTATCAGCCATGAATGCACCTGATTGGCGTATCGAATGCGATTCGGCGGTTTTTGAACGAATCAAAGGCGAAGCGGGTTTTCAGCAGATTCTTGCTCTCAGCCGTGCAGTGAACAGTCTGCAATTCGTGGTCTGGGCTTTTGACGCTGAGAACATCTCGCCCACTGCGCAACGCTCGCGTATCAACTCATTTTTGTTTGGATCTGCGATCCTCTACGAGGGCTTGTTGCTCGTCGAGAAGATGAATCAACACTTCGGGAGTAATGAGATTTTCAGTCGGGGCTTACACACTCTTCTCAGAGACCCGGTTGCACGAGCCTTGCG
The DNA here is from genome assembly GCA_003132325.1 of Acidobacteriaceae bacterium. GTDB lineage: Bacteria > Acidobacteriota > Terriglobia > Terriglobales > Acidobacteriaceae > Acidiflorens. The sequence goes on from PKXK01000225.1 coordinate 9,080, forward strand.
CAAGTCTCATATGGGCCCGGCTCGAAACTTTGCAGTGTTTCATTACGAGCCGACAGAGTTCGGCAGGATTGTGAAAGGTGCGGGCGTGGACGTATGCGAGTTCATGGTGGGACGAGGAACCTCAGCTAGTGAAGGCTATTTTCCGTTTGCAGATACGCTCGCGACGCAGTTGTTGATGGGCGAGGCCAACGCCGACGAAAAGTTCTATGAGCATCTAGCCTCGGTAATGAGCGAAACAAGGGATTTGGGTGTTCGATTTATCGAGTTCTCCCAGAAGCTGATTCTAAAGTGCCTGAGTGAATGGAAATTTATTCGCCGTACTCTTGCACCTCCTGCCAAAGCATAGTTCTTCTCGAACCGGCAGACTGCAGACCCCTCGCTTTAGTCCAAACCCAGCGGCTAAAGCCGACGTTAAAAGCAACCGGGTTACCGCAGCGCTGAAGCGCTGCGCCACCCAAAAACAAATGCAGCATTGAATCGTTCCGCTGAGACGGGGCAAGCCCCGTCTCTACAGTTGTTTCTCCAGCGCCAGCAACTGCTCTTTGCGCTCGATGCCCCAGCGGTAGCCGCCTAGTTCGCCATCCTGGCGCACTACGCGGTGGCAGGGGATGGCTACTGCTACCGGATTCGTGGCGCAGGCTCGAGCTACGGCCCGCGTGGCTTTTGGCATGCCGATCTTCTTTGCCACGGCGCTGTAGGAGCGCGTTTCTCCTCGGGGAATTCTTTGCAGGGCTTCCCACACTCTCCGTTGAAACGCGGTGGCCCTGATGTCCAGCGGAAGGGAGGGACTTGCCTCGCGTCCCTCCATCAAGCGCGTTAGGTTTACGCGCCATTCCGCCATGGCGGCATCGTCGCGGCGGCGGGTGGCGAAAGGGAACTCGCGCATCAGGCCTTGCTGGAGCTGCTCCTCGGAATCGGCGAACTGGATCGCGCAGATGCCTTTGTCGGTGGCGGCTATCAACATGCGTCCTAGAGGCGAGTTGGCGATGGTGTAGCGGACTACGGCGGCAACTGCGCCGCGGCGGTACTTCTCCGGCGTCATGCCGAGTTGCGCGGCGGTGCGCTCGTAGAGACGGCTGCTGGAGCCGTATCCAGCGGCATAGAGCGCGGTGGTTACGGAGTGGCCCGCTTGTAAATTTTGTTTCACTTGCCGCAGGCGGCAGGCGTCGATGTAGGCCTTGGGCGACACGCCCAGTACGGATTTGAACGTCCGTTGCAAGTGGAAGGGACTCAATCGGAATTCCTTCGCCAGCTCGCTTAGCGTCAGGCGGTCTTCGATATGCTGTTCGATGTAGCGGCACATCGCGTGCACCATTGCGGATTGCGGGTTTCCGTCCACTGCCTTCGGGCGGCAGCGCAGGCAGGCGCGATATCCGGCTTGTTCGGCTTGGAGAGCATGATCAAAAAAACTGACGTTCTGGCGGCGCGGGCGCTTGGCGGGACACGATGGGCGGCAGAAGATGCCGGTGCTCGACACGCCGAAAACGAACGCGCCGTCGAGTGAGCCGTCACGATCCAGGACTGCTTGCCAGCGGCGGGCGTTGATCCGTTCGTCGAGCTGGCCGTTAATCTGGCCAACGATTGGTTCCGCGGTTCGGGTTGGAGTTGTCTTCATTGCTTCCTGTGAGAGTATCGTATTGGTGGCCATGGAGGTAAGATAGGGCCGTCCGGCCGCACGGACTATCCGAATGTTGCGGTCAAACGAATTTTCGCGCGGACGGTTGGAGGTGGCTGAAGAGGATGCGGAAGCAGCTGGATTGCGAGCCGCGTGCTGCCCTCAGCGGCTAAAGCCGCATTCAAAACGGATGCAAGTACCGCAGCGCTGAAGCGCTGCGCCACCCAAAATCAAGTGCAAGATCAAGTGCANNTGAAGGAACCATGACGGCCTGGTTGCTATGAAATTGAATTCAAGAATTTGGAGAGGACCTCTATGAACTGGAATCTGAACTGCAATCGCCAGCTGGTGTGGCTGGTTGTGATGGTGGCGGTCGGGTTGAGCGCGGCCAGCGCGCAAGTGCTTACGGCGGATCAAGTGAAGAAAGCCGCTCCGACCTCGTTTTTCTTTGCCGGCCAGAATGCGGCCGCGCAATTGCGGAACACGGCCGGGCTGAAGAACTCGGCGGGCAAGTTGGCGCTGGCGGGGTTGGTGGACACATCGGGATATGCCACCGCCATCGCCGAAAAATACCAGGGTTTCCTGATCACTGAAATCAAGCTTAGCTTTGACGGAGGCACGCTTGATCCAGGAGCCTATGGTTTCGGCTTCAAGGACGGCAAGTTCACGGTGATGAACGTGGCGGGAACGGATGTGCTCTCGATTGCCAGCCAGAACGACGACAAGCTCCAACACCCGGTTCCCCTGAAATTTGAAAAAGACGGCGCGCAGTACCGGCTGTACGCTGGGCGGAAGTATGTGGTGGTAAAGGCGGATTAGGGAAGTTCTGATTAAGTACCATCGAAAACCTTGAACCACGGGGTACACAGAGGTGCACGGAGGCCTGCGGGAACTGAATCAGACTTTCCTTAGGCCAGGTTCCAAAGTTTCAGGGTCTCAGAGTAAGATCGGGAATCTCGACGGTGGGACCGGGCGGGGACGCCCGGCTCTCTACCGAGGATGAGCCGCTTCCAAAGTCCTTGACTGGCGCGGGTTTCCGGGCGATGGTTCCGGGCTATGCCTCGGCGCGAACCTGCCGCGGTCGTGCTGGGTTGGTTACTCATTAAGTGCAGCGGCTTGCACCCCGGCGTGCAGCCCGATGCCGTTTCCGCCTCCTAACTCCATATCCAACACACACTTAAGCCATCCCCCACGTATGGTTTCACGGGTGCAGTATTCCTTGGTGAAGCCCCGGAGCGAATGGGGCGGACTTGGGGGCATTTGTGAGCATCGTCTACAGCGCTGAGTGCTTAGCTTCTCAAAAGAAGTCGCGACCGGCGACCCTGCTGCCCCTGCTGGTGATTTTGTTCATCGTTTCTTACGGCATTCTGACACTGCTGGTTTTCGAGCAGGGCCGGACCATCGAATCGCAGCGCCTTTTGATCCGTGCGATGTTGCAGGACAGCACCCAACTGGCTTCGCTGAAAGGCAAGCTGGCTCGTGATGAGAGCAATCGGCCGCACGACATGGCGGCAGCACAGGCGGAGCACAAAGACGCCGACTCCGGCAATCGTTCGACAGGCAATCCTGCGGCGGGCAGTCGTTCGACAGGCAATCCAGCGGCCGGAGCAAAAGGATCGGACAAACAAACGAAACGACCCAGTAAATCGGCCCGCTCCACGAAGGAAGCTCCCGGGAAGCCGGCCTCGGATCTAACGGATGTGCGGCGCTCCACTCGAGTGATCTAGCGGGCTTGACGGCGTGAAACGCACGGATCGGGTACTAGTTTTTTGAAGACAAGCGGTACGAGTTTTAAAAGATAAAAAGAGAAAACGGTTCTGTAAACGCGGCCTCTCTGTGGGGGCCGCGGTGGAAGTGAGACCCAATCATGAAGGCCCTGGCCCTAGCGTTAGTCTTGTCTCTTCCCGTCCCCAGGTTGGCCCCACCCGTTCAGCTCTCTCCCACCCCCAGCCAGCAGCCCGCAAAGAGAAAGGGAGGGCAATGGTACTTCGCCGCCACCGGGCACGCCGTCTATTGCTACGGACCGGTCATGACCATGCCTGTACCGCGCCGAGGCCTGTCGAAGGTTGCAACGTTCTGCCGTGGCGATCAAACCATGGTCCTGCTGAAAGACTAACTGCTGAACCCAGTTCAGAAGAAGACTGGGTATCGCCCCGCGCACATCCCCTATAATCGGTAATCAGAGTCCCGTTATAGCGAGGGCCCGTAGCTCAAGCGGATAGAGCATCGGATTTCTAATCCGAGGGTTGCAGGTTCGATTCCTGCCGGGCCTACCAGTCAACCCATTGCAGAGGAACTGCAGCTGAAAGTCCGTTCCGTCGCAGCGTGCAATCGTGAATTAAGATTCTATGGATGCCGGCACCAGGCGGGCCGGCGATAGTTCGGGAGGAACAGGTTGGCATTGAAGCGCGAAGCCGGTTGGTACAAAGACGCGATCATCTATCAGATCCATGTGCGCGCTTTCTTTGACAGCAACGGGGATGGGATCGGCGATTTTCAGGGTCTCGCCCAGAAGCTGGATTACGTGCAAGAACTGGGTGTGAACGCAATCTGGCTGATGCCGTTTTTCCCCTCGCCCTTGCGCGACGATGGTTACGACATCTCCGATTACCGATCGGTTCACCCAAGCTACGGCACGCTGGAAGATTTCAAGGCGTTCCTTTCGGGCGCTCACGACCGTGGAATCCGGGTGATTATCGAGATGGTGGCGAACCACACTTCCGATCAACATCCATGGTTCCAGGAAGCCCGGAGCTCGCAAGACAATCCAAAACGCGACTGGTATGTGTGGAGCGATACCGATACCAAATATCGCGGAGCCCGAATCATCTTCGTCGATACCGAAATGTCGAACTGGGCCTGGGATCCTGTTTCCAAGTCCTACTACTGGCATCGCTTCTTCAGTCATCAGCCCGATCTGAATTACGACAATCCCGCGGTACGCGAAGAGATGTGGAAGGTGATGACCTTCTGGCTGGAACTCGGAGTCGATGGTTTCCGGCTGGATGCTGTCCCCTACCTGATTGAGCGGGAGGGAACGTCTTGCGAGAACCTGCCGGAGACCCACGCGGTGGTCCGGGAACTGCGCAAGAAAGTCGACGACCAATTCCCGGACGCGATCCTGCTGGCGGAAGCGAACCAGTGGCCGGCCGATCTTCGTCCGTACTTTGGCGACGGGGATGAATTCCACATGGCGTTTAACTTTCCCTTGATGCCGCGGATGTTCATGGGTTTGCGGCTGGAAGACCGCAAGCCCATCACGGAGATTCTGCAGCAGACGCCAGAGATTCCGGCCTCCTGTCAATGGTGCCTCTTTCTGCGCAACCACGACGAATTGACGCTGGAAATGGTCACCGATATCGAGCGCGATTACATGTATGACATCTACGCCAGCGACAAGAGTATGCGGCTGAATCTCGGCATACGCAGACGCCTGGCTCCGCTGCTCGACAACGATCGGCGGCGAATCGAATTGATGAATGGCATGTTGATGTCGCTGCCCGGCACTCCCATCATTTATTACGGAGACGAGATCGGCATGGGCGACAACATTCACCTGGGCGACCGCAACGGAGTACGGACTCCGATGCAGTGGAGCGGCGGCTGGAATGGCGGCTTTTCTACGGCAGATCCGGAAAGTCTCTATTCGCCGCCGATTCTCAACCCCGTGTATGGCTACCCGACGGTGAACGTGTTATCGCAAAAGCGGACCGAGCATTCGCTGCTTTCCTGGATGAAGCACATCATGCAGATACGCCGTTCCAGTCCGGTGTTCGGGTCGGGCTCGATCGAGTTTCTCTACCCGGCGAATCACCGCGTGCTGGCCTATGTCCGGCAATTGGGCAAGGAGACGGTTTTGGTGGTCAACAATCTCTCCAGCGCCGCGCAAGCGGTCGAACTGGATCTGCGGCCCTACAAAGGAAATATTCTAATTGAGATGTTCGGCAGAAATATTTTTCCGCGCATCGCCGATCTGCCTTACCTTCTAACCATGGGCCCTTACCAGTTTTACTGGTTCCGGCTGCGACGGATCTGATCGCCGACGATATCGGCAGTCTTGGTCGGGACGACTGTTTGCGGACCCCCTGACGACGGTCTTTTAAACTCAAAGACTTAGCGCGTGGTCTTTTGCCAAGTCTTTGAGGAATAAGGAGTTACGTGTAACGTATTTTCGAATCAAAGACTTAGGGGAAAGGTGCCAGGCGGGTACACATAAACATGATGAGTATACACATTGCGTTTTGAGGATGGCGAGGCGGCCGATGCGAACCAATATTGTGGGATAGCCAAGACTTGACCTTGCACACCACGCTGTCGGATGGGGTCGCTACTGTCAGGCCGTAACAGGGTTTTTGAGGGTAATGGCTGAAGGGAGAACAAACGGCGTAAAGTTGTGCAAACGCCTGTTTTCGCCAGTTGACAGTCGGGAACGTCAGTGACGCGGATCATTGGGCGATGGATTCGGCCCTCCGTCGCTAAGTTTCACTTCGATCATTACCTGCGCGTGAGCGCGATCAAAGTGCGAGCCCCAATTTGCTCGTCGGCCATATCTTTTCTCGATGGTTGCAATCCATTCGTTGACGCGGACGGGCGAGTACACGTCACCGGCTTTCGGCGAGTCCGTCATGGCCTCCTCTGGAAGATCGCTTAGCCCGGAAACATCAAAACGCTCGACGTGGTATATGCGCCCCGGCTGCACCACAAAGACTCGCTTGGTTCCGGCCTGCCTTATTTCAACCTTCGATTCCCAATACCCCTGTTCGTAGTAGGCATTCTGGAGCATGTAAGCGGCATACATCTCGGTGTTGTTCTTATCTGTCCAGCCGTGTTCGACAGTTCCTTCCTGAGCGCACACGTACACGCATAGAGACAGCACGATGAGTAGAAACGCGATTCGTTCACGCATGACGCAGTCCTCAACTCCAAATGCTACCGACTGAAACCCTCCAACCCATCTACCCGCACGATCCCTATTATGCGCCGATTGACGAGCCAGACGAAGACCACAAGGCGACGCTCTTGTGATGATTGGCGAAACATCCCGATTACACTCATTGACTGGGTCCGAACAGTTTGATAAATCCACCAAGAGGATCCGGGAGGAGCCCAGCTAAAAGCCTCGAAAGAACAGCCCTTCCAGGGCCATCC
>PKXK01000230.1:0-1753 GCA_003132325.1 Acidobacteriaceae bacterium
GGCGTCGATCTGGTGCTCACCGACCTGCTCATGCCGGGTGTGGATGGTTCGCGGCTGATCGAAGAAATCAAACGTCTTTCTCCGCAGACTCCGGCCGTGCTGATCTCCGGTCGAATCAAGGTCTACGAGCGCGAAACGCTCGCCGATCTCTTTTTGCCCAAGGGAATGTATGAACCCGCGGAACTCCTGGAACGGATTCGCGTGTTGCTGGTGCGCAAGCGCGGTCCCAAAAGGCCGGTGGAAATCCCCGCCCGTGCGATGGATGTGGAGCACGCGAGCGTAGCGTGAGCAGAATCATCGAGGCATTTATTGATTGAATCATTGAGTCATTGAAACCCTGAAGCAATGGATCGATGTCTAAATGTCTCAATGATTCAATGTCTCAATGATTCAATGTCTCAATGCCTCAATCGCTCTTCTTCCTGTGATATGGTTTTCACTGGATGGCAGCCTTCATCGAAGCCAGGGAATTGCGCAAAACCTACCGCGTCGGCAAGGTCGATGTGCCCGCCCTGCGCGGCATCTCCTTCAGCGTGCAGAAGGGGGAGTTTGTCACCATCGTAGGCCCTTCGGGCAGCGGCAAGTCCACGCTGTTTTATCTGCTCGGCGGGCTGACCCAGGCCGACTCGGGAAGCGTCACCATTGACGGCGTCGATTTCGCCACGCTTTCCGACGGCGAGCGCACCCGCTTGCGCAAAAGCAAGATCGGATTCGTCTTCCAGAAATTTAATCTTCTGCCCACGCTCAGCGCCCGCTCGAATATCGAGATCGCCGCTGATATTGCCGGCCGGGCTGCTCCCGATCCCGCATTCCTGAAGAAGATCACCGGGATGCTCGGCATCGCCCAGCGTCTGGAGCATCGGCCCAACGAGCTTTCCGGAGGCGAGCAACAGAGAGTCGCGCTGGCCCGGGCTCTCATCAATCGTCCCGCCATTGTGCTTGCCGACGAACCCACCGGCAACCTGGATTCGAAAAGCTCCAGCGTCGTCCTCGAAATGCTGCGTCAGTCGAACAAGGATTTAGGGCAAACCGTGCTCATGATTACGCACAATCCCGAGGCCGCCGACTACGGCGATCGCATCGTCCACATGCGCGACGGCCAGATCGTAACCCCCGATGAAGATCCGCAATGGTCGCCGCATCATCCGGCCGAACACCTGCATTCCTGACCGCCCTCGGGACAGCCGGCAAGATGCCGGCGCTACTCGTTTTCCGCGTCGTTATCATCGTGCGGTGTACGGTAGACTGCCAGGTAGAGCGGGGGCTTTGTGTAGAGGATCTCCAGGCGCTTCGTCACTTCCGGCACCCGCTACCTGAGAACTGACAACTGAGAACTGAGAACTGTTCTACTGCTTCGGAGCGTAGTATCCCTTGCGGGTGCGCACCTTCAGGCCCTTATCCTGCGCCAGAATTTCGATTGTGCGGTAGCGTCCGTCCGCGACAAAATCCGCCGGCTTGTAGGCCACCGCGTACTGGCTACGCAACTCCTCCTGGATGGAGAGAAATGCGTCCGACACGTCGCGCATCTGGAACGGAAAGAACGCGCGGCCGCCCGTCGCTTCCGCGATTCGCTCCAGCACCTTGTCGCCCTTGCCCTTCATGCCGCTGATGTTGGTGCTGATGGTGTAGACGATCACGTCCGCGCGCTCCGCCATTTCGATGGCTTCCTCACGGGTTACGTGGCTCAGGTTGTCTTCGCCGTCGCTCAGCAGAATGATGGCGCGGCGCACCGGCCCCGTCTGCTCCGATTTCA
>PKXK01000230.1:1784-7716 GCA_003132325.1 Acidobacteriaceae bacterium
GCCTTGTCGTAGCGCGGGCGAATGATGGCGTTCAGAAATTCGATCGCCGCTTCCTGCTCGAACTTAAAACGGTCGCGCACCGAGTTGCTCGCGTCCACCAGCAACCCCACCTGCAGAGGCAGATCGGTCTCGCTGTTGAAGCTGCGCAGCTCCGCGGGCTTTTGATCGTCGACTACCCTGAAGTCGGTTCGCTTCAGACCCTTGATGTAGTGGCCGTGCCGGTCGGTAACCGTAAACACCACGCGAACTTCGTTGACGACGTGGATAATCGTCGCGACCGACTCGTCGGAGTCGGACTTCGCTGGATTTCCCGCCTGCGGACCTTGTCCTGCCGCCGTCGGCGCCGCCGGAGCCTGCGTCTTGTCGTCAGGCGAAGGGCTCGTTTTCGCGGGTGGATTCTGTGCTGCCGGCGCGGAAGCAGGCTGCGCCGTTTGGCCGATGAGCGAGCCAGCCAGCAAAACTAAAACGACCAGAAACAGGAAGTTGCGAGATTTCATCAGGACGATTTGCTTAGACTAGATTTCTTTCATTATAGCCTGCGGCCCCGCCCTGTCGACGGCGCCGGAAAACAGTCGAATAATTCCCTGTAGAGACGCGGCTCGCCGTGTCTCCGTTTGGCAGGCGCATCGCTCACCCGAGTGGAGACGCGGCAAGCCGCCTCTCTACAGGGAGGCTCCGTCCGACGCAGGTTCCGGCCGGGGACCTTCCTGCCGAGCATTCTCCAGGCTTTCGAGCAAGTTCTCCAGTTCCTTCGGTAACGGCCGGGAGAACCGGAGCCGCTCCTTCGTCCGCGGATGCGTCAACTCAAGCACCGCCGAATGCAGAAAATTTCGATCCAGCTTCAGCGTCGCGGGCATGCCCGCCGACCGCCGTTTATTCGACTGCGACTTCAATTCGCCCGGCGCGCCATAGAGCGCGTCGCCCACCACTGGATGTCCGAGCGACGACATATGCACGCGAATCTGGTGGGTGCGTCCCGTCTCGATCTTCAGTTCGACCAGCGCAAACTTGCCGTAAGGTGAATCGATTTTTCGCCGCACCGTGTAATGCGTTACCGCCTCGCGCCCGCCGAAGCCCCGCGTCGTCATCCGCGTGCGCCGCTGCGAGTGGCGGCTAATCGCGCTTTGAATCGTGCCCCGATCCTGCTTCGGCCAGCCGTGGACCAGTGCGATGTAAGTCTTGTGCACCTCGCGTCCNNGGACGCAGTTCGCCGCCGACCGCCGAGAGCGTTCCAAAGTGATGCAGCAGCGCATTGACCAGCGTTCCGCGGTTGCGCGCATCGTCGGTCGCTCCCGCTCCAGCGTGCACCATCATGCCCGCCGGCTTGTTGACGATCGCCAAGTCGTCGTCCTCATAAACGATGTCAAGCGCAATCTCTTCCGCCATGGCGCGCAGCGGCGGGGCGTGCGGCGGTCCCGTGACCGTAACTTGCTCGTCGCCCTTCAGTCGAAGCGATGCCTTCGCTGCCACCCCGTTTACCAGCACTTCACCCTTGGCGATAAGTTGCTGCACGCGAGCCCGGCTGACTTCCGCCTGGCTAACCTCCGAAAGTTGTGTCGCGAGATATTGGTCCAGGCGCTGCCCCGCGGCGTCTGGAGATGCGGTCAGCGTGATGGGGAACTCGAGCATTCAGCACTCAGCATTCAGCATTCAGCCCGCAACTGCAAGCAGAATCGGCAGGGAGTCGATGGCCCAAGGAGTCTGCGTGAGAACTTGGTCGTCGCGCTGAGAGCCCGGGTGAGAGCTTGAAGTCGAGTGAAAGAGTTGAACGTACGATCCTCCAGCCGCGAAGCGGCGGAACAGGAAAGCCCGGCACGTGAGCGCCGGGTAAGCGGAAGTGGGACCAATCGAGTCCCGCCAGGGACGGCACCTGGGCTACCCTAAATCCCAGAGCCCGATTTCTGAGCCCTGAGGGCTGAATGCTGAGAGCCGCTTCGCAGCCACCAGATCAACCCACCGCCCACGACCAGCAGAATCGAAATCAACTGTGTTCCCGACATCAGCCCCCCGAAGACTTCACCTCGCCCGGGATCGTCGCGCAGGAATTCGATGAAGTAACGCTCGACGCCGTACAGGATCATGAAGCTGCTCCAAATCTGTCCGTCGAACTTCTTGCGCCCGAGCAGCCACATCAGCAGCAGAAAATTGAAGAACTCGGCCGCGGCTTCGATCAGTTGCGTCGGCTCAATCCTGACGCCGAGAGGAGTCCCGCTAACAGCATTCGCCAGCGGATTCGTGAAGACGACGCCCCAGAAGTGATTGGTAGGTTTGCCATAACAGCAGCCGGCCGAAAAACAACCAAAGCGTCCAAGGACGTGCCCAAAAGCCAGCCCGGGAGCGAAGCCATCGCAGGTGCGCAGCACCGGCATGTGATGCCGCCGCATGTACCAGGCCGCCATGACGAGCGCGGCAATCAGCCCCCCCGAAAATACGCCTCCCGCCTGCAGCGTGTTGAGGCTGAAAATCTCCCGCCAGTTGTTCGCGTACGAACTCCAGTCGTTGATGACGTAAAGAACCTTCGCCCCGATGATTCCGGCGAGAACAACCAGTATGCCAAGATTCCACGCATCGTCGCCGTTGATGCCCTGCTTCTCGGAATTGCGCACGCTGATCCAAAGCCCGATCAGCACGCCCGAAGCGACCAGCACGCCATAAGTGGGCAGGTAGAAACTGCCAATGTGAAGAAGTCTAGGAAACACGGTAGTTTAGATGCTCCGATTGCAGCTTGAGTGCAAGAGCGAGTCTAGCAGAGGAAAAAGCTTCGCATGTGTCGCGCACCTCCCAGGGCCTGGCTTTCCCTGAGACCTGACACCTGAAACCTAAGACCTGACACCTGAACACAAACAAGCCGACCCACTGGGCCGTGTGGTGGGCCGAGAATGAACCCGTCTCAGACGGTGGGAACCCGCCGCGACCCATTAGGCTTTTCCGCATGACGGAACATAGCACACAGGATCTTTTTGCGAGTCGAGTCCCCGTTCATTCGGCATTGGTTCAAAAATCGGTTGCCACCAACACCAACTCCGCAGGTCGGCTTTCACCTTCGATGCTAGGAAACCGCGAAGAGATTCGCAAGAGGAAAACGCAAAATAGTTGGCAGGAGGTTTGCTGACGGTTGCGCGGCGACTATGTTTGGAAGATGAACCCCAGGTTACGATCGATTTCATCGGAGGCGAAAAAGCTTGGATTTCGTGCCCAGCTTTTCGCNNCGGGAAGAAAGCCCCTTCAGGGGCTGGCCGGCGAGTCGCTTCACCCCGTGCGCCGCCCATCCTGCAAAACTTCATCCAGCGCGCTCGCCAGTTTGCTGGCCCGCTGCTGCGCTTCCGGCGAAGACTTCTCCAGCCGCCGCTTCAGCAGATGATATTCATCCGCGATATTCAGCGCCGCCAGCACCGCCAGCCGCACCGAATCGACGGTTGCCGTCTGTTGCGATACCGCGCGCATCTTGCCGTCCACGTACTCGGCCAGCTTCAAAATGTAGTCCGCGTCCGAGCCCCGAAGGTTATAAACCTGGTCGAAGATTTCGACGCGCACGCTGCCATTGACGTTCGGCAACGCATCGGTCGGAGGTTGTTTGCTCGCAGTGGCCATCTCACTCCTCGGCGATATATTTACTGCCCGATCGCTGCCCGCCGGATGCTCCCCGGATGAAAGCTTACCGCCCTCGCCTTCGCCGCCCTCGTTCAGCTGGCCGCCTGCTCCTGCGTCAGGCTTTCCATCTGGCTCAACATCTTTTCCACTCGGCCGCGTATATCCTCGCGATCCTTGCGCAGTTGAATCAGCTCGCGGCGCATGGCTTCGTTTTCTTCCTCGCGCTCTTCCAGTTGCTCCCGCAGCCGCTTGGCATCGCGCTCGGCGGTGGCACGCGCTTCCTTGGCGGCCTTGTACAACTCAATGGTGCGATAAACTTTCTCTTCCAGAGCCTCAAAATCTTCCGCCGGAACCTCGGCAGGTACCTCTTCCACGCTTTTCACGGACATGAGTGCCACTCGCTTTCGGGGATATTGTCAGCGTTGAGGCGAAGTATAGCGCAGTTTGCTGTGGAAGAGCCGTACCTTTTGCCGCAACTCGCGCTTTCTGTAGAGAGGGCTTGCCCCGTCTCCGCCGCGGGCGAAGACGCGATCAGACGCGTCTCTACCGGCGCGCCCGCACCTTCTCCAGCCGCAGCGCCGCCTCGTCCAGTGTCTCAGGTTTCTTGCAGAAGGCGAAACGTACCTGTCGGGATCCGTCTTTCGGATGCTTGTAGAAACTAGATCCCGGCACGCAAGCGATGCCGATGTCCCTCACCAGGTAACTCGCGAACTCCACGTCGTTCGCGAACCCGAAGGCGCTGATATCGGTCATCACGTAATACGCGCCTCGTGGACGGTAACAGACGAAGCCGGCCTTCTCCAGTGCCGGGATGAGATGATCGCGCCGCATGCGGTACCGGTCGGCCAGTTCGCGGTAGTAACTAGCGGGCAGGCTCAACGCCACCGCCCCCGCTTCCTGGAAAGGCGCGGGTGCGCCCACGGTCAAAAAATCATGCACCTTGCGAATCGCGTTCGTGATCGCCGGAGGCGCAACCGCCCAGCCGACGCGCCATCCCGTGACACTGTAGCTCTTGGAGAGCCCGTTGATGGTGATCGTACGTTCGCGCATGCCGTCAAGCCGCGCGATCGAAATGTGCTCCGATCCATCGTAAAGAATGTGCTCGTAAATTTCATCGGTGATGGCCAGCACGTTGTACTCGACGCACAGGTCGCGAATCAGTTCCAGTTCCTTCCGGCTGAACACCTTGCCGGTAGGGTTGTTCGGCGTGTTCAGGATGATGGCCTTGGTTTTAGAGTGATGCGTTTGATGCTGGCCGGTCTGGTGCTTGAACGCTTCGCGCAATTCCTGCTCGTCGAATGTCCACTCGCCTCCCGCCCTCTGCGGAGGACGCAAGCTGACGAACCGCGGCTTGGCTCCGCTAAGAATCGAGTCCGGCCCATAGTTCTCGTAGAAGGGCTCAAAGACCACCACCTCGTCGCCCTTATTGCACACCGCCAGCAGGGTCGCGATCATCGCTTCAGTCGAGCCGCAGCACACCACAATTTCTTTTTCCGGATCGACCTCGATCCCCTGCCACTCTTGCATCTGCCGGGCAATCGCACCCCGCAGACTCTTAGCTCCCCAGGTGATGGCGTATTGGTTGACGTCGGCGGCGATCGCTTCCTGCGCGGCGTGCTTGATTTCGGCGGGCGCGGAAAAATCGGGGAAGCCTTGCGCAAGATTCACGGCGTTGTATTGCATCGCCTGCCGAGTCATCTCGCGAATCACAGACTCGGTAAAATGCTCAACCTTGTCGGAGAGAAAATGCTTGGGGTGGGCCGAAACTTGAGTCATGGAAAGTAAGGCTAGCACAGGAGATGCCCACATAGGGACAGCCGCCTTCGGCTGTCCAGCGGGCGAAGCCCGCAGCCGCGAACGCTGCAAATGGTCAAACAATATGACCATAGTATGTTACAATGACCACAGAGAAAAGCCGTGCAGGAAATCGCCATCTCGGAATTCAAAGCCAAGTGTCTCGCCGTACTCGAGCGCGTCCGTTCGACGAAGAAACCGATCCGGGTCACGCGCTTTGGGAAACCCGTTGCCGAGGTCGTGCCGCCCACGGTGGTCGAAAAGCGCTCGTCGTGGATTGGATCGATGAAAAATTCGATGAGGATTAAGGGCGACATCGTTTCCCCGGCCACCGATGAAGATGAGTGGGAGGTCCTGCGCGATTGAGGCTGCTGCTTGATACCCACATCTGGCTGTGGACGCTGAGCGATCCAAAACGGCTTGGGCGGAGGGTTGTGCAGCAACTCAAAGATGAAGCCAACGAACTTTGGCTTTCGCCGATCAGTGCCTATGAGGCGCTAACGCTGCACTACAAAGGGAGATTCGAGGGTTCTTCCGCACATTTGGT
>PKXK01000044.1 GCA_003132325.1 Acidobacteriaceae bacterium
TTGATGGTGGAAGTAAAGCGATTGACGCCGTATCCCGCAACCGGAAACCAGAGGCCAGAGTAAAGCAGATAACTGGTGTCAGGGCCGACGTAGGCGAGCTTCAATCCCGGCACCGGGCTGTCGTCGGCGTTTTCCAGCGTGCCTTCGTATTCAAAGTAAAAGGTGGTGCTCGCGTTCTTTGCGATGCCGCTCAAGAGCGCGAAGCGCACCGTCGAATCCTGCGTGTTGCGCTCCGGAGTGAGTGCCTTGTTGTTCGCGTCCGTCAGCTTCGTAATGCGCAGCGCGTTGTTGAGCTGAAATGTGGCCACGCTGAGGTCTTCGAGCGCCGTGACTTTCACCGTGGCGCGCGCGCTGAGCTTGTGCGTCTGCGGCAGCAGCTCGACGTCGATCTGGTAGTCGTCCACGCGGAGGCGCGGTTTCTCGGCCGCCTGCGCCGGCCGGTTCGCTAGCAGACACAGAACAAAGACAACAGTCACACCGAGCGCCCGGCGCGCCGGTCGAGAGTGGCAAAGCTTCAAGTAGAGTCTCCTGGCAGGGCTACAAATTCTAAGATGTTGATTTTCCCGCAAAAGATGCTGTGAGGACAAGGGTTAGGGAAATTGTTTGCGTTCCGTGTGGCGCGGGCGCCCTCGCCCGCGTGCCCTTGACTTACCGGATTCATTGTCCCTTGACTTCCTTCAAGATGATCTCCGCCGCCATTTCCGAGGGATGAGCGCCGCCGTTGCCGAGCTTGAGTCTCGCCTTCACCGCCGCCAACTGCTCGATCATGCGCCTTCGCGGCTCGCCGTCAGGGATGATCTTGTTCATCTCGGTGACGATGTTTTCCACCGTAAACTTGTGCTGCACCAGTTCGGGGACGACCTCCTCCTCCGCAATCAGGTTGACCATCGCATAAAAAGGAACCTTCACGCGCGGTTTGCCCAGCGCGTACGTGAGCGCGGAAACGCGGTACACCATGACAAACGGAGTTCCCATGATGGCCGCTTCGACCGTAGCCGTCCCGCTGGCCACGATTCCCGCGCGCGAGTGGTAGAGCGCCGGCAAAGCCTCAGGAACAAGATGAATCCCCCGTAGAGACGCGGCTCGCCGCGTCTCCGTCGCGCCCGCGATTAATGCTGCGAGAAACGCCGAGTCCAGCGTGCGCGCCACCGGCAGCAGGAATTCATAATCGCCGCCCAGCCGTCCCGCCGCGCCGAGCATCGTCGGCAGATTCATGCGCACTTCTTTCCGGCGGCTGCCCGGCATCAGCGTGATCCATGTCTTCGCGGCATCGAGGCGATTTTCGACCGCGTAAGCGTCGCGAGTAACGGCAGGCGCAGGCAGATCCGCCAGCGGATGGCCAACAAACGTAGCGTCCACCCCGCGGTCGCGATAGAACTTTTCTTCGAAGGGAAAAATCACCAGCGCCTTGTCGACGTACTTGCGCAGCAACTTCACCCGCCCCTGCCGCCAAGCCCAGAACTGCGGGCAGACGTAGTAAACCACCGGAATGCCGCGCCGGCGCATCTGCCGCGCCACCCGCCAGTTAAAAGCCGGAGCATCAATGACAACGGCCAGCGCCGGCCGTTTCTCATCCGCTGCGCGAATCAATCTCCGATAGAGCCCAAGAATCTTAGGCAGGCGGCTAAGAACCTCAGTGATGCCAACGACCGCAAGATCCTTAGCATCGACAACAATCTCGCATCCGGCAGCCCGCATGCGTTCCCCGCCCGCGCCAAAGAATTGCGTAGGGACAGCCGCCCCCGGCTGCCCAGCGGAGCGAAGCTCCGCCAGCCGCCGCAGCGCTTCAATCAGCTGCGCGCCATACATTTCGCCCGAAGCTTCACCGGCTGAGATCAGGATACGCACGAGTCACATTGTAACGGGGCAGGTGGATCGGCGTTCAGTCGTCGGCATTCGCCGTGACCGGGGGAGCCCCCGCCGCCATCTCCTGATCCTTATACTGCAGCTGATAAAGCTTGTAATAAATCCCGCGCTGGGCCAGCAGTTGCTGGTGCGATCCCATTTCGCGCACCTGGCCTTTGTGCATCACGATGATCTTATCGGCCCGCTGAATCGTCGACAGCCGGTGCGCGATGATCAGCGCCGTCCGCCCTTCCACCATGCGGTTGAGCGCGTCGCGCACCCGGAACTCGGTCTCCGTATCGACGCTCGAAGTCGCCTCATCGAGAATCAGAATCTTCGGATTGTGCGCCAGCGCCCGCGCGAAACTGATCAACTGCTTCTGTCCGGTCGAAAGCGTCGAGCCGCGCTCGCGCACTTCTTCTTTAAATCCTCCCGGCAAGGTTCGGATGAAATCGGCGACGTTGACGTCCTCCGCTGCCTGCTCCACGTCGCTGTCTTGAATGCGCGCCGTCCCCAGGCGGATGTTGCCCTCCACCGTGCCGCTGAATAGAAACGGATCCTGCAACACAACCCCGAAACGCCCGCGCAGGTCGTCGAGACCCATTTCCTTAATATCCACTCCATCGATGCGAATCGCTCCCCGCTGCACATCGTAGAAGCGCATCAGCAGCGAGATCAGCGTGGTCTTTCCCGCCCCAGTGTGGCCAACGACCGCGATAGTCTCGCCCGGCTCAAGCACAAAACTAACGTCGCGCAAAACCCAGTCCGGCTCTGTCGTTTGTGGAGAGACGGGCGCCCTCGCCCGTCCCAGCCGAGCAAAGCTCGGCTGCTGCCTGCGGCCACGGCAACTGTCGATCCGCCATGGGCTGCTGGGTGCGGCCCTGCTAACGTCCATAATCGCGGCGGCGGAGACGCGCCCGCACTACGGTGGAACCCTGCGCGTCATGATGCAATCGGCGACTGACGCGCTCGAGCTCCCCGCGAACACCACGCCCGCCGACTACTGGGACGCTGCGCGCACCCTCTCGCTGATCGGCGACACTCTTGTAAAACTGGATGCGCAAGGCCGCCCGGAGCCCGCGCTGGCCGTGGCGTGGCAGAGTGA
>PKXK01000176.1 GCA_003132325.1 Acidobacteriaceae bacterium
CTTAGCCCAGCGCTTCAGCGCTAGGAAAAGTAGGGAAAAGGATACGAGTCCCGGAGGGACGGTCTAATTCCTGCGACAAAACTTCAGGGCTGGCATCGACAAAGGACTTTTCTGCAGCCTGATAGGACTCAAGCGGGAAAACTTGCGAAGGCGCGCTCAGTCGCCGCTGACGTGGCTTTGATGGGGTACCAAGGCTCCCAGCACATGCGACGGTCGAGAGGGGTTGACGACGGCCAATACACCGCAAATCGCGCAATACGCGCCGAATACGCCCAGAATTACACTCAGGATTGCGGTGCTGCCGATTAAGAAAGTCACGAAAAGTGCGTTCACGTTACCGGCCCTTACTGGCAGCCACCCTCGGAATCGCGCGGCTGCAAATGTTTTACTCTATCCGCATTTGACCCCCGCCGCTGTTAGCAAATAAGATACGAGAATCGAACTGCGTATTCCCACTCTCCGATATTTCTTAGTCCCCGTCCACGTTACGGAAGTGCATAAGGTGTTGTGCTAAATGGCGATCACCACGATTTCGGTGCGCGGCGCGCGCCAGCACAACCTGAAGAATATTGACGTCGAGATTCCTCGCAACACTCTGACGGTCATCACGGGTCTGAGCGGCTCCGGCAAATCCTCGCTCGCTTTCGATACGATTTATGCCGAAGGCCAGCGCCGCTACGTCGAAACGCTTTCCGCCTATGCCCGCCAGTTCCTCGACCAGATGGAGCGCCCCGACGTCGATTCCATCGACGGCCTTAGCCCAGCGATCTCGATTGAGCAGAAAACCACCAGCCGCAGTCCGCGCTCCACCGTCGGCACCATCACGGAAATTTACGATTACCTGCGCCTGCTCTACTCGTCGATCGGCGTTCCCCATTGCCCGAATTGCGGCAAGCCCATCACCCGCCAGTCGGCCGAGCAAATCGTGCAACGCGTCATGGCGCTTACGCCCGACGACCGCGTCATGATCATGGCGCCCATCGTTCGCGGCCGCAAAGGCGAGTTCAAAAAGGAAATGGAGAACCTCGTCCAGCACGGTTTCTCCCGCGGCCGAGTCGATGGCGAACTCGTGAATCTCGAAGACGACCTCGCCCTCGACAAACGCAAAAACCACACCCTCGAAGTCGTCGTCGATCGCCTGCTGGTGAAGCCCGGAATCGAACACCGCCTCGAACTCTCCGTCGGACTCGCCATGAAACTCGGCGGCGGCCTCGTCCTGGTCGCGGTGGTCAACGGAGACGAAACGCTCTATTCCTCGCGTCTCGCCTGCCCCGACTGCGGCATCAGCGTTCCGCAACTTGAGCCGCGATCGTTCTCGTTCAACAGCTCCTATGGAGCTTGTCCCGAGTGCCACGGTCTCGGCAGCCGCTACGACTTGGATCCGGCCAAGGTGATTGTCGACTGGTCGAAGCCGCTGCTCGATGGCGGCCTGGGCCCCGGTTCGTCATCGCAGAACCTGATGCGCAGCCTGCAGTTGGTCGTTCTGGCCTATGGTTTCGACCTGGCCACGCCCTTCGAGAAATTTCCCGACAAGGTTCAGAACCTACTGCTGCACGGCGAGCCGCACCGCGGAGGCAAAACTGGTTTCCTCGGGATTCTCGGCCACCTTCGCCAGAATCTCGAAGCCTCGACCTCCGATACCTATCGCGAATATCTGCTCAATTTCATGTCGGCCACAGAGTGCTCGGTATGCCACGGCAAACGTCTGCGCCCGGAAAGCCTGGCTGTAAAAGTGAATGGCATGTCGATTGCCGATTTCACCGAGCTTCCGATTGCGCGCGCGCTCGAAGCCGCGCGCCGCATCCAACTGACGGGCAGGGAACTGGCCATCGCCGGACGCATCACACACGAAATCACCGAACGCCTCGAATTCCTCGACAATGTTGGACTCGGCTACCTGCAACTCGGCCGCTCGGCGGCCACACTTTCCGGCGGAGAAGGCCAGCGCATTCGCCTCGCCACCCAGATCGGATCGAAGCTGCGCGGCGTCCTCTACGTCTTGGACGAGCCTTCGATCGGCCTGCATCATCGCGACAACGGACGCCTTCTAGCCGCGCTGGAAAATTTACGTGACCTTGGCAACACCGTCCTCGTAGTCGAGCACGATGAAGAAACCATCCGCCGCGCCGACTATGTCATCGACCTCGGCCCCGGAGCCGGCCGTCATGGCGGCGAGTTGGTCGCGAGCGGAACGCCGGCTGAAATCATGGCCTCGCCCGCCTCCCTCACCGGAGCCTACATCGCTGGACGCCAGCAGATCGCCATGCTTCCCGAGCGCCGCAGCCCGAATGGAAAAGCGATCGCCATCCTCGGCGCGCGCGCCAACAACCTCAAGAATCTCGACGTAGTTTTTCCGCTCGGCGTGATGACGGTCGTCACCGGCGTTTCCGGCTCCGGCAAATCGACTCTCGTGAACGACATCCTCTACCGCGCCCTCGCCCGCCAACTCTACCGTTCGCGCGAGGAGCCCGGCGCGCACAAAGCCATCACCGGAGCCGACCTCATCGACAAGGTCATTCGCATCGACCAGTCGCCCATCGGACGCACTCCGCGCTCCAATCCCGCGACGTACACCGGAATCTTCGCGGCGGTCCGCGACCTCTACGCCATGCTACCCGAATCGCGCGAGCGCGGATACAAATCCGGACGCTTCTCCTTCAACGTCCCCGGCGGACGCTGCGAGGCCTGCCAGGGCGGAGGCCAGCGCCGCATCGAAATGAATTTCCTGCCCGACGTTTACGTGCAGTGCGAAGTCTGCGGCGGACGCCGCTACAATTACGAAACCTTGTCGGTTCACTACAACGGCTCTTCCATCGCTGACCTGCTCGAAATGCCAGTGTCGGACGTGCTCCAGATTCTCGAAAACATTCCCCAAGTCAAGCAAAAGCTGCAAACCCTGGTCGACGTCGGCCTCGGATACATTCACCTCGGTCAATCTGCCGTGACTCTCTCCGGAGGCGAAGCCCAGCGCATCAAGCTCGCCCGGGAACTGGGCAAGCGCCAGACCGGCAAAACCTTGTATCTGCTGGATGAGCCGACTACCGGATTGCATTTCGACGATGTGCGCAAGTTGCTCGACGTCCTGCACCGCCTCACCGATCTGGGAAACACGGTCATCATTATCGAGCACAACCTCGACGTAATCCGCAACGCCGACTGGATCCTCGATCTCGGCCCCGAAGGCGGAGAAGAAGGTGGCCGCATCGTAGCCCAGGGCACGCCCGAACAAGTCGCCCGCGTGAAGAAGTCCTACACCGGCCAGGCGCTCGCCGCTTATTTCAACGGCTCGACAAGAAACGGGCCGGCAAAAAATGGCTCATCAAAAAGCGTGCTCGCGCCCACCGGCACAGGGGAATTGGCGTGAACCTTCCTCCTGACGATCTGCCCGAAAATCCAGCCGGGCCCGTGTGGGGACGGGCGCCCTCGCCCGTCCAAGCCGAGCGCAGCTCGGCAGCTGCCGGTGGTCATAGCGATGTTGGATTTCCTGTGGCCGACACTAACCCTGCGGACGGCCCACCCGCTCCCCCGCCCGATCCAGCCTGGACCGGCTGGGATGTCCTGCGCCTCGTATTCCTCACTGTCGTAGCGCTCTTTGCCGGTGTCTTTGCCGTGCTGCTCATAGCACGCGTCTGGGTGTACCCGCACCGGGGTCTCGGCGAAATCGCGCGCGTCCCGCTGGTCATCGTCGCCGGACAATCGCTGGCGTATCTTCTCATCCTCGCCTACATGTACGTTCTGGTGACGCGCGAACGCCGCCGTCCCGATTTTCTCGCTGCCATGCACTGGAACTGGCCTTCCAACGTTGCCATTTACGTGTTCGTGGGCTTCGCGCTTTCCCTCGCGTTGCAAGCCCTAGCCCATCTGTTGCCCATGCCGAAAGAGTTGCCCATCGACAGCTTTTTCAAAACCCCCGCCGAAGCCTGGGCGCTGGCCATTCTCAGCGTGACCCTCGCGCCTCTGATGGAAGAGCTTTTCTTCCGCGGCTTTCTGTATCCCGTGTTAGCGCGCCGCCTCGGCTTGCCGATCGCCGTCTTCCTGACCGCGCTCGGTTTCGCCCTGCTGCACGGAGCGCAACTGATGTTCTCCTGGGGCCCGGTACTCGTGATTTTCCTGGTTGGCATGATCTTGACGATAGTGCGAGCCCGAACGAATTCCGTAGCCGCCGGAGTTCTCATCCACATGGCGTACAACGGAACGATCGCGGTCGCAATGTTCGCCGCCACGGATGGATTTCGGCACCTGGAAAAACTCAACCAATGAAGTTCTCAGTTCTCAGTTGTCAGTTCTCAGTAAAGGCAAGACGCGGGAATACTGAGAACTGATAACTGACAACTGAGAACCGGCAACTGCTTTTCTGCTATCGTAGAAATTCATGTCCACTGCACGACAAGAACTATTAAAATTGCTGGCGCAAAAATCCTTCCGCCTTGGAGAGTTCAAACTATCCTCCGGCGCCACCAGCGACTATTACATCGACTGCCGCACCACCACGCTCGACGCTCGTGGCGCGCAACTGGTCGGCCAAGTCTTCCTCGAGGAAATGCGCAGCCAAGGATGGCACGCCGACGCGATCGGCGGACTCACCATGGGAGCCGACCCCATCGTCGTGGCCGTTGCCGTCATCAGCGGCACCCTGCACGGTTTCCTCGTCCGTAAGGCTGAGAAGCAGCACGGCACCGCCCAGCGCATCGAAGGCTTCCGCGAAAAGGACGCGCGCGTGGTAATCGTGGACGACGTTTGCACCACCGGCTCCTCCACCGTGCAAGCCATCGAAGCCGCCCGCGAATTCGGCTTCGAAGTGGCCGGTGTGATGTGCCTGGTCGAGCGCGAGGATGCACACGGCCGTCCCAACGTAGAAAAAGCCGCCGCCCCCGCTAGTTTTCTTTCGATTTTTACAGCAACCGACGTCAGGAAAGAGCACCTGGCAATCAGCACTTAGTTGGAAGCGTGCCGAGGTTTTGGCTAAATACTAGGCGCTAAATGCCCACTGAGAACTGATAACTGAGAACTGAGAACCGAGAACTGAGAACTAACTCATGATCCAAACTCTGGAGTGGACCTCCCGCGGCGTCGTCTTCATCGACCAGACGAAGCTGCCCACCGAAGAAGTCTACGTAACCTGCACCACGCACCAGCAGGTTGCCGACGTGATCCGCGACATGGTAGTCCGCGGAGCCCCCGCCATCGGCGTCGCCGCCGCCATGGGCATCGCACTGGGCGTGAAGAATTCGAAAGCCGAGAACGGCGCCGATCTGAAGAAAGATTTCGACCAGATCTGCGAAACCATCCGCCAGACGCGCCCCACCGCCGTGAATCTATTTTGGGCGATCCGCCGCATGACGGAGAAATTCGAATCCCTCCGCGTTCGGCCCATCGCGCAAATCAAGCAGGATCTCATCGAAGAATCCCAGCGCATGCACGCCGAAGATATCGCCGCCAACCAGGCCATGGGACGCCACGGCGCAACGCTGATGCCGTCGAGCGGAGGTGTGCTGACCCACTGCAATGCCGGAGCGCTGGCCACCGCCGGCTACGGTACCGCGCTAGGAGTCATCCGCGCGGCCGTGGAAGCAGGCAAGAAAATTCACGTCTACGCCGACGAGACGCGTCCCTTTCTGCAAGGCTCGCGCCTCACCGCCTGGGAATTGATGAAAGACGGCATCCCCACCACCGTCATCTCCGACAACATGGCCGGAGCCATGATGAAGCAAGGCAAAATCGGAGCCGTCGTAGTCGGCGCCGATCGCATCGCCGCCAACGGAGACGTGGCCAACAAGATCGGCACCTACACCGTGGCCGTCCTCGCCAAAGAGCACGGCATCCCGTTCTACGTAGCCGCGCCCATTTCCACCGTCGATCTCGCCACGCCCGACGGCAGCAAGATTCCCATCGAGCAGCGCAACCCGAGAGAAGTCACGCACATCGCCGGCAAGCAGATGGTCCCCGATGGAGTAGAGATCGAGAACCCCGCTTTCGATGTAACCCCGGCAAAATACGTAGCCGCCATCATCACCGAACGAGGCATAGCCCGCGCGCCGTACACGGAATCGCTAAAGAAACTGTCGGAGGCAACCAAGCTCACGTAGGGACAGCCGCCCTCGGCTGTCCAGCCGGGCAAAAGCCCGGCAGCTCTCTGCGATGCCTGCCATCTCCCAGTCCGCCCTCACCTTCCAGAGCGGCGGCAAGCCCATCCGTCTAGCTGCCTACTTGCCAGAAACCCCCGACGCCCCACTCCCCGCTGTAGTAGCGCTCCACGGAGCCGGAGGCAACGTCGCCGGCATGGGGCAATACGCCAGCACGCTCGCCGCGCACGGGTTCGCTGTTTACCTGCTGCACTATTTCGATCGTACCGGCACTGAATCCGCCGACAAGCCGACGATCCTCCGCAATTTCCCCCTGTGGATCAAAACCCTCTGGGACGCAATCAGCTTCGTCGAAACGCAACCGCAAGTGGACCGCGACCGCATCGCCCTGCTCGGCTTTTCCCTCGGAGCCTATCTCTCCCTCGCCAACTCCGCCATCGACCCTCGCGTGAAAGCCGTCGTCGAGTTCTTCGGAGGCATGCCCAAAGAAATGCACCTCTTCATGAGACGCCTTTGCCCCGTGCTCATCCTGCACGGCGAGGCCGATCAGACCATCCCCATCGAAGAAGCTTACCAATTGCAAAAATTGCTGGAGAAGAAAGGCATCCCCTACGAAATCACGACCTATCCCGGAGCCGGCCACGGCTTCGAGGACGAAACCATCTGGCGCGACGCAGGTCTCAGAAGCCTGCGTTTCCTGCAGAAGTACTTAACCGCGCCCTAAACTCGAGACAGACGAAACGGAGCACTGAGCAAGCGCGCGGGCAGCATCACCACGGCCCAGATCAGGGCGAGGGCTCCGTGGACCGCGATCCCAACCAAGCGGAAGGGCAACAACAGCAGCCACACGAACGGATACGCGATCAGCGCCAGCAACGCCAAGGGCCAGCACACCACGAACAGCAAGCACCAGAGCAGGAAGGCGACCATAAGGAAACCTCCTCCTGAAACAATGATACGCAGGCAGAAAGAGAAAAGTTCGACGAATGAAAGCGGGCTCGGAGCGTCAGTTCTGAAAGGCAGGGCGCGCGCCCTACGCCATCACGAAGCCCCCTCTAGCCGCTCGCAACTGCTTTGCGTACCGTTCTCCGCTCAATCCTCTTCTCAAACAGCTCGCCCTGGAAGATCCGTTTCACATACACGCTGGGCGTATGCACCATATCGGGGTCCAGTTCGCCCGCTTCCACCAGGTGTTCGATTTCGGCGATGGTGATCTTGGCCGCGGTGGCCATCATGGGATTGAAATTCTGCGCGGTTTTGCGATAGACGAGGTTGCCCCACTTGTCGCCCTTCCACGCCTTGACGAAAGCGAAATCGGCCTTCAGCGCGCGCTCCATGATATAGGTGCGACCGTCGAACTCGCGAGCCTCTTTGCCCTCGGCAACCACCGTTCCGACGCCGGTCGGCGTATAGAACGCGGGAATGCCCGCGCCCCCGGCGCGAATCCGCTCAGAAAAGGTCCCTTGCGGAACCAAGTCGAGTTGCAAGGTGCCGTCCAGCACCATCTGTTCGAGCAGTTTATTTTCACCGACGTAAGTTCCGATGTGCCGCCGAATCTGCCCATTGGCCAGAAGCAATCCCATGCCCAAGCCATCGATGCCCACGTTGTTGCTGATGGTGGTAAGGTTCTTGACGCCCTTGCGGGCGAGAGCGCGGATCAGGTTCTCCGGCATCCCGCACAAACCGAATCCCCCCACCATGACGGTGGCGCCGTCGAACACGTCCTGAATCGCCTCTTCAGCGCTCGCGACAACTTTGTGCATGGCAGAGGAATTCTAACGGATACCGCAAAAATCCACCACGGAGGCACGGAGACACGGAGGAGAGCGAAAGGAATAAGTCAATTTGCGGAAGTGCCCGCGAGGAAGATCGGCTTCTGGAATCTGACTTCTGACTTCATTTCTTGCCTTTCTCCGTGCCTCCGTGTCTCCGTGGTGGGTCTTTTCTCAGCTGATGCGCCCGCTCGAACTCGGTCGCCAGTTCGCGCGAGTCCAGATTTTCGCGGATGTGCGCCAGACGTTGCTCCAACTTTTGCAGCGCGTCGGAAAGATTCTTTTTGTTGGTGATGGCAATGTCGCGCCACATCGAATAGGGACTGCCGGAGATGCGCGTCATCTCGCGCAGGGCCCGCCCACCGATGTCGAGCACGGGCGCGTCCGAGCCGAATTCGTCGACCAGCGCGGCCGCCAGTGCAGTGGAAATCATCTGCGGCAGATGGCTGATCCAGGCGCAGAAGCGGTCATGATCGGCCGGATCGACTACGGCGATTTTGGCGCCCATCTTTTCCGCGCAGTGGATGAATTCTCCGCAGGGCCCGGCGTGAACGTTTTGCCCGGGAAGCGGCGTGAACAGCCAGGCGGCGCCTTCGAAAAGATCGGCGTCGGCAAACTCCACGCCGGCGTGTTCCTTGCCCGCCATGGGATGCCCGGCGAGGAATCTGTGTCCGGCGTTTCGTCCAAACGATTTCGCCGCACGCGCTACAATCTCTGCCTTCGTGCTGCCCACGTCGGTGACCAGAGTCTTGGCCGGCAGGGTTGGACCCAGCCTTCCGATTAGATCGAGGATCGGGATGACCGGGGTCGCCAGCACCACCAGATCGCTGCCGCGCACGGCATCCGCAGGATTGGAGTTCCCCGCATCGATGGCGCCGCAGGCCTGGGCTCGCTTCAAAGCGGGAGCGCGATCGCACCCAATAATCCGTCCGGCGAGCCGGCGCTTCTTCAGTGCCAGGCCCAGTGAGCCTCCGATCAAGCCGGTTCCGATGATGGTGACTTGNNAGCTGGTCCATCAACTGGGCAAACTGATCCGGGTAAAGCGACTGCGCGCCGTCGGAGAGCGCCTTATCCGGCTGGTGATGAACCTCGATGAGCATGGCATCGGCGCCCGCGGCAATGGAAGCGAGCGCCATGGGAGCCACCTTATCGCGGCGCCCCGTGCCGTGCGATGGATCCGCGGTCATGGGCAGATGCGAAAGCTTATGAATGATGGGGATCGCGGAAATATCCATCGTGTTGCGGGTGTAAGTTTCGAAAGTGCGAATCCCGCGCTCGCATAGAATAATTTCATAGTTGCCGCCCGCCAGCAGGTATTCCGCCGAGCACAGGAGTTCTTCGAGCGTGGCGGCGATGCCGCGCTTGAGCAGCACGGGCTTCCGAACCTTGCCGAGTTCGCGCAGCAGATTGAAGTTCTGCATGTTGCGCGCGCCCACTTGGAAAATGTCGACATAAGGCAGCATGAGCTCGATCTGCGAAATCTCCATCACTTCGCTGATCACGAGCAATTTGAAGCGGTCTCCCGCCTCGCGCAGCAATTTCAGGCCGTCCACGCCGAGTCCTTGAAATGAATAAGGAGACGATCGCGGTTTGAAGGCGCCGCCGCGAAGCACGCGCGCTCCGGCTTTGGCGACCAGTTCAGAGATGGTAAAGAGTTGCTCGCGTGATTCGACCGAGCAAGGTCCGGCCATAATGACGATTTTCTTGCCGCCGATTTCAATCCCGTTCGCGAATTTAACGACCGTGCCCTCAGGACGAAATCCGCGGCCCGCCAGCTTGTAGGGCGAAGTGATGCGGAGAACTTCCTGCACCCCCGGCAACATTTCGACTTCGCGGGTATCGAAATCATGAGGAGCTCCGACTCCGCCAAGAACCGTCTGACGCGCTCCGGTGGAGCGGTGGACTTCAAAGCCAAAGTGAACCAGTTGATCGATCACCTGCTGGATCTGATCTTCACTGGCCGAATCTTGCATGGCAACAATCATGAGTACGCTCGTTTTGCCCGGCGGAGGGACGCGGCAGAAACGTCCGCGGCTCGGCCAAACATGTTCTGTCAGTTCTAGTCGTTCAGTTGCGAATCGAGCTCCGAGTCGCGCCCCGTGGGCCCGGAGTCGGGAACAATTTCGTGCTTTTGGATGCTGCGCATCACATCCATGATTCGCTCGTAGATCTGCGCCAGATCGCGTGCGGTCAACGGACCGGAACTACTCTGCTGCACATTGGCGATCACCACGCGCTCGCGCTCGGGCTCATAAACGGGCAGGCTGGTATTCCGTTTCAATCGTCCAATTTCGACGGCCGCCGCAGCGCGTTCGTTGAGCAGCGCTACCAGCCTGCGGTCCATGTCGTCGATCTTCTTACGCCAATCGGAAATGTCCATAGGAAGCTGTCAGCCATCAGCCATCAGCTATCAGTTTAAACGCCAAAGTCGGAAGCTCAATGCGCAAGGCTCGCAAATTCAATTTCGCCAGACGCGATCATCGAGCGCTTCTCACTGACGACTGATGGCTGACGGCTGAAAGCCGCCTCACAAATTCTGCCACAGTCGCGGCTTCCCGTCCGGGATTCTGTTCGATCGCGTGGACGATGGCGCTGCCGACAACTGCGCCTTCCGCGAACTTACCAACAGCCGCGAATTGCTCAGGAGTTGAGATTCCGAAACCGACGGCAACCGGAAGCTTGGTGAAACGGCGGATGCGCTTCACCAGGGTGCGAGCGTCTCCGGTCATCTGCTGGCGCGCGCCCGTTACGCCGGTGCGCGAGATGGCGTAAATAAAGCCGGTGGAAACCTGGGCAATCAGCTTCAGCCGCTGGTCGGTCGAGGTTGGCGCAGCCAGAAAAATGGTGGCGAGGTGGTTCTTGCGAGCCTCGCGCAAATACTCGGCGGATTCTTCAACCGGCAGATCGGTGACCAGCGTTCCGTCAATCCCCGCCAACCGCGCCACTTGGCAGAACTTTGCGAGGCCCATGCGCAGGATGGGATTGAGGTAGGAGAAGATCACCAGTCCGACAGATTGCGAATGCTCGCGAATTTCAGAGGCGAGAGTGAGTACGTTCTGCAGCGACGTGCCGTGTTTGAGCGCCCGCTCACTGGCGCGCTGAATCACCGGGCCATCGGCGAGCGGATCGCTGAATGGGACTCCGAGTTCGATTACACTCGCACCTGCGTCGATGGCGGCGAGGATGACTTCGCGCGTGGTGACGAGATCGGGGTCGCCGCAGGTTACATAGGCGATGAGCGATGGCTTGTTTTCGAAGTGAAAGGGCACGAAAGCATTGTAGATTGCGGAGGGCGGAGAAGACATCGACGGGGAAATCAGGTGCGGGTGCAGTTTCAGGATTTCGACTCTCTGTTGGCTTTGCGAACTTTGCGATTGCTTTGCGAGCAAAGTTCTTAAAGGCAAAGCACGCGAAGGATTCGCAAAGGGCGCAAAGGAGGAATAAATACTTTACTTGGAAATCGAGGGGCTAGATTTGACTCGAGCGAATACTTAGCCACGGGGACGAGCGTGTTTCAGGCGAGTCGCGCGGTATTGCTCGTAGGGGATGGCTCTTTCCTTGCGGCGCGATTCAGATACAAAACCGCTCCAAAAATCTTCCCAGATGGCGCCGTGTTTTTTCAGGTCGATCAGGACCCCGACCTTGCGGCCTTGCTCATCGGTGACGAACTGAATTCCGGTCATGAGTTCAGCGCCCTCCAAGTAGTGTCAATAGAACAATAGCATTGCTGCCCCACTCAAGCCAAAGGCGGGCTTGAGTGGGCCACCGGACCGGCAATTTCGGCAAAATCGGCGATTGACATTTGTAGATACAAATGCATATCATTTGTGCTATTGTGACTTTAGAAGCGAACGGCTTCGACTGGGACGGGGGCAATCGAGCCAAGTGCGAGAAACATGGGTTTTCCATCGCCACTATCGAAAGCCTTTTTACGCGTCCGCTGGCCATTTTGCCGGACGTGGCCCACTCGCAGCGGGAAAAGCGCCTTCGCGCGATCGGACGAACCGATAAAGGGCGCGGCGTGTTCATCATATTCACCCTTCGGCGCAAGGGCGATGAGCTGCTGATCAGGCCCATCAGCGCCCGGTACATGCACAAGAAGGAGATCGAGGCCTATGAAAAAGAAAATCCCGACCTTTAAGAGCGACCGTGCGGCGGCGGCCTTCGTCGACAAAGCCGACCTGTCGCAGTACGACCTTTCGGGCGCGCAGTTGGTGCGCTTCGAGATCAAGCGCAAAGACAAGTCCATCAATCTGCGTTTGTCCGAGGAGCTTTACGACGCCGTGCGCGAGCGAGCGGCCCGCGCGGGACTGCCCTATCAACGTTTCATTCGGTTGACGCTGGAACAGGCTCTCGGCGCGCAGAAGTAGGACAGCAGCTTATGAAAAAGAAAGTGCTCCGCCTGAAAACCGATAGGCAAGCCGAGGCGTTTCTGGCCCAAGACCTGTCTAACCTCGATTTTTCGCGGTTTAAGCCGGTGCGGTTTGAGTTCGAGAGGAAGGATGAACAGATCAACATGCGCGTGCCGAAGCCGTTGCTCGCGGCCGTGAAGGCTCGCGCAAAAGCGCGCGGTATCCCTTATACGCGGTTCATTCGGGAAACTCTCGAACAAGCAGTCACGGCATCGAAGTAGCCCGTCGCGGCTGGATAGGGAGTCAAAATCCCCGCCCTGTCGCAGAAAACGCGACAAGGACGGGGCACCCCCGGGAGTCGAGATGAGTGAAAGGGTGGGCCAGCCCCCAATCATTGCGTCGACGGTGGCTGTGCTTCGGTAAACGGCCGCGAAGCCCACCAGCTAATCCAGTTTTAGGTTCTCCCGCAGAATTCCAATATCCTTATCCCCGCGCCCAGAGATGTTGACGATCACAATCTCCGACTTCTTCATCTTAGGAGCGCGCTTGATGACTTCAGCGACGGCGTGCGCGGATTCGAGCGCTGGAATGATGCCTTCGGTGCGCGCGAGCAGCGTCGTGGCTTCGAGCGCTTCGACATCCGAGGCGGGCAGGTATTGGGCGCGGCCCGTGTCGTGAAGCGCGGCGTGCTCGGGGCCGATTGACGGATAGTCCAGGCCTGCTGAGACGGAGTGCGTCAGGGCGATCTGTCCGGATTTGTCTTGCAAAACGTAGGAGAATGTTCCCTGCAATACGCCGGGCGAGCCGCCTCGGAAGCGTGCGGCGTGGTCGCCTAAGGCTTCGCCTCGGCCCCCGGCTTCGACGCCGATCAGCTCTACTTTCTTGTCTTTGATGAAATCGTAGAAAATTCCAATCGAGTTCGATCCTCCGCCGACGCAGGCGATGATGGCTTTGGGCAGCTTGCCTTCCGCCTTGAGAATCTGAGCCCGGGCTTCGCGTCCGATGACGCGGTGGAAGTCGCGCACCATGGTTGGATAGGGATGCGCTCCAAGCACGCTGCCGAGCAGGTAATGCGTGGTGCGGACGTTGGTGACCCAGTCGCGCATGGCTTCGTTGATGGCGTCTTTGAGCGTGCGCGATCCGGAATCGACGCCGCGAACTTCGGCGCCCAGCAGCCTCATGCGGAAGACGTTGAGCTCCTGGCGGCGCATGTCTTCGGTGCCCATGTACACGACGCACTCGAAGCCGAGGAGTGCGCAGACAGTGGCGGTGGCAACGCCGTGCTGGCCGGCGCCGGTTTCCGCGATCACGCGATGCTTGCCCATGCGTTCGACGAGCAAGCCTTGTCCGAGGCAGTTGTTGATTTTGTGCGCGCCGGTGTGGAGCAGATCCTCGCGCTTGAGATAGATTTTCGCGCCGCCCAGTTTTGCGGTCAGGCGGCGGGCGAAGAACAGCGGCGTCGGGCGTCCCGCGTACGTCTTCAGCAACTGGTCGAGGCGTTGCTGGAATTTCGGATCGCGCTTGGCNNTTTCCCGAGTGACTGCACTTGCTGGGCTGGACGGGCGAGGCGCCCGTCGCTCCACCAGACTATTTGCCGTCGCCATCGTCAGTTCGCCTCTTCCATCGCCCGCACGGCTTGGACAAAGGCGCGGATTTTTCGCGGATCTTTTTTGCCCGGTTCGCGTTCGACGCCGGAGGCAACGTCCACGCCCCACGGATGCAGCAGGTGGATCGCCTCCTGCACATTGCCGGGACGCAAGCCGCCGGCAACGATCAGCTTGCTGATGCTGTTGATGATTCCGGCCCAGGGTTGCACGCGTTCCCAGTCGAAAGTCTGTCCCGTGCCGCCGCGCTTTTCCGCGCTTGAGGAATCGAGCAGGACGCCCGAGATTACGCCGGGGCGGAAGCCGTGGGTTTCAAGAAAGAGGTCGCCGTTTTGGGCGACGTGGATTTTGTGCACCCGTTTGCCCTTGTACGCCTCATCCGGTTCTACCAGTCCAACCGCGACTGGATCCCATCCGACCGATTGTCCAGCGGGAACGTCGAAAACTTTCGCAGCCCAGGTGCGGAAAATCGTAGGGCGGCCGGGTCCGTTCGCGAGCTTCTGGAACAGCGCACGGCTGAATTCCACGCTCTGATCGCCGTGCAATTGCACGGCGGTAAGGCCTGCCTGTTTGACGGTGTCAAGCACGCGGTCCACGGTTTCGTTGACGAAGACTCCGACCTTTTCTATTGGCTGCGGTACCTTGGCGACGATCGAGCGCGCAGTTTCTAAACTGACGTGGCGCGGACTCTGCGGATAGAAAACGAATCCCAACGCGTTCGCGCCCGCATCGCTGGCGGCTAGCGCGTCGTCTAGGTTCGTGATCCCGCAGATCTTGATCCAAGTCATAAGAACAGTTGTCAGCTATCAGCTATCAGTTGTCAGTAAAACCACTATCCACTCATCGTTAACAGGTGCTATCCACTCATCATTCGCGGGCTGCGGAAAAAATGCTGCGCAGCATCTGATGTTGGGTGGCGCAGCGCTTTAGCGCTGCGGTAACGGCATTGTTTTGAGTGCGGCTTTAGCCGCTGAGGCCGCACTCCCTGCTCCGGAATTAGTTTCTCCACAGTCTGCTAGTCTGGCTTCTTCCTTCAGATTTGCCAGCGCTTCGCCAGGGTTTCTCGCCTTCATCAACCACTCGCCTATCAGGAATGCGTCGTAGCCGGCGGAGCGCAGACGAGCTATGTCCGCGCCCGATCGAATTCCGCTCTCGGCGACGCGGACGCAGGTGGCGGGTATTTTCTCCGCCAGCCGGAATGCGGTTTCGAGATTGACTTCGAAGGTGCGCAGATTACGGCTGTTGATGCCGATCAGGTCGCAACCCGCATCGAGCGCGCGTTGCAGTTCCTGTTCGTCATGCGCTTCGCATAAAACGTCGAGGCTGTAAGATCGCGCGATCCCGGCCAGCGCTACCAGCTCTTTCTGATCCAGTGCGGCCACAATTAAAAGGACGGCGTCGGCGCAGTTGGCTCGGGCTTCCACGATCTGAAATTCATCGACGATGAAATCCTTGCGCAAGCAGGGAAGAGAACTGTTGGACGACGCCTGGCGCAAATAGTCGAGTGAGCCCTGGAAAAATTCTTCGTCGGTCAACACCGACAGAGCCGCGGCGCCTGCCTGTTCGAGATCGCGCGCGAGTTCCGCGGGTCTGAAATCGGCGCGGATCAAGCCTTTGGAGGGCGAGGCCTTCTTCAGCTCGGCGATAACGGCGACCGCGTTTCGGTCCCGCGCCACCCGGCGCAGCTCGGTCCGGAACCCGCGCGGCGTGTGCCCGGCGGCGGCGGCCTCGAGCGCGCCCAAGCCGGAATTCCGCCGGCTCCCAGATATGTGCGCGGACGTGGGCTCGGATTTGCGCTGGGAAAGGCGCTGGCGTGTGGCGGCGACAATCGAGTCCAGGGAGGCGGGCATGGCTGACGATCAATTATACGGAAGCCGCCCGATAGCGGTAGACCCGAGCCGTGGCCGCTCTCGCTCACGCCTATCTGATGGCTGCTGGCGCAGTTGGAAAACCGCACATTGCAGTGTGATGTGCGCCGTTGACCCGCCTTCCGGCGAGATGCTATAAACGAGTGCTTTGTGCCGAGGTGTGGAGTCTGCGGCCGGACTCCATGCAAACGGCACAGGTTTTCCGACGCGGCCAAATCGGCACTCCTCTTTATTGTTATGCCTGGCGGTGGAAGCGTGTTCGGAGCGTGTTCGAACTTCGTTGGCGGACGTACCCGTGGCGGATGGAATCCTGCAGCGGGCGGTAACGCGCCAGAGAAGAATCACACGTCGTGACCCCTAATTGGATACATAGGAGGATTTTCATGCGCACTTGGAACGCCCATTTTGCGTCCGTCGGACGCCGATTTACCAAAACCTTGGCAATGCTCGCCACTCTGCTGCTTCTCACCGCCGGCTCTGCGATGGCCCAACCCGCTGAAGAAGGGGGCGAGGCGGCTTTGAAGCTGCCTGACCTTTCTTCGGTTTCATTCCTCGGTGTGAACGGACACAGCTTGCTGATGATCGGGCTTCTGTTCTGCGTTTTCGGCCTCGGCTTCGGCATGGTGATTTTCATGCGTCTGAAGAACCTGCCCGTGCACCGCTCCATGCGCGAAATCTCGGAACTGATTTACGAAACCTGCAAAACCTATCTGGTCACGCAGGGCAAGTTCCTGATGCTGTTGTGGGCCTTCATTGCCGCCGTCATCGTGCTCTACTTTGGCGTGCTGCGGCATTTCGAAGCTTCCCGCGTCATCATCATCCTGGCGTTCAGCCTGGTGGGAATCGCGGGCAGCTACGGGGTGGCGTGGTTCGGAATTCGCGTCAACAC
>PKXK01000208.1 GCA_003132325.1 Acidobacteriaceae bacterium
GAACGCTCGAGCAAGTTCGGACCTGGCCTCCGGGTCTGCCGATCTTTGGTTTGTTGACTCCTTTGCCCGCGACTCCGCTGTACAAGCGGCTGGAGAAGGCCGGGCGTCTGACGCGGCCCAAGCACTGGCAGGAGTTCATCCCGTTCGCCATGGCGCACACGCCTTTGAAGATGAGCATCGAAGAAGCTCACGCCGAAGTGAATCGCGGGTGGGCCGAGGCTTATAGTCCGGAGGCGCTGGCGGCGGCGGTCGAATCCCTGAACGACCAGCCGCTGGGTTATCGCGTCAACATCTTCCTTGCGCGCATCTGTTTCCGCGGTATCTATTTCCCCATGCTGGGGAAGATGGCGTGGGTGAAAGTGATTGCGCAGAATCGGCGAACCATCTTCAAGCTGGTAAGGGAAGGTTTCAAGCCGGGTGCCTGGCGCGGCGCGCCGGCAAGAATTCCCGCCATGCCGGTGCCGGTGGTAGGGGCAGGAGAAGCGTTATCGCAATCGGGTGGTGAGGGACGGGCGATTGCGGTTTCCGCCGATTGAAAGTCGCTTATGTGCTGTTCGACTTGGGAAAGCTGCTGCTGAGTGGGACTGCCTGTACCCAGAGCTGCGTTCTTGCTAAAATCGTAAGTTTGAGCACCCTCCCTGCGCCCGAGGAGCATAAAATTCTATGGCCTACGTAATTGCCGAGCCCTGCATTGGTACCAAAGACACCGCCTGCGTTGACTCCTGTCCGGTGGATTGCATTCATCCCAAGAAGGACTCCGACAAGTTCGCAACGGAAGAGATGTTGTACATCGATCCTGTGGAATGCATCGACTGCGGCGCCTGCGTCCCGGTGTGTCCGGTCTCGGCCATCTTCGCCCTCGACGATCTGCCGGAAAAGTGGAAAGAGTATACCGAGCGGAATGCGAAGTACTTCGGGCGGTGAGACAGCTGTCAGCTCTCAGCTATCAGCTTTCAGTAAAACCAGCCCGGCGCCTTTAGGCTTTTGACTCAACTGATGGCTGAAAGCTGACGGCTGATAGCTCCTTCCATTACAATCATTGCTTAACCTGTAGACCCTCCATGGCGCTGAAGGAGTCGGAAGCGATCGTTCTGCGCACGTATCCGTTGCGTGAGTCGGACTTGCTGGTCACGCTGTTTACCCGCATGGAAGGCAAGGTAAAAGGCGTGGCGCGCGCGGCCATGAAGTCGAGACGCCGCTTCGGCGGCGCTCTGGAGCCACTCACCTATGTGCGGGCGTTTTACGACGATCGCGAGGGGCAGGAATTGGCGCGGCTCGATTCCTGTGAAGTGATCGAATCGCCGATGGCCACTGAGGTCAGTTATCCGCGGGCGGCGGCGTTGGCACACGTTGCGGAGTTGCTGGACGAGTTGATGCCTGACCGCGAGGCGAGCGACGCGGTGTTTCGGTTGAGCCTGGCGGTTCTGCGAGAATTGCGCGGTCCGGTGTTGTGGATGCCGCTCACCTACTTTGAGCTGTGGATGACGCGGCTCATGGGATTTTTGCCGGAGTTCTCGGAGTGCGTGGTCTGCGGGCGCGCGCTCGACGACAGTCGGGCGTTCTATCACGCGCTCGCCGATGGCTTGGTCTGTGTCGACGATAAGCGGATCGCGTCGTCGGAGTTGTCGCCCGAATCGAGAAAGATTGCGGCGCAGATGCTGCGTTCGCGGGTTGGCGAGTTTTCTGAAATCGACTGGCCGAAAGCGGTGTGCGCCGACCTGCGCAAGTTTCTTCTCCAGATTCTGGAGCGGCACATCGAGAAGAAGCTGGTGACGGCGGGAATGCTGGAGAAGATCAGTTCTTAGCTATTAGCTCTTGGCTTTTGGCTAGTGCGTTAAGATTTAGAGCTAAGAGCTAATGGCCGGATTCATCACGTGAACTCATCCACCCCCAATTCGCTGACCTTCCAACAGCTCATCCTCAAGCTGCAGGCTTTCTTCGCCGAGCGCGGAGCGGTCATCCAGCAGCCCTACGATGTTGAAGTGGGCGCGGGGACCATGGCTCCGGAGACGTTTCTGCGGGTGCTGGGGCCTAACCCTTATAAGGTTGCTTATGTGCAGCCTTCACGGCGTCCGGCGGATGGGCGCTACGGGGAGAATCCCAACCGGTTGTTCAAGCATTTGCAGTTGCAGGTGATCCTGAAGCCGCCGCCGGAGAATGTGCAGGAGCTTTACCTGGAATCGCTCGGCGCGATCGGCATCGATCTGCGTCAGCACGATATCAAGTTTGAAGAAGATAACTGGGAGTCTCCGACGCTCGGCGCTTGGGGCATCGGGTGGCAGGTGATGCTCGACGGGCTTGAGGTCACACAGTTTACTTACTTCCAGCAATGCGGCGGGGTAGATCTCGATCCTATCTCCGTCGAGCTTACCTATGGGTTGGAGCGGCTGTGCGCTTTTCTGCAGGACGTGGATTCGATTTACGACATCGTGTGGGCGTGCGATCCAACGATCGGCGGAGAGAAGACGGGCAGGGAAGTGAAGTACGGAGACGTGCGCCTGGCCGACGAGCAGCAGTTCTCGGTGTACAACTTCGAAGCGGCGGACGTGCAAAGTACGTGGAAGCATTTCGAACTCTGCGAGGCGGAGTGCGCGAAGCTGATTGAGCGTTACGCTGCTTTAGCCAAGGACAAGAGCGAGGTTGACGGCATCGCGCGCGAAAAGTCCCGCTTTCCTCTGCTGGGCGCTTACGACCTGTGCCTGAAATGCTCGCACTACTTCAATATTCTCGATGCCCGCGGCGCCATTTCCGTGACCGAGCGCGTCGGCGTCATCGCGCGGGTGCGGGCGCTGGCCGTCGGGATTGCCAAGGCTTGGATGGATCAGCAGTTCCCGACCGAAAAAAAAACTGAGAAGAACGATCAAGGCTCAAAGGCCGGAGCTAAGGAAAAGAAAGGGAAGCTCGCTCCGGTGGGATGAAGGCTTGAACCACGGGGTACACAGGGGTTCACAGGGGAAATCTTTCTTGCCGATCTGGGCTTCTCTTGTGATCCGGTGTGATCCAGCTCACATTTAGTTTGCTGTGTTTTGAGAACATGGACGGAACTGCCCGATGCCTGATTTTTTACTCGAAATCGGATGCGAAGAAATCCCGGCGCGGATGATTGACGCCGCTTCTCTGGAGTTGCGCGAGCGATTGGGCACGCTGTTGCAGCGCGAGCGCCTCGAACCCGCCGGAGCACTTTCGTCCCTCGACACGCCGCGCCGGTTGGCGGTTCTTGCTTCCGGAATTCCCGACTCGCAGCCGGACATCACCGAGCGGGTGAACGGACCCTCCGCGCAGATTGCATATAAAGATGGGCAGCCGACGCCGGCCGCGCATGCATTTGCCAAGAAAGTCGGAGTAGATGTTGGCAAGCTGGAGAAAGTCAGCACTCCCAAGGGTGAATATCTGGCGGCCACGGTTACGCGGAAAGGCCGCACCGCTGCCGAGATTCTCGCCGAGACGCTTCCCAAGGAAATTTCCGCGCTCTACTGGCCGAAAAATATGTACTGGCGCAAGCGCGGGGAGGTGTTCGTTCGTCCGGTGCGCTGGCTGGTGGCGATGCTCGATGAGCAGGTCGTGCCGCTGGAATTGTTTGGCATCCGCGCGGGCAGAACTTCACGCGGACATCGCATCATTGGTGGCAAGTCCGGCAGCGAAGCGGTAGCCGTCTCGAAGCCGAGCGCTTATGTCGAAGCCCTGCGCGGCGCGAAGGTTCTGGGCGCGGCCGAGCGTGAGCACGTGATCCGCAAAGCGCTCGACGCGGCCACTCGCACCATCCCCGGAGCGCGCTGGCGCGAAGACAAGCCGCTGGTTGCGACCGTCGTCAATCTGACGGAATTTCCTTCCATTATTCTCGGCAGCTTCGATCCTGAGTTTCTCGCTCTGCCGGAAGAGGTGCTGGTTACGGTGATGCGCGACCACCAGAAATATTTCGCCATCGAGGACGCGAATGGGAAACTGCTGCCTCACTTTCTGGCAGTGCTCAATACGGCTGCCGACTCGGAGGGATTGATCCGCCACGGCAACGAACGGGTTTTACGGGCGCGCTTCAACGACGCGCGGTTTTTCTGGCAGACGGACCAGAAGCAGAGCCTCCGCCAACGCGTCGAGTTGCTGCGCCACGTCACCTTCCAGAAGGATCTCGGCAGCTACTACGACAAGACGATGCGGGTGCAGCACATGGCCAGCTGGCTGGCCGAGATCGTGAAGCAGAGTGGCATGACAATTCGACCGGGCATTGTCCACAAAGCTGCGCTGCTCGCGAAAACCGATCTGACCACCGAACTGGTCAAGGAATTCACCGAACTGCAGGGAATTGTCGGCGGCCTGTACGCCCGTGTGCAGGAACTGGATGAGGGCATGAAGCCCGATGTGCAGCTGGAAATTTCGCGGGCCATCTACGATCATTACAAGCCCGAATCGATGGAAGACAACACGCCGGCGACGGTCGAGGGCGCGGTGCTTTCGATCGCCGATAAAGCTGATTCGATCGCGGGAATGTTCGCGCTCGGGCTCATCCCCAGTGGATCGAAGGATCCGTTTGCGCTGCGCCGCCAGGCGAACGGCATTGTGAAGACGATCGCCGGGCATAAGCTGCCGTTGCGCCTCGCGGAGATCATGGCGGATGCGCGGATTCGCTATAAGGGTTCCGAGGCCGAGAAGAAGTTTTCCAACGCCGCCTACGCCGAATCGGTACGCGGCTTTTTCCGCGAGCGGCTCGAGTTCTATTTGAAAGATGCGCATGAACCTCGATACGCCTATGACGTGGTCAACGCCGTGCTTGCGGTTGACTCCGACGATGTGGTGGACGCCGCCGCCCGTTCCGAGGCCGTGAGCAAAGTGCGGGGCTCGGCCGACTTCGAATCGATCTCCATCGCCTTCAAGCGCATGAAGAACATTCTTCGCCAGGCAGCTGAAAAGACTAAGGTTATTGCCCTACGCGTTGATCCTTCTGGGTTGCAGGAAGAATCCGAAAAGGAACTCGCCGCGCTCATCCCGCGGACAGTGGCGACGGTCGAGAAGCTACGCGCGGCACGCGACTATGAAGGGGCGCTGCTCGAGATTGCGAAGCTGCGTCCCGCGATCGACAAGTTTTTCGACAAGGTCATGGTCATGGTGGACGACGAGAATCTCCGTGCCAACCGCCTGGCTCTGCTGCAGACCGTGGTTAAAGAATTCTCCACGGTCGCGGACTTCTCCGAGATCGTGACCGAAGGCAAGGAATCTACGAAGTAACATCCAGGAACGAATAGAAAAGAGGACACACATGGCAACGACGACTCTCCCGGATACCGAAATCATCGAAACGAAGCCCGCGGAAACGAAATCCGCGAGCACAAAGTATGTCTACTTCTTCGGTGGCGGCAAGGCGGAGGGCAACGGCAAGATGAAAGACGTTCTCGGCGGCAANNACCGAGGCCTGCCGCGAGTACATGCGCCACAACGCGGTGTCGAAAGAAGTGGACCGCGAGATGGAAGAAGCGCTGGCCAAACTCGAAAGTCTTCAGGGCCAGAAGCTCGGCAAGGGAGAGAACCCGCTGCTGGTGAGCGTGCGCTCGGGCGCGAAGTTTTCGATGCCCGGCATGATGGATACGATCCTCAACCTCGGTCTGAACGATCAGAGCGTCGAAGCGCTCGCCAAGCGCGCCAACAATCCGCGTTTTGCCTACGACTCCTATCGCCGCCTGATTCAGATGTTCGGCAACGTCGTGCTCGACATCGAGAAACCGGTGTTCGACGAGATTTTCGACGCCAAGAAGAAACAGAAGAAGACGAAGTTTGATACCGGCCTCGACGCCAACGCACTGCAAGAGGTGATCGCGGAGTACAAGAAAGCGGTCAAAAAGCACGCGAAACGCGATTTCCCGCAGGATGCGAACGAGCAACTGGTCATGGCGCGTGATGCCGTATTTCGTTCCTGGCAGAACGATCGCGCCAAGACTTATCGCCGCATCAACAATATCGATGACATGCTCGGCACCGCCGTTAACGTGCAAGCCATGGTCTTCGGCAACCTGGGCGAGACCAGCGGCACCGGCGTCGGATTTACGCGCAACCCCGCCAATGGCGACAAGATGTTTTATGGCGAGTTCCTGCTGAACGCGCAAGGCGAAGACGTGGTTTCGGGCGTGCGTACCCCGGTTCCAATCCTTGAACTCGAAAAGGTCATGCCCGATGTTTACGCCCAGCTCCGCGACATCACCACGCGTCTGGAAAAGCACTACAAAGACATGCAGGACTTTGAGTTCACTATCCAGGACCGCAAGCTCTACATGCTGCAAACCCGTAACGGCAAGCGCACTGGGCTGGCCGCGGTTCGGATCGCGTTGCAGATGGTGGAGGAAGGGCTCATCAAGAAAGAAGAAGCCATCTTCCGAGTCGAACCGAATCAGTTGTACGACTTTCTGGTTCCGCGTCTCGACGAAAAGGGAAGCAAGGTTGAAGTGCTGGCGAAGGGCCTGCCGGCTTCGCCGGGCGCGGCCGTGGGGCAGATTGTGTTTTCGGCCGACGAAGCCGTCGAAAGGGTCGCATCCGGAAAGAATGTTCACGTTATTCTGGTGCGCGCCGAGACCACGCCGGAAGATATTCATGGCATGGAAGTAGCGAAGGGCATTCTGACCTCGCGCGGAGGTATGACCAGCCACGCCGCCGTGGTCACGCGCGGCATGGGCAAGTGCTGCGTGGCCGGCGCCGGCGACGTGGACGTCGATGAAAAAGCGCGCGAGATGCGGGTCAAGGGCCAGAGCTTCAAGGCCGGCGACTGGATCTCGCTCGACGGCACCACCGGCCGCATCATCAAGGGCAAGCTGAACACGCTCGATCCCTCCCCGGACGATCCTGAACTGCTGAAATTCATGGGCTGGGCCGATCCGTATCGCACGATGAAAGTCCGCGCCAACGCCGACATTCCCCGCGACGCCATTCAGGCGCGGACCTTCGGCGCCGAGGGCATCGGGCTCTGCCGCACCGAGCACATGTTCTTCGGCGAAAAGAAGATTAAGCATATGCGTGACATGATCCTTGCCGACAACGAAAAGGATCGCCGCAAGGCGCTCAACAAACTCCTGCCCATGCAGCGCGACGATTTTGACGGCGTGTTCCGGGCGATGGATGGATTCCCGGTCACGATCCGCACGCTCGATCCGCCGCTGCACGAGTTCCTGCCGCGCCGCGAAGACCTGATGGTGGACATCGCAACGTTCCAGTACGCGGATGCGAAAGATAAAAAGGCGCTGGTCTCGAGGTACCGCGATTACGGAGCGAAAGCTGTGGGCGATCTGAAGAAGCTTATGCCCATGCTGCTCAGCCGCGTCGAGCAGCTTCACGAGTTCAACCCCATGCTCGGACATCGCGGTTGCCGGCTCGGCATCACCTATCCGGAGATTACCGAGATGCAGGTGCGGGCTATTTTTGAAGCCGCGGTTGCGGTCGCTAAAGACGGCGTCAAGGTCTATCCCGAAGTGATGATCCCGCTCATTGCCACGGTGAACGAAATGGCGAACCAGGCGGTGATCGTCAACCGCGTAGCGAAAGAAGTTTTCAAAGAAAAAGGACGCACCGTCGAGTACCTGGTCGGCACCATGATCGAGCTGCCGCGCGCCGCACTGGTCGCCGATAAGATTGCCAAGGAAGCGGAGTTCTTCTCCTTTGGCACCAACGATCTCACGCAGACCACGTGGGGCTTCTCGCGCGACGACGTCAACAAAATCCTGCCCACCTACCTGGCGGATGGAATCATCAAGCAGGATCCGTTTGCCGTTCTCGACCGCGAAGGCGTTGGGCAGTTGGTTAAGATGGCGACTGAACGCGGGCGCAAGACGCGTCCTACCCTGAAGGTGGGAATCTGCGGCGAGCACGGCGGCGAACCATCGTCGGTCGAGTTCTGCTACCAGACCGGACTCAACTACGTTTCCTGCTCGCCGTTCCGGGTACTCACGGCGCGGCTAGCGGCGGCCCAGGCCGCGGCTGGCGAAAAGCTGCAGATTGACTCTGGACGAACGAAATAAATTTCGAAGGGCATCCAGGCCAGCTCATCTTGGTTTCGATGCCCTTTTTGTTTGGAACCGAATCCTGGCAGACTGTGGTGATACTTCAGCGTCCAGAACCAGCGCCTAAAGAGGCTGCGGAAAAAGTCAGGAAGGTGTGGCGCGGACACTCTTGTTCGCGCGGACCTCGCAGGTTCTCTTACTCTTCAACCGGAAACTGGGAACCACTTCTTCAATTTGACTTCTGACTTTTGACTTCCTTTCATGACCACTAAAGTATTTA
>PKXK01000152.1:0-27275 GCA_003132325.1 Acidobacteriaceae bacterium
GGCGCATCAAGTGCTTGGTGACCAGATGCTCGCTGTGATTGCCGATTCCGCGAGCCTGGCGCGCACTCATCTGGAAGATGCGCTCGCCTTCGCGCGCGAGCACGAAATTCCGGTCGAAGTGGTGGAAACGCAGGAACTGG
The DNA here is from genome assembly GCA_003132325.1 of Acidobacteriaceae bacterium. Lineage (GTDB taxonomy): Bacteria > Acidobacteriota > Terriglobia > Terriglobales > Acidobacteriaceae > Acidiflorens. The sequence goes on from PKXK01000152.1 coordinate 141, forward strand.
AAAATCCCGCGTACGTCCGCAACGATGCCATGCGCTGTTTCCACTGCAAGGACGAATTGTTCACCGTCCTCGAGCGTTACCGCGAGGCGCGCGGGTTCGACGCCATTGCCTACGGAGTCAACGCCGACGACGAGGGTGATTTTCGCCCTGGGCAGCAGGCCGCGCGCCAGCATCATGTTCTTGCCCCGCTCGTCGAAGCCGGTCTAACGAAAGCTGAGATCCGGGAATTGGCAAGGCGCGCGGACTTACGTGTGTGGGACAAACCGGCCTCCGCCTGTCTTTCCTCGCGCCTGGAATATGGGCGCGCGGTCACGCCCGAAGCGCTAAGCGTGATCGAGCGCGGCGAGGACGCGCTGCGAACCTTGGGCTTTCGTCAATTCCGCGTGCGCCATCACGGGGACATCGTTCGCATTGAAATTGCGCGGGAAGAACTTCCCCGCGCTTTGACGGCGGAAATGGCCCGCGAGTTCACCAGCGTGTTCAAGCAACTGGGATTCAAATTCGTCACCCTCGATCTGGAGGGATTCCGGTCGGGCTCGATGAATCGACTGCTGACTGCGGAAGAATTGCTGCGGGGACGTGGCTGAAACATTTCATGTAGAGACGCGGCTTGCCGCGTCTCCTTTCGCAAGGGAGGCGGGGCAAGCCCCATCTCTACAGCACAGCAGCAACGCTTCCCGCCATGAGATAATCAAGCGGTTTGCTCATGTCCAGGTGGCTTCGATTGATGATGCGTCGGGCGTTTGTGGCTGTTTTGCTGATCTGTCTGGGCTGCTCGGCCCAGTCCCCTCCTGCGGACATCGCGCGCCTGGTCGAGCGGCAGGTGCGGTCGCGCTACGCCCTTCCATCCGACGTAAAAGTGGTGGTGGGGGCGCTGCGGCCGAGTGAGTTTGCGAACTATGACGCTCTGACCGTCACGATATCGAGTTCCAATAAGAAGCAGGACTTGGAGTTTCTGCTTTCCCGCGATCACAAGGCGCTGGTGCGGTTCACCAAGTACGATCTGACCAGCGATCCGTACGCTGAGATCATGAAGAAGATTAACGTCGGCGGGCGTCCGACGCGCGGCAACATCAATGCCAAAGTGACGGTGGTCAACTATGACGATTTTGAGTGTCCGTTCTGTTCGCGCATGCACACGGCACTTTTCCCGGGCCTCTTCAAGGAATATGGCGACCGCGTTCTTTTCATTTACAAGGATTACCCGCTCGAAGAAATTCACCCCTGGGCGGTGCACGCGGCGGTGAATGCCAATTGCCTGGGCGCGCAAAACGGCGACGCCTACTGGGATTATGCCGACTACCTGCACGCGAATCAGTCCGCGATCAACGGCGAAAAAGGCCACGACGGCCAGAATGCGGAACTCGACAAGCTGGCCGCTCTGCAGGGTCAAAAGCATAATCTCGACGTTGGGAAGTTGCAGGCATGCCTCAAGGCCCAGGATGACAAGGCGGTGCGTGCCTCGATGCACGAGGGAGATACCGTCGGAGTGGACGCGACTCCGACGATGTTTGTCAATGGACAGAAGCTGGATGGAGCCGTGCCGGTGGATGAAGTGCGAGGCGCGCTCGACCGGGCGTTGAAAGACGCCGGGGTTGCGCCTCCGGAGCACAAGAAGTGAATTTGTAATTTGCGATTTGTAATTTGCGATTGACGAGATTGAAATTGCCAATTGCAAATTTCCAATTACAAATGTCAGAGGGAAGAACTTGAAAAATCGCAACTGCTTTGGGCGAGCGGGCCTGGTTATGGCCGGCGCGTTTCTGTTGATCGGGCTCTCGGCTTGTAACCGCAACAGCAGCGGCGGCGACGTCATGGCTTCGGTCAATGGGCGGAAGATTTATCGCAGCGAAGTGGACAAATATTATGCCAACCAGACGGCAGGCTCCGATCAGCAACCGGCCGGCGAACAGGCGGTGAGCTTGCGGCTGAGCATTTTGAACGAGCTGATGGAAACCGAAATCCTGATGCAGCGGGCGGAGAAGCTCGGGCTGCTGGCGACGGACGAAGAAGTGGACCGCAAGCTGAATGAAATCAAGTCACCCTACACCGCCGAGGAATTTGACAAACGTCTTCAGGACAAGAAGATAACCCTCGATGACTTCAAGCGCGACCTGCGGCGCTCGCTCACCCGCGACAAGGTGCTGAACAAGGAAATCACCTCGCGCATCAATATCACCGACCAGGACGTTACCAGCTACTACAACGAGCACAAAGCCGAGTTCAACCTGATCGAAGCGCAGTACCATTTGGCGAAGATCATGGTCTCCGGAATGGCGAATGGCCAGGTCCATAACCTGCAGAACAGCAAGGCGCAAAACGCTGTCGAAGCGAGCAAGAAGATCCAGATGATCGCTAACCGCCTCGACAGTGGCGACGACTTTGCTACCATGGCCATGAATTACTCCGAGGATCCGGATACCAGCAACAACGGCGGCGACTTGGGAATGGTTCCCGAATCCTCGCTTAAGACCGCCGATCCCACAACCCGCGATGCGGTGATGAAGCTCAAACCGGGGCAATACACGCCGGCGATTCCCATGATCAATCCGGCCAATCATCAGCCCATCGCTTACATGATCTGGAAACTGATTTCGAAAGAGCCGGCGGGCCAGCGGGACTTGAATGACCCGCGAGTGCAGCAGGCCATCCGCCAGCAATTGCGCGACCGCCGCGAGCAGTTGTTGAAGGCGGCATACTATGAGAGCCTGCGCGACGACGCGAAAGTCAGGAATTACTACGCGGAGGAAGTGCTGAAGAACGCGGGAACCGCGAAATAGCGGAGAGACGCTGCCGAGCTTCGCTCGGCTGGACAGCCGGGGGCGGCTGTCCCTACGTTTGACGGCCCTCTCNNACCTCGTTTACCAACTGCGGATTGGCCTGCCCCTTCGAGGCTTTCATCACCTGGCCGACGAAGAATCCGATCATGGTTTTCTTGCCCGCGCGATATTGCTCCACCTGCTTCGGATTCGCCGCGATTAATTCATCGGCGAGTTTTTCCAGCGCCGACGTGTCGCGCGACTGCTCGGGACGCCCCTCTGCTTCGTACACCGCTGGGAAGTCCTGTTTGCGTTCGAAGCAGAGATCGTAAAGGTCCTTCAGCATCTTGCCCGAGATTGCGCCCGACTCGACCAGATCGGCGGAGGCCGTAACTCCAGCCATCGAAATTGGCGACTGGTCGAGTTCCAGGCCCTGCGCTTTCAGACGTCCGAGTAATTCGCTTTGCACCAGGTTGGCGACACGCTTCGGATTCTTGGCGTTGCGAGCCGCGGACTCGAACTGATCCGCCAGCGCTCGCGTCAACGTCAGCGTGTGGGCGTCGCCCACGGTGATGCCGTACTCTTTCATCATCCGCTGACGGCGCGCTTCCGGAAGTTCGGGCAGACTGGCGCGGATTGCGGCTTGCCATTTCTCATCCACCACCAGGGGAAGCAGATCGGGCTCGGGAAAATAGCGGTAGTCGTGCGCTTGCTCTTTCGAGCGCATGCCGTAGGTCTTGCCTTCGTGCGCGTTGTAGAGGCGCGTTTCCTGCGCGATCTGGCCGCCGGCTTCGAGGACGCCGATGTGGCGCTCGATTTCGTACTCCAGCGCCTGCTTGATGAAGCGGAACGAATTCACGTTCTTAATCTCGGTTTTCGTGCCGAATTCTTTTTGTCCGCGCGGCCGCACGCTGATATTCGCGTCGCAGCGCAGCGAGCCTTCCTCCATGTTGCAGTCGCTGACGCCAGTGTAGAGGATGATTTCTTTCAGCCGAGTGAGATATTCGTAAGCTTCCTCGGGCGTGCGCATATCCGGCTCGCTGACGATCTCGGCCAGAGGCACGCCGGTGCGGTTCAGATCGATCGCCGTCTTCGCGGCCGCGTCGGCAAAGCCCTCGTGCAGGCTCTTACCCGCGTCTTCTTCGAGGTGCAGGCGGGTGATGCCGATTTTCTTCTTGCCGCCGTTTAGATCGATGTCGATGAATCCAAACTCGGCCAGCGGCTTGTCATACTGCGAAATCTGGTAGCCCTTCGGCAGGTCGGGATAAAAATAGTTTTTCCGGGCGAAGATGGAAACTTCGTTGACGCGGCATTGCAAAGCCATCGCCGCCAGCGCCGCGAATTCCACCGCCTTCCGGTTCAACACCGGCAAAGCTCCGGGAAGCCCCAGGCACACCGGGCACACATTGGTGTTCGGCGGATCGCCAAAACGAGTCGAGCATGAGCAAAAGATTTTCGACGCGGTCAGCAGTTGGACGTGGACTTCGAGTCCGATCACCGGCTCGTATTTCGCGAGTAAATCCTCCGAAACGGCTGGAGTGGTCGCCATATCGGGAGATTATAAGCCGCCGTGGCGGGTGGAGCGCCGGGCGCCTCGCCCGGCTCACGATACCCGCCGGCGACTGCCGAGCTTCGCTCGGCTGGACAGCCGAGGGCGGCTGTCCCTACGCTACTTCAGATTTGTGGTTGCTGGCGCGCTCAAGTACTTCTCCAGCGGGATTTCGAAGTACATCAGTTCGTTGCCTTTCGCGTCATGCACTCCCATCAGGTAGAAGCTGGCGCCCGCCAGCGGATTCGAGATGTCGGAGATATCGAAAAACAAAAACCCACGCGCAGTGGAGTGTGGTTCCACCGCCTTGGCGCCAAACTGAGCCCGCTCGATTTCGTCCCATGTCTTGCGGCTCACGCCTCCTTTGACCTCCTTCCGCGGCAGCGGAATCGGCAACGTAGGCTGCCGGTCATTACGCGAAGGATGCGAAAGCCTCCGCACCAGATCGTCTGTCGACGCCGGGTAGAGCCGGCTGCGATTCTTGGTGTTCAACTCGGCCTTCATGCCGACGAGCGAAACGGGCTCATCGCCGTCGTTTGTAATGACGAAGAAGACCGGCAGGTAACCGTAGTTGCGGAAGTTGACGCTGAAGATCGAAGCTTTGTCCTCCACATCGTAAGGATCGACTGCGACGACAACTTTTTCCGTGGAGTGGTCGTCGTGCGCCGGGTAGGTGCGAGCGGGCTGCGCCGTGGGCATCGCAAATTCTTTGGCTGCAACCGCGCCCAGGCAGCTGAGCAATACGAAAGTGGCAGCTAGCGTAAGACGCGCGGCGCGCGGCATGGGCGCGCAAGCTGATGGTTGCCGAACTGCATTCTGCATACGTGAATTATAGGATGCCGCCGCTCGACGCCGTGCTGTCTCGTCGACGATCGAATCGGATTTCGTCCCGCCATTTAGAATGGGGCTTCCTTCATGTACGCGCTCTACAGTGCGCTGCTCGGTTTTTTCCTGTTGCTGACGCTGCCCTACTGGCTGCTGCAGATGATGCGCCACGGCAAATATCGAGCCGGCCTGCGCCAGAGGTTCGGCGCCGTTCCGCCGACTCTCGCTGGCCACGGCGAAAAACCCGCAATCTGGGTGCACGCGGTTTCGGTGGGCGAGGTGGTGGCTTCGAGCGCGGTGGTCAGGCTGCTACGAGAAAAATTCCCGTCCCACCGCATACTGATCTCGACGACGACCAGCACGGGGCAGAAACTCGCCGCGCGCCAGTTCGGCGCGGAAAACGTATTCTACTTTCCCCTGGACTTTGCCTTCGCCGTCCGCCCCTATCTCGGCGCTTTGCATCCGGAACTCGTGGTCGTCGCCGAAACTGAATTCTGGCCGAATTTTCTTCGGCTTGCCAAGCGCAGCGGGGCGCGCATCGCGGTGATTAACTGCCGCATTTCCGACCGCTCGTTTCCCGGCTACCAGCGGTTCCGCTCATGGCTCCCGCGACTGCTGGAGAAGACGCTCGCGAACGTCGATGTCTTTCTGGCTCAGAGCGAGGAGGACCGGCGGCGGCTGCTGGAAATTGGCGCGCCCGAAGCGAAGGTCACGGTGGCCGGCAACCTGAAATTCGATGTGGCGCCACCGCCGCCGCCGCCGATCGTTGCGAGTCTTCGAGAAGAGTTCAGCCGCTCCGGAGCAGGGCCGGTTCTGGTGTGTGGGAGCACGCTCGAGGATGAAGAAGGCGCGCTGCTTTCAGCGTTTCGCAATATTCTGGCCAATCATCCGAAGGCGGTGATGATGCTTGCACCACGTCATCCGGAGCGTTTTGCCGTGGTTGCGGAACTCGTCGAGAAACTCGGCTTCCGGATGTGGCGGCGTTCTCTGTGGAGTGGCGAACCGCTCGCCGGCGGCGTGTTTCTGGTCGATAGTATCGGGGAACTGGCTGCGCTTTATTCGTTGGCTACGGTCGCGTTCGTCGGTGGCAGCCTGGTACCGCGGGGCGGACACAATATTCTTGAGCCCGCACTTTATGGCGTTCCCATCGTCACCGGCAACCACTACGAGAATTTTCGCGACGTCGTCAATTTCTTTGCCAGTCGCAATGCGGTCCGCATCGTTGGTGTGGCGGAGCTGCCTTTGGTCTTTATGGGGCTGATCGAAAACGGCGATGAACGAGCGACGCTCGGCCGGAATGCACTGGCCGCGCTCGAATCCCAGCGCGGCGCCACCGACAGGACGGTTGCGGTGCTGCTGCGGTTGATGGATGTTTCATCATGAATCCGCTAACCGGACTCTACGGCTCCGTAACGGCTCTGCGAAACACGCTGTTCGATCGCGGCATGCTGTCATCGCGGCGGCTGGAACATCCGGTGGTCAGCATCGGGAATCTGTCGGTCGGCGGTTCGGGCAAGACTCCGTTCGTGATTGCGCTCGGCGAACTTCTTAAGGCGCGCGGTATTCGATTCGACGTGCTCTCACGCGGATACGGCCGCAAAACTCGCGGCGTTCTGGTAGTCGATCCCGATGGCAACGCCACCGACTTCGGCGATGAGCCGCTGCTGATTGCCCGGCGGATGGGTGTTCCTGTAGTGGTCGGGGAAAGCCGCTATGCCGCGGGTCGAGTCGCGGAGCGGAAATTCCAGCCGCAATTGCACATCCTTGACGACGGCTTTCAGCATCGTTCTCTGGCTCGAGACTTCGATATCGTCCTGATGACCGAGCGCGACTTTGGCGACCGGATGGTGCCCTCGGGGCGGCTGCGCGAGCCGCTCTCCTCGCTCGCACGCGCGGACGCGGTCGTGTTGCCGGCGGGCTTGGCGGTGGATCATCCGGCGCTGCGGGAAAAGCCGGTCTGGAGAGTCGAGCGCGAGCTCGTTTTGCCGAGCATGCCTTCCGCGCCCATTGTCTTCTGCGGCATCGCGCGCCCCGAACAGTTTTTCGCCCAGGTACGCGCCGCCGGAATCACGCCCGCGGCGGAAATCGTCTTTCGCGACCACCATTCTTACGACCGAAGCGATGTCGAGCGCCTGCTGGCCATGCGCGTCAAGCTCAGCGCCGGCGGCTTCCTGACCACGGAAAAAGATGCGGTCAATCTGGGGTCATCGCAGGCGGATCTCAAGCCGTGCGCGGTCGCCGCGCTAAGCCTTACGCTCGACCATCCGACTGAGGTTGTGGATGCCATTTTGACAGGAATCGCGGAACGCAAGCCCCGCTCGTGAGAAAATCTTGAGTTGCACCCGATGACCCAGATGATTGTGACCTGGCATATTGATGACAAAACCTATTAAAGAGAACGGCCGCCTGCGTCTGCGAAAGATCGTCGAATCGTTTCCCAAGCTCACGATCACCGTCCTCGCCGATCTGGTCGCCGACGAGTTCGTGTTCGGCGAGATTTCTCGCGTTTCGCGCGAAGCGCCCGTGCTGATTTTGAAGCACCATGATCGCCAGGTGGTTCCCGGCGGCGGCGCCAATGCCATCTACAACCTTGCCGACCTCGGGGTGAACGTCTTGCCGGTGGGGGTGGTGGGCGACGACGAGCCGGGAAAGCTGCTGCTGCGCGCTTTCCGCCACAAGCGCATCCCGGTCAGCGGCGTTTTTAAAGACAAGAGTTACACCACGGTGACCAAAACGCGCATCCTGGCTGGATTCGCGCACACCGCCGGACAACAGGTCGTGCGCCTTGACCGCGAGCCCACCGAAGGCCCCAATGCGCATTTGCGACGCGAGCTTGTACTGGCCGCGCGCGAGTATGCGCGGGCCTCCGATGCGCTGCTCGTTTCCGATTATGGTTACGGCGCGGCAACGCCAACCCTGTTGAATGTGATTCGGGAAAAACGCGGGCTCGACAAAGTTTCCGTGACCCTTGACTCGCGCCATCGCATGCTCGAATTCACTGGCGTCAGGGCCGCAACGCCGAATGAATCTGAGGTGGAAGAAGTTCTCGGCATCCGCATTGGCAACGACTGGGAGCGCCTGCTCGCCGCCGGAGACCAGATCACGGGCTCGATGAACCTGGAAGCGCTGCTGATCACGCGCGGCAAGGATGGCCTGGTGGTTTTCCCGCGCCGTCACAAGCCGGTGGATATTCCGATCTATGGGGGCGATGAAGTCGCCGACGTAACCGGCGCGGGCGATACGGTCATCGCGACTTTTACCGCGGCTCTGGCTGCGGGCGCTACCGCCGAAGAGGCGGCACACCTGGCAAATTACGCGGGCGGCATCGTGGTGATGAAGCGCGGAACGGCCACGGTCAGCCAGCAGGAATTGCTGCAGGCGGTGGATAAGACGCCGCCGGTCGCGCGAGAACATTAGCTACCGTGGCGCGAGCGCGGTTCGTATCAGGGCACGCCTTCAGGCGTGCCGTAAGACCTGCAGTTATGAAGGCGTCTTTAGGCACTGAACGCGGAAAGCGCATGTTCGATGCCCAGCCCCTAAAGGGGCAGCAGATGCCGAGGGATTATTGGCATCGCTAAAGCGATGCCCTGATACGAAACGTTGTTTTTCGTCAGCCTGATCGATCGAGATTCATTGACCACATCACTCCATCGGAAGATTGTTTCGCGCGGCGAACTTCAGCAGCGTGTGGCGGATTGGCGGCTCGCCGGCGAGCGCGTCACGCTGGCCAACGGGTGTTTCGATCTGCTTCACGTCGGCCACGTCCGCTACCTGCATGCCGCGCGCGAACTCGGCGGCAAACTGATTGTCGCGGTGAACGCCGATGCTTCCGTGCGCGCGTTGAAGGGTGAAGGGCGGCCCGTGATGCCAGCGGAAGAGCGTGCGGAGATTCTCGCGTCGATCGAGGACGTGGACGCGGTCGTAGTCTTTCCAGAAAACGACGTGCGCGCCATCATTCGCGAAATCCGACCTGATTTCCATGCCAAAGGCACGGACTACACGGCGGAGAGCGTCCCCGAGCGCGCTGAAGTCGAAGCCTGTGGAGGCCGCGTTGTCATCGTGGGCGATCCCAAGAATCACTCGGCCACTGAGATTATCCGTTCGCGGCTGGGGCCGCGAAAATCGTGACGGTCAATACTCCCCGATGCGACAGCGTGCTCGTCGTGCGGCTCAGCGCGATGGGAGACATCATTCACACTCTGCCTGCGGCCGCCGCGCTGCGCCAGGCTTTTCCTCATGCCACCTTGGGATGGCTGGTCGAGGAGCGCTGGGCGGAACTGCTGTGCACGTTGCGCTACCCGCGATCGGGGCGGCGCTCTCCACAGCGGCCGCTGGTCGACCGCGTGCATTCCGTCAACACGGCGGAATGGCGGCGCGCCCCCTTCTCATTCAACACCTGGCAGCAGATGGCCGCCGGCTTGAGCGAGTTGCGCGGAATTCACTACGACGCGGTGATCGATTTTCAGGGGGCGGTGCGTTCGGCGTTGCTCGCCCGGTGGTCGGGCGCGCCCGTTGTGTATGGCAGCACACAGCCGCGCGAGAATGCCGCCAGCATGTTCTACACCCGGCAAGTGCTCTTGAAAACGAATGGCGCTCATGTCGTCGAACAGGCACTGGCGCTGGCGGGAGCGGTCGTTTCAAGGGCGAGCATGTCAACGGCGGGCATTTCAATCGCAGCGGAGGCCCGGACAGAGTTTCCCGTAGACCCGGACGCGGAGAGCAAGATTGCCAGCCTGACGGCGGATGGGAAATTTTTCGCGATTCTCAATCCTGGCGCGGGCTGGGGAGCGAAGCGATGGCCGGCCGAGCGTTATGGGCAGGTTGCCAGAGAACTGGCAAAAGATGGATTAGGTTCGCTCGTAAACTACGGGCCCGGAGAAGAAGAGCTGGCGGTGGCCGTGGAAGCCGCCAGCGAAGGGGCGGCACGAAAAATCTCCTGCTCGGTTTCGGAGTTGGTCGCGCTCACGCGCCGGGCTCGCCTGCTCATCGGCGGCGATACCGGACCGGTGCACCTGGCCGCAGCTTTGAAGATTCCCGTGGTGGCAATTTTTGGACCGACCAGTCCCGAGCGCAACGGCCCCTTCGGGACGCCATCGATTGTGCTGCGAAGCGCGAGCAGTATCACCGATCACACCCGGCACCGCGAACCGGAACCAGGGCTGCTCGAAATCACGGTCGGCGAAGTCGTCGCGGCAACCCGGAAGCTGCTGCAGAGTTCTATTGCGGAACCAAGTGAGTGAAGTTTCACAACCCGGGTCGCAACCCTCGCCAGCCGCCAGCGNNTTTGTGTTGCTGGCGCGGCCAACTAGAACTTCGCTCATCGCGGGCGGCCTGGTGCTGCTTCCCGGGCTACTCTTGCGCGGACTGGCTTCCGGCCACGTGCAAAAAGACAAGCAGCTCACCACCAGCGGCCCCTATGCCTACACTCGCAACCCTTTGTACCTCGGCTCGCTGGTGCTGGCGGCGGGCTTTGCCATCGCGGCACGCAGTTGGTGGATCGTCGCGATCATGCTCTTGATGTTTGCCGTGATTTATATTCCGGTCATCGCCGGCGAAGAGCGTTACCTGCGCCACACATTCTCCGAGTACGAAGACTACGCGCGCCACGTGCCGCGCCTGTTGCCCCGGCTTACACCCTATGGCGACCAGCAGAGCGCGTACTCGTCCGCACGCTACTGGAAGCACCGCGAATATGAGGCAAGCATCGGCTGCGTGGTCGTGCTGGCGGTTCTCGCCGCCAAGCTGATCTTTAATCGTTAAGATCGGGGGCGTTAAGATCGGGAGCGTCAAGATCGGGAGCGTTAAGATTCGTGGGCCGCTACGCTGGTGTGATAGTCTGCCGTGAGCTTTCTCCGTACAAGGACCGCAAAAATAGTGCTGAATTTCCGCCGCGCAGCCCCTAAAGGGGCATCCGATTTCGAAGAATTGTCGGCATCGCTAAAGCGATGCCCTGATACGAAGCGGAATTGTTCTCGCAAACTGCGGACGCTCTTTGTGCGGATTTTCCCGGTGCGGCTTGTCCCGATTCTCCTGATCGCGGCTTTGTCGGCGCAGCAACCTCCGCCTACAGCAACGATCGGCCCCGCACCCGTTCAAATCGCGCCTCCGCGTCCCAACTACTCTTTTCCCGACGGACGGGGCTACGTGTATTTAGCGGAGTGGCATCTGATCACCGCCGGGACCGCGGTCGTGAAAATGGAAGCCGCCGGGAACGAACGTAAAGTCACCGCCTCCGCCGAATCTTCAGGAGCCGTCAACATCCTCTTTCCCGTGCATGACCGCTTTGAATCGCGCTTCGATCCGCGGACGTTCTGCTCGCTCTCGATCTTCAAGCACAGCGAAGAAGGCTCTCACAAGCGCGAGACTTCGATCCACTTCGATTACGCTCACAAGAAAAGTACGCTCGATGAAAAGAACCTGAAGACCGGCGAGGCTAAGCACGTCGAAAACGATCTTGCCGCCTGCGCCACCGATGTCATTACCGGCTTCTACTACCTGCAGTCGCTGCCCTTGCAGCCGGGAGCCAGCTACGAGTTCCCGATCAGCGACGGGAAGACGACGATCGTCCGCGCCACGGTGGAGAAGCGCGAGCAAATCAAAGTGCCGGCCGGAACCTTCCCCACCGTGCTGGTTACGGCCGAAGCCATCTCCGGCCCGCTGCAGTCCAAAGGTAAAGTGTGGGTATGGTATTCGGAGGATGCCAGTCACACGCCGGTGCAGATGCGCGCCAAGCTGGGATGGGGCACGCTGCTGTTCCGCTTGCAGCGGATCGAGAAGTAGAACCTCACTTCATCGCGGCCACGAGCGCCTCTGCCACAAATTTCTTCGTCTGCTCATCCATCTCCGATGGCCCAGCCTTTAGACTGGCCTCGTTGTTGAGATGCTTGTTCTTGATCCCGATATAGACGGCGTTGTAGGAAGTCGCGCCGAGGTTTTCTACCTTGTGCTTGAAGGGCGGGAACCATCGGGACTCGCCCGGCTTGGCAGACACCTCTTGTGTCTTGCCATTTTCATCCGTGAAGCGGAGATGCCCGGCGGTGAGAACGACGACCACGCCTCCAGGATGCGCGTGCAGGCCCGATTTCTCATGCGGTCCATAGTGGACGTTCACCACCTGCACATACTCATTCTCAAAAGCCAGCTTGTAATGGGTGGGCTCGACCTTGGTGGGATCCTGGGCGAATACCACGGCGCAGAAGAACAAGACCAGCAAGGCGACGCAGAACGGGCTGCTGCACGCGCGTTTTCTCATGAGACGACCTCGGGGCTGTTTCTTGAGCCGTCCACCAGCTTAACCTGCTCCGGGCAACTGTCAACGACAGATGCGCGGGCTAGGACCTAACTGGTAAGCGAGCAACCTGCGCTTCGAAGGCCTACTGCAACCGGAAGCGCTCATTGATCAGCCGCTGTAGCCGCGGCCGGTAGATCATATCGTAAGCGAGTTCTTTGCCGGGAAACATGCTGAGAGCGGCGCGGCGGGCGTTTGCGGCCATTTCCGCCGCTTCGTCCAGCGTCAGATCGGGATCCTGGCCGATCACCGACATCACCATGCTTATCATCACCTGCAGGCGCCGCAGTCTTCGGGCCTCCTCCATGCGTTCCTGGTGTTCTGCGCCTGGTGGGTTCGGGCGTTGGCAGTCCATACTGACCCCGTCTTCTTTGGATTGGATGATGACGAAGAGCTGGGCGATGCGCACTAACGGGCTGCGGAAGTTGAAGTCCCCACCCNNGTTCAAACAAGACAGAGGGATGGGAACTGCCGTAAGCTGTTGTCAGGCAGTTCTACGGAGGACGCCATGCCAGAATCGACTAGCTCCTCGTCTCAACCCGAGTCTCAACCCGAGCCCAACGAAAAGCTCGTCAAGATTTTCGACAGCGAGCAGGAAAACGAAGCCATCGTCGTCCAGGGCTTGCTGGAATCTGCCGGCATCGAGTCGGATTTGAAATCCATTGATGCGGTCCAGAACGCGTTTCCCGGGGTTGGGGGGACGGTCATTCTGGTGCGCGAAGAAGACGCGCTCGAAGCGGGAAAAATTATCGAGGCGTACCGTAAATTGCCGCCTCTCGATGACGAAACCGCCGATCTTCCTGGATGAGAGCGGCGTCCGGTTTCACTGCGGAGCCCGCTAAACGCGGTCAGGAGGCGAGTTCGCTAATCTCCGGGAAGCGCAGATTACACTTCGTCAGAGCCTTGGTGAGAGCCTGTTCAATCAGATTCTCCTCGCAGTTCCGCGAGATGGCGATTTCGCTGACCAGTAAGAACCGGGCGCGCTCCAGCATCTTTTTTTCGCGGAAGGAAAGGGACTTCGCCTGTCCCAGGATGAGCAGGCTCTTCAATACCGCAGCCACGTCCGAGAGCGCCCCGGTGCGCATGCGGTCGGAATTCTCCTTGAACCGGTCTTTCCAATCGGCTGCGTTGATGCATTCGCCGGAGGAGAGGTAATCGACAATCTTCTCCACCTCGCCATTGCGCACCACCGGACGCATCCCGACGCTGCCGACGTTCGAGAACGGCACCATCACCTTCAAACTGCTGGCTGCGATTTTGAGCAGGTAGAACTTTTCGACTGTGGCTCCCATGGTCCGGCTGCTGATTTGTTCAATAATTCCGACGCCGTGGTTGGGGTAAACGACCTTCTCGCCGATGTGGAAAACGCGGTCGCCGTTCATGGAGGGGCCCTCGCCCGAGGGTGGGAGAACATCTTATAGTCTAGTCGAGCGCCGCTCCGAAGGCAATCGAGAAGCTGTGTGGTGGCGGGGCTCCGCCCCGCCGGTACGGGGCCCTTCGCTCGGCTCAGGGCAGGCTCCGCCCCGTCACCACACGAGTAAGGTCGGGGTCGGTTGTCCTGGTTAAGTCATTTCGGTTGATGAGGTTGGATCGGAATGTCGCGGCGTGAATCCCGCACCGCAAGCGCCCCTTTCCCGATGGCCGAGGGTTATAATGCCAAGGATGACGGAGCAGATCAAGAAGAAGCTTCGGGACGAACTGAACACGCTCGAGCACGAACTGGCCTTCGATATCCCCAAAGAGATCAAGAAGGCCGTGGCCATGGGCGACCTCAGCGAGAATGCCGAGTATCACACGGCCAAACAGCGCCAGGAGTACCTGAAGGCGCGCGTCCGCCAACTGGGCAAGCGCCTCGCCGAACTGTCGCTGATCAACATGAACAATATCCCCAAGGATAAAGTTGGTCTCGGTTCGACGGTGACGATCTTCGACGGCACCAAGAATGAAGAAATGGAATACCAGATCGTGATGAGCGAAGAGTCCGACGTGGCCGCCGGCAAAATCTCCACCACCTCGCCGATCGGCCGCGCTCTGCTGAACAAGAAAGTTGGCGACACCGCCATGGTGGTCACGCCCGGCGGAAGCCGCGAAATGGAGATCCTGAAGCTCTCGACCATGCACGATCTCGCCGAAGCCAAGCTGGAAGCGGAACTGGGATCGGAGCCGGAGCCGGAATGACCTGCAACATCGTGAGCCGCACTATTCTGTGGAGCGCTGCATGAGCGGACGCTACCTGAGCTGGACCAGCGGATTCGGACGTGCCTGCGGCGTTCTGCTCGACGCCATCGTGCGTCTGCTCGCGCTCTCGCACATCAATCCCAATGCCCTCACCGTGATGGGACTGGTGGTCAACACCTACGCCGCGTTTTTGTTTGGATACGCCAACGACCTCAACCAGCGCCGCATGTTTTTCTATGCCGGCCTGGTCATCATCGGATCGGGATTCTTCGACTTGGTAGACGGCCGCGTCGCCCGCCTTTCGAACCAAGTGACCCGCTTTGGGGGATTTTTCGATTCCGTCGTCGACCGCTACAGCGATGCGTCGCTGTTCTTTGGGTTGCTGGTTTTCTACGCGCGTGGCAACCGATTCTTCTATGTCGTGCTGGCCGCGCTGGCCATGATCAGCGCCATCATGGTGAGTTATGCCCGTGCCCGCGCCGAGTCGCTCATCGGCCTGTGCCGCGTTGGTTTCATGGAACGCCCCGAACGGTTGGTGCTGCTGATCATCGGCGCCCTGTTCAACGTCATGGCCCCGGCGCTCTGGGTGATCGGTGTGCTATCGACGATCACGGTAATCCACCGCATCGTTTACACCTGGCAGCGGACCAGGGAAATGGACGCGCCCGCCAAGGCCGCCTGACCTTTTTCCGATGGAGCGACGGGCGCCTCACCCGTCCGGCCGGGGCGGGAACTAGCCCTCCGAAATTGCTGCCACCGGCTCTTCGTCACTGGGAGTTACCTCAGAAGTGGGGTCCAGCATAAAACCCAAGACTTCCTGCGGAATCGGTGCGCTCCACACCGGCGAAAACGACTGCCGATGCAGCGGCGAGGGGCCGTGCTCCCGCAAGGCCGCGAGGTGGTGCGGAGTGCAGTATCCCTTGTTCGAGGCCAGGCCGTACACGGGAAAGACCGGGTCCCAGGCGGAGATCATGCGGTCGCGTTCCACCTTCGCGACGATGGAGGCGGCTGCGATCGAGGCCGAGAGCGCGTCGCCGTGAATGATCGCTTGTTGCGGAAGGTCGCAATCGAGCCGCACGGCATCGACCAGAAGATAGCTCGCCGCCGGCGCCAGTTGCTCGACGGCATGTAGCATGGCGAGGCGCGATGCTTGATAGATATTGATTTGATCGATGCGGGCGGAATCTACGGCGGCCACGGCCCACGCGATGCAATGCTCGAGAATTCGGAGCGCGAGTTCTTCGCGGCGCTCAGCGGGAATCAGTTTCGAATCACGCAGGTCACGAATGCGGTAGGCCGGATCGAGGATCACGGCAGCGGCGACGACCGGGCCGAACAGCGATCCGCGGCCCACTTCGTCGACTCCGGCAACGTGTTCAGCGCCCTCGGCCCATGCCCGCTTCTCAAAGTTCAGGGTGCAGCGGAGTTTTTTTAGGAAGCGCAACTTCGCGGCGGAGGGAGACACCCGGTCTGCGTTCGGAGTCTTTGATTTGGACGGCTTGGACACGGAAGCTGATCAGCATCTTCGCCGAAGAAGAGATGGGAAGCAAGAGCAGAAGTTCCACGATTGTGTGGAAGCGGGGCTTCGCCCCGCTTGGACGGGGCAAAGCCCTGTCCCCACACAAGCAGCAGGTCGCCTACTGTTGTTCGACTTCTTTCAACCGCGCGGCCTTGCCCTTGAGCCCGCGCAGGTAGTAGAGCTTGGCNNACGTCAATCTTGTCGATGACCTTGGAGTCGATGGGGAAAATACGCTCCACGCCCTGCCCGAAGCTGATCTTGCGGACGGTGAAGCTGGGCTGGGCACCTCGCTTCCGGGCAATGACGACGCCTTCAAAGGCCTGCAGACGCTCTTTTTCGCCTTCTCGGATCTTGACCTGCACCTTGATGGTATCTCCGGGGCCAAACTTCGGGAGGTCGGTGCGGCGTGATTTCGCCAAAAGCTTTTCGATAATCGGATTGCGCATAATCGTTTCCTTCCTAACTCTTGCCCTTAATCTGGGCCAGCAATTCCTTGTCTTCCGCCGTCAGCGCGACCCGCTCCAACAAATCGGGACGGTTGCGCAACGTTTTTGCCAAAGCCGTTTTGCGGCGCCAGCTGCGAATCTGGTCGTGGTTGCCGTTTACCAGCACTTCCGGCACCGCCATGCCGCGAAAATCCGCGGGCCGCGTGTAATGCGGATAGTCGAGCAATCCGCCGGAAACGCAGGTCGAACTCGGACCGTCACCCGTCAGCTCAGCGTGCTCGGTGAACGACTCCTGCCGCGTCGAATTCTGGTTGCCTACCGCGCCCGGAATCAGCCGCGTGACCGTGTCCACAATCACAGCCGCACCCAGTTCGCCGCCACTCAGCACATAGTCGCCAATCGAGACTTCGCGATCCGCCAGGTGCTCGCTGATGCGTTCGTCCACGCCCTCGTAGCGTCCGCAGATCAGGACCATACGCTCAAGCGCGGAAAGATCCGCGGCCAGCGTCTGATCGAGCCTGCATCCCTGTGCCGAAAGCAGAATCACCGACTGCTTCGCGCCGGCGCTTAAACGCGCCTCACGCGACGCCACGTCGCCGAACGACTCCAAACATTCAAAGATCGGTTCCGGCTTCAGGACCATGCCCTCGCCGCCGCCAAACGGGCGGTCATCCACGGTGCGGTGCTTGTCTTTCGTAAACGCCCGCAGATCGTGGATGTTGATTTCCACCAGGCCCGTTTCCCGCGCCCGGCGCACAATTCCATAATCCAGCGGTCCGCGAAAGAAGTCGGGAAAGATCGTGAGAATGTCGACCTTCATTGGCGGACCAGTCGCTGGTCGTTCGTCGTTAGCCAAATCCCAGGTTCCGAACGACCATCGACCAACGACTAACGACTTCTTTCTTTCTCTTCCTTTGCCAGCGGCGCATTCACTTCCAGCAAGCCCTCCGGCAACTTCATCCGAACTTGTCTTCGCTCCAGATCCAACTTCTCCAGATACGCCTCGGCGAAGGGGATCTGGTAGGGCAGCTTCGCTCCACTACTCACCACCAGCAGCGGCGCTTCTCCGGCGCCGAACTCGACGTCTTCAATCTCGCCGATCTGGCGCTGGCCGTCGAACACGGTGCAACCGATCAGGTCGCTCAGGTACGTCCAGCCTGGCTCCAACTGGGCGCGTTCACTGCGCGGAAGCTGAAGCTCGGCGCCCACCAGCGGCTCGGCATCGGAAATCGTCTCGAAGCCCTGAAACTTCAACACCAGAAAACTCTTATGCGGCCAGAGATCTTCGACCGTTGTTTCGCGGCGCTGCCCGTCTTTCGCAAGCGCCCACAGCCGCATGTTTTGCCGGAAGCGGTCCGGAACATCGGTGTGCAATTCCACCGCGACTTCTCCGCGGCGTCCCTGCGTCTTGATCACGACCGCCAGGGTGATCCATTCGCCGGTTGCGTCCGGGGGCGCGATTCGATGCTCTCCTGTTCGGCGATCTTCTTCGATGATCGTCTATTCGATGATCTCGAGCGCGTAGCGCTTATCCACCTTCGAGCCCGCGGCGCTCAGCACGTTGCGCAAGGCGCGAGCCACGCGGCCGGAGCGGCCAATGATCTTGCCCAAATCGGCCTCGGCGACTTCCAGTTCGATGACGGTTTCATCCCCGTCTTCGTACTCGTCGACAAAAACGTCGCCCTTGGCGTCGACAATCGCCTTGGCGATGTGCTCAATCATGGCGCGCGGGCTGGCGGCGGGCTCGATCATTACACTTTGCTCCTGAATTCGGGTCCTGAACTCGGCTCTAATTTGGCGAATGTAGTTGTGGTTACGCGACTGAAGCGGCGGCCGGTGCGGGGAGAGCCAGCAGTTTCCTGACCCGGTCCGAAAGTTGGGCGCCTTTCGAAACCCAATGCTCAATGCGCTCCCGTTTCAGGTCGAACGTGGCCGGATTGGTGCGCGGATTNNACCACTCGGTAATACGGTTGTTTGCGCGCCCCAAAGCGCGCCAGTCGGATCATTAACACAGACTTCGGTATCCTTTGCCCGGAAGAGTCCGGCGAGGTAAAGACAAACAATTATTATGCCGGAGCTTAGGCCTTTGCGCAATGGGACCGGCTGAAGTTCGGGTGGCGCACACCCTCCCGCCCGCGCTATCCTTACTTCCCGAACCCGGAGGACAAAATGAAGAAAGCTTTCTTGATCCCAGCCTTGCTGCTGCTGGCAGCGTCGGCGGCAACCGCACAAACCAAGAACCCGGTCAGCAGTGCGCTCCGAGACATCCTGCCCGGCCGCCAGAAGAACACCATCGCCGCCGTCGAAGCCATGCCGGCCGACAAATTCAATTACAAACCCACTCCCGACCAGATGACGTTCGGCCACCTCGTCGCTCACATGATTGAAGCGAACAACGCGCTGTGCAGCGGAGCCGCCGCCGTTCCCGCTCCCAAGGTTGAAGAAGCAAAAGAATCGGACGGCAAAGACAAACTTGTCGCGGCGCTCAAGGCCTCGTTCGATTTCTGCGCCGACTCCCTCGCGAAGATGGACGACTCAAAGCTCGCCGAGACGACGGAGGTCTTCCACGGACACGAGGCTTCGCGCGCCTGGGCCAGCATGGTCCTAGTCAGCAATTGGGCCGACCACTATGCCGAGGCCGCAATGTACCTGCGGCTGAATGGCGTATTGCCGCCGACCGCGAAGAAGTAGCGTTCGATTAGCTTGTGGAGGGACGGGCGTCTCGCCCGTCCCGGGGTTGGGGGGAAATAGCAACCCTAAGGTTGCATCCATTAGTTGGCCTCTGTGACCTAACCCACCAGACCTTCCAACTCCTCTTCCCCGACGACGCTCACGCCTAACTCCCGAGCCTTGTCCAGCTTCGATCCCGCGTCGCTTCCCGCCACCACATAATCCGTCTTCTTGCTGACCGACCCGGAAACGCGGCCGCCCGCGTCTTCAATCATCTTCTTCGCTTCGTCCCGCGTGTGGCGCGACAGCGTGCCCGTCAGCACAAAAGTTTTCCCTGCCAGCTTCGTGCCTTTTTCTTTCTTCTGCCCGGTGAAGGTCAAGCCCGCCTTGCGCAGGTCGGTTACCAGCTTGCGATTATGCTCATCGGCGAAAAACTCCACGATGCTCTCGGCGATCCGCGGCCCGACTTCGTTCACTTCCTCCAATTCTTCCGCACTCGCCTTCATGACCGCGTCCAGCGAGCCGAAGTGCTCGGCCAGAAACTGCGCCGTACGCTCGCCCACAAACCGTATTCCCAGCCCGTAGATCACGCGCTCGAGCGGCAGCCTCTTGGAGGCCTCGATCTCCGCCAGCACGTTCTCCGCCGACTTCTCGCCCATGCGTTCGAGCTGCAGTAGATCGTCTTTCGTCAGCTTGTAGAGATCGGCAACATTCTTTACCAGGCCGCGCTCGGTAAGTTGATTCACCAGCACCTCGCCCAGCCCGTCGATATCCATCACGTGCCGCGAGGCAAAATGCAGAATCGTCCCCTGCAGCTTCGCCGGACAGTTGGCGTTTACGCAGCGATGGTCCACTTCGCCCGGCGTCCGCACCACGTTGCCGCCGCACACCGGACAATGCTCGGGCATTTCGAACTGCTGGTCGCCGCGAGGACGGTCTTTATCATCCTCGACCACCTTCACCACTTTCGGAATGACATCGCCGCCGCGTTCCACCTCGACCCAGTCGCCAATCTTTACTCCCAGGCGCTCGATCTCATCCATGTTGTGCAGCGTGGCGCGCGAAACCGTCGTGCCACCAATCGGAACTGGCTTCAGCCACGCCACCGGGGTCAACTTTCCTGTTCGTCCAACCTGGGGAACGATATTTTCGATTTGCGTCACCGCCCCGCGCGCCGCATATTTATAGGCAATCGCCCATCGCGGAGCCTTCCCGGTGAAGCCCAGTTCCTGTTGCCACGCCGTGCGGTCCACCTTGATGACGATTCCGTCGATTTCGTAGGGCAGCGATTCGCGCTTGTGCTCCCAGCTCTGAATAAACTTCCAGACTTCCGTCAGATTCTTCGCCAGCTTGCGATTCGGATTCACCTTGAACCCTGCCGCCTCCATGGCATCCATCGCTTTCGATTGGCGGTCGAAATAAGTTCGTCCGTCCTTCAACAGCATGTATGCGAAGTAATTCATGCGGCGCTGCGCGGTGATTGACGGATCGAGCTGCCGCACCGTCCCTGCGGTAAAGTTGCGCGGATTCGCGAACACCGCCAGCCCCTGCCCTTCGCGCTCTTCATTTAACTTACGAAAAGCCGCCAGCGGCATCAGCATCTCGCCCCGCACCTCGAAATCCGCGGGGATTCCGGCCTTCTTCAACTTGTCCTTCGCTACCGACAACGGAACCGAGCGCACCGTCCGCACATTCAAGGTCACGTCTTCGCCCACGTTCCCATCGCCGCGGGTGATGCCGCGCTCCAGACGGCCGTCATGGTAGACGAGCGCCAGGGACATTCCATCCAGTTTCAACTCGCACATGTACTCGATGTCGGTTCGTCCGCTCAGCTCATGCACGCGCCGCTCCCAGTCGCGCAACTCCTCTTCGCTGTATGCGTTGTCGAGCGAGAGCATGGGGGAGGAATGTTTCGCCTTCACGAATCCTTCGCGCGGCTTGCCGCCCACGCGCTGCGTAGGCGAGTCCCGTGTAATCAGCTTCGGATGCTCGGCTTCGAGCCGCTTGAGCTCGTTCATCAACGCGTCGAACTCCGCGTCCGAAATTTCTGGCGCGTCCAGCACGTAATAGCGATACTCGTGATGCCGGATCTTCTCGCGCAGGGCTTCGATCTTCTTCTCGATGGCGGAACTGGACATGACTGGGGAATTATAGTGCGCGGCGGGGAGTTCCCAGTTCTCAGTTCTCAGTAAACCCTGGCCATGCATTGACACACCACCCCGAACGGTGGCAACAATGATTGTGTGGGGTTTTTCTGAGAACTGAGAACCGAGAACTGAGAACTCTCAACTATGACCTGGATTCGTACCATCCCGCTCTCCGAAGCTGACGACGAACTGCGGCAGGCGGTGGCGGGGCAGAAATCGCTCTACCCGCAGGAGTACGCCGTTCCCATGCATCCCGCCGAAGGCGGCGGCTCCCAGGGCGTTACTTCCCAGATCGTGGCCTCGCACTCTTTGATTCCGCAGGCCCTTCACCATGCGTTCTCGACCTTCGGCGCGCTGATGTCTCCCGACTTGCCGCTCCAGCGGCGTCACCACGAGATGATCGCCACCATGGTTTCGGTGGCCAACCGGTGCGTGTATTGAATCGAGTCCCACGCAGAGTTTCTGCGTCGTGTCACGTTGGACAAGGAACTGGTCGAAGCGCTGGAACGCGATTACACGACCGCGCCCATCACGTCGCAGGAACGCGTGATGATCGATTACGTGGTGAAACTCACCCAGGACGCGACCAAGGTGCGGAAAGACGACCACGAGAAACTGCGCGCCGCGGGCTTCGACGATCAGGCCATCTTGCAGATCACGCTGATCGCATCCTGGTTCAACTACATTAACCGCGTGGCCGATGCGCTGGGCGTGGGCCGGGAAGGGTAAGCAGCCCCTGAAGGGGCGTTCATTTCAAGAACTATCGGTATCGCTAAAGCGATACCCTGATACGAAGCCCTTGATACGAAGCCCTTCACGTCCGTTATTCGTTGGCCACTCGCCGATGCGATTTCACCGCCAGGCAACGCGCGAAAATCGCTGCCACCTGCGGGATCTCCTCTTCCTTTAACTGAATCGCGCTGCCCAGTTTCTTTAATGCCGCATTCAGCGCGGCGGGCTGTGCGTGTGTCAGTTCCGCGACCTGCTGCCACTCCCGCGCCACCGGAATGCGCTCGTCGGTTTCCGCGTCGTCGCAAAACTGATCGGCCGCCTCCGGTGGAGTTCCGTACTCGTCGGCGACATCTTCATGGAAGTAGCCCCGCAAAAACGTATGCAGCGCGGGAAAGTTGGCGGCGGTGATTTCCGGTTTCGGGCTCATCAGCGGCACTCCGGATAAGAAGTCAAAACGTAGTACTGGCCGGGACCGGAGTATTTTAATACGACTAGCGCGTGCGCGCACGGTCGAGGCTGGCTCTCGCCCCGATTGATGGTGCGCCCAATCGGACTCGCGCTGTCGTAGTCCAGCACCAGGTTCGGATGTCCACCCGAGCGGCCGAGCCAGCGCTGGATTCGGTCCTGCGAGGTTGCGATCGCCGCGCCCACGGCCTGCTCCGCCGTTGGGCGATCGGTGTAGGTGGAGGCGCCGGTGATGCGAGGTTCCCGCTCCAGGCGCTCGCGCAGCTGGTCATCGGTCTGTCCAACATGCTTGCGCAGAATGTGTCCACCGGCGGCTTCGTCCTGGCTGAGGTCGCGCGCGGGACCGGCCGGGCGGACTTCAGCCCGCTTGGCCATCGCAGAAGACGGCGCCGAGCTCGCGCCATTTGTGGCCGGCGGCGGCTGGCACGAGAGCATGCCGCACAGTCCGAGTGGAAATACGATGCGAATGATAACGGCGCGAATTGCAGAGAGTTCAGTCATCGAGCCCCAGATTACAGCCGCGAGCGTCAGTCACTTCCGGCAGCCATTCCTGGCAGTCATCCCGTACAGTTTCGATTCTGGAACAGTTACGACCTGTAAAGTTCTGGGAATTGTGCTACTAAACAGGGTGTGCGGGCAAGTGTGCTGGATTCGCTGGACGATTTCGAACGCTGGGGCAAGGATGACGCCTGCGCCTACGTGTTTCCGCGCGGATACCGGCGCGAGCGTTGGAGCTACCAGCGCGTTGCCGGAATGGCGTATCAGTTTGCCCACGAGCTCGAGGCGCGCAACATCGGCAAAGGGGATGCGGTGCTGCTGTGGAGTCCGAACTGCGCCGAGTGGGTCGCGGCGTTCCTCGGATGCGCGCTTTGCGGGGTCATTGCCGTCCCCATCGATGATGCCGCCAGCCCTGATTTTGCGTGCCGGATCAGCGCGCAGGTGCGGACCCGGCTGGTGTTGTGTCCGCGCGCGCGCGCCTCGCTGTTCGAGAAAGCGAGCGAAAGAACGAACAGCGAGCAAACCCCGGGCATCGCAACCATCGACCCCGCCGATCTGGCGGCTGCAGTTGCGGAACGTCCGGCCGAACGCTTTCGTCCCGCCCAGATTCAGCCTTCCGATCCGCTCGAAATCGTTTTCACCTCCGGCACCACGGCCGAGCCCAAGGGAGTCGTTCTCACCCACGCCAACGTGGTCGGCAACCTCGCCCCGATCGAAACCGAGATCAGGAAATATCTGAAGTACGAACGGCTGGTGCATCCGATTCGCTTCCTGAACCTGCTGCCGCTCAGCCACGTCTTTGGCCAGTTCCTGGGAATCTTTCTTCCCCCGCTGCTGGGCGGCACGGTGGTGTTCGAAAACACATTCAACCCGACTGAAGTCATGGCGACGATCCGTCGCGAGCGGGTTTCCGTGCTGGTGGCTGTCCCGCGCATGATCGAGTCGCTGAAGCAGAAGATCGAACGCGATCTCGAGGCCACTGGCGCCCGCGAGGATTTTGCCGCGCGCTTCGATGCCGCCAAGAGCCAGCATTTTCTGCGACGCTGGTGGACCTTCCGCGACATCCGCCGCCAGTTCGGATGGAAATTCTGGGCCATGATCAGCGGTGGGGCCGCGCTCGATCGCGAGACCGAAGAATTCTGGCATCGCCTGGGATATGCCGTGGTCCAAGGCTACGGCTTGACCGAAACCACTTCGCTGATCAGCCTGAACCATCCTTTCCACACCAGCCGTGGATCGATCGGCAAGGTTTTGCCCGGGCGCGAAATTAAGCTGGCGGACGATGGAGAAATCCTGGTGCGGGGCAGCGGCGTCGCCAGCGGCTACTGGAACGGCCGCGAATTGCAACCTGTCGCGCGTGAAGATGACGAAGGCTGGTATCGCACCGGCGACTTGGGCGCGCTCGACGAGCAGGGCAATCTTTTCTTCAAGGGCCGCAAGAAAGAAGTGATCGTCACGCCCGCCGGCATGAACATCTATCCCGAGGACCTCGAAGCGGCGCTGCGGCAGCAGGAAGAAGTTAAGGACTGCGTGGTTGTAGGGCTTGAGCGCGGCGGCAATGCCGAACCCTGCGCCGTCTTGATCCTGCGCGATTTCCCCAGTAGAGACGGGGCTCGCCCCGTCTCCCGCGCCAACGAAACCCTCGCCGAGTTTCAGCGCATGCGGACCTGGTTCGTCTGGCCCGAGGAAGACTTCCCCCGCAGTTCCACCCAAAAACCGCGCCGCAACGTGATTCGCGATGCGGTTGAAGCGGCCCTCCGCGGACAAGCGCCCACGAACGCCGCCAGTCCGCTCGCCGAACTACTAACGCGAATCACCGGCCGCGCCGCGCAAACCCTGATGCCGGACGCAAATCTTGAGAGTGGCCTGGGCTTAAGTTCGCTGGAGCGAGTCGAACTGCTCAGTGCGCTCGAAGACCGCTACCAGGTCGACCTGAACGAAACGAATTTCGCGAATGCAGCGACCGTCGGCGATCTGGAAAAGTTGCTGCGGGATACGGCAGTCGCTAGTCGTCAGTCGTTAGTCGTTGGCAAACCCTCCGAACGACCAACGACCGACGACCAACGACTAACGGGGCTGGCTTTTCACTATCCCCGATGGACCCTGCGCTGGCCAACGACGTGGCTGCGCCTGGCGTCACATTATCTGCTCGCGCGCCCGGCGGTGTTTCTTCTGGGATGGCCCCGCGTGACCGGGCGCGAGAACCTGCGCGACGTTCGCGGGCCGCTGTTGGTCGTCTCAAACCACGTTGCCGATGTCGATGTCGGATTCATCCAGACGGCACTACCCGCGCGCTTCCGCCACAAACTGGCGACTGCAACCGGCGGCGAGGCGCTAGAACGGTTGCGCTCGCCCGCTTCGGATCGCGCCTGGTTCAAACGAATCTATGACCGGGTGCAATGGACGCTCGGAGTCGCCCTGTTGAATCTGTTCCCACTGCCGCGACAGTCCGGCTTCCGCAAGAGCTTCGCCTACGCCGGAGAGGCCGTCGACCGTGGCTACAGCGTGCTGGTCTTTCCCGAGGGAAAGCACACGCAAGACGGCAAGCTCTGCCCCTTCCGCAACGGAGTCGGCCTGCTCGCCAACAATCTGCGCATCCCCATCCTGCCGATGCGGATTGATGGCTTGTTTGAGGTCAAGAAGGCCGGAAAGAAGTTTGCGGCGCCCGGAAAGATTCAAGTGCGCATCGGCAAGCCCATACAGTTTTCGCCAGAAAGCGACCCCGAGGGAATCTCGCGGGCACTGCAAAAGGCGGTTGAGAATCTCTAGAGCAACTCTGATTAAGTACCATCGAAAACCTTGAACCACGGGGTACACAGGGGTGCACGGAGGCCCCCGGGACTTGATCAGAGTTCCCCTAGTCCCAATCTCGTCTGGGGACGGGCGACTCGTCCGCCTAGCCGGACGGAGACGTCCCCGCTCTCCATCAACCCGCGAAGCGTCCCAGAAATACAAAAGGCCGGGCGATTGTGCCCGGCTCTTCGTACTGAGAAACTGTCGATCGCTGAGTTGAGCTAGATCAGTTTCCCGTTAACCTCGCTTCATTGCTTTCTTGGATGCGCAACACCTCTTAATCGATGCGCGAAACTTTACATCACCAGCGCCAGCCCTTCCAGTTCACGCTCCAGTACCGGCAAGGAACAGCCGGCCATTTCCACCCGTCCGGCGGCGTCGATGGCAGCCGTCTGCGAAACCCCATAGCCACGCCCCGCCAGGAAAACCTGCAGCAGTTCCGCTGCTTCGCGAGAATCCACCATGCCGCCCTCGATGAGGTCGTTTCGCAGGGCGCACAGTTCCGTCACCGTAAACCGTTCTTTCATGGCTATTCTCATCGTCGACCTCCCGCCGCTGCTCCCATTGGATTCATCGGCAGCCTACCTCGTTACAGCAATCGTAATGCCGTAACTTTGGTACATCACTAGAGTCAGTTTCCTGGAACCCCTACTGTTAGAACCCAAGAGTTTGCAAAAGGTTGCGGGGATATCATCGGCAGGCGGCTGGGGAACATGAAAATGTCCACCGTTGCCGGATTGACACAAATTGACACTAAATGTCGTTTCGAGACGGGAGGGAACCGAACTTTGTACTTTGGCGGGGTGCTCTGCCAGCTGCGGTTTCAGGCCGCGTCAATCCTTGATACGTCAATCTTTGATGCTTGCGGCGTCCACCAGCATGATCGGGATGTCGTCCTGAATGGGGTACACACGGCGGCATTCGCCGCATTTCAGACCATCCCCGTTCGCGTTCAGGACCACCGGCTTCTTGCAAACCGGGCAGACCAGCATGTCGAGCAGATCCTGGGAAATCATGGCAGGTCCATTGTAACGCGGAGCGGGTGCAGGTTCCGAGCAACACCTACCACGGAGGCACGGAGTTCTGGTTCGGCATAGCGATGCGATAGAATCGCTTTTCCATTCACAGCACGACGCAGCGAGGTGGGATGGCAGCCAGGATTCTCGACGGTACCAAAATAGCCGCTGAAATTCGCGCGGAAGTCACCGCCCAGGCAAAAGCCCTGGCATTATCGGGTGTGCGTCCCGGGCTCGCCGTGGTGCTGGT
>PKXK01000152.1:27303-32831 GCA_003132325.1 Acidobacteriaceae bacterium
CGCGACGAAATCGACGGCATCCTGGTGCAGTTGCCGCTGCCCGCGCACGTCGATGCCAAAAAGGTTCTGCTGGCGGTCGATCCCGCAAAAGACGTGGACGGCTTCCACCCCATGAACGTCGGCTATCTTTCCACGCAGCGACCGGGTTTGGTGCCCTGCACGCCGGCCGGTGTCATGGAAATCCTAAGGCGCAGCCAGATTCCGGTTGCCGGCCAAGAAGCCGTGGTCGTCGGACGCAGCGACATTGTAGGCAAGCCCGTTGCCATGCTGCTGCTGAATCAAAACGCCACCGTCACCGTCTGCCACTCGAAAACGCGCGACCTGCCCGAAGTTTGCCTCCGCGCCGACATTCTGGTCGCGGCGATTGGGCGCGCCGGCATGGTCACCCGCGACTACGTGAAGCCCGGAGCCACCGTGATCGACGTCGGCATCAACCGGATCACCGAGCGAAAGGATTTCGACCGCTTCTTCTCCGGGGATAAGCCCGGAAACAAGAAGCGCGAAGAAACGTTTCTTGCCAAAGGCTCAACCCTGGTGGGCGACGTCCACCCCGAGGTAGCCGAAGTCGCCGGAGCCATCACGCCCGTTCCCGGAGGCGTCGGGCCGCTGACTATCGCCATGCTGATGGCCAACACGGTAAAAGCCGCCGTGCTGCGGCGCGGGAGAGAAGGTCATAGGTGACAGGTCAGATTGCAGAGGTGGTTAGGAGACAAGCGATTGCTCAAACTCGGCCTCACCGGTGGCATTGCGAGCGGTAAATCCGTTGTCGGCGAGATGTTTCTGAAACTCGGCGCGCACCTGCTCCAGGCCGATGCCGTCGCGCACTGGCTCATGCAGCCCGGTCACGCGGTCTATGAGGAAGTCGTCCGCCGCTTCGGCCGCGAAATCCTGAATCCCGACGGAAGCATCAACCGTCCCAGGCTGGCCGAAGCCGCGTTTGGCGCGTCCCCGCGCGTCAAGGAGCTCAACCAAATTGTGCATCCCGCCGTCGTCGCCCACCAAAACGAGTGGATGGAGGACATCGGCCAACGCGATCCGAACGCCATCGCCATCGTCGAAGCCGCCCTCATTCTCGAAGCCGGAGCCGCCGTCCGCTTCGACCGTTTAATCGTCGTCACCTGCCAGCCCGAACAGCGCATTCTGCGCTACGCTCGCCGCCTGGGAATTTCAGAAGACGCTGCCCGCGCCGAAGTAACTCGCCGCATGGCCGCGCAAATTCCCGACGAAGAAAAAATCAAAGCCGCCGATTTCGTAATCGATAACTCCGGATCGCTCGATGCCACCGAACAGCAGGTGCAGCGTGTGTTCGCCGAGTTACGCTTGGCAAATCAATAGCTGTGTTAGCAGCCTGTGGTGGAACTCCAGTTGCCCAAAACCAGCTCCTAAAGGCGCATTCCTAACACGGCACTTGCGGCATGCCTGAAGGCATGCCCTGATACAAATCCTACGTTCACCACAGGCTGTTAGCTCCTTCGGCGGCGCAGCATGAATAGCCACTGCAACACCGAACTCACGATGCTCAGTACGATGGCGCCGATAAACGCCGCGAAGAAGTTGCGCACCGCGAATCCTTGCACCAGCCATGCCGCCAGTTCCAGCATGAGCGCGTTGATCACGAACCAGAACAGGCCGAGCGTCACGATGGTTAACGGAAAGGTGACGATCTTGAGCAACAGACCGATGGTTGCGTTGACTAGCCCGATGACCGCGGCCGCGATCAGCGCCGCCGTCGGCCCGCTGACGCTGATGCCCGGGACGATGTGGGCGACAATCCAAACCGCGATAGCGCTTAGAACCCAATGCAGCAGAAGACGCACAGAAGCCTCCGAGAAGAAGTTGATTGCGGTTCCAATTCTTGCACGATTACGGGTTTTGGGAACTGTCGGAACGGGCTTTGAAATGCGGACTTGAAAGACCCCCCTGGTCGCGGTCTTTTGGAATCAAAGACTTAGCAGTGTCTGTTTGCCAGGTCTTTGAGAAATAAGGACTTACTTGTAAAGTATTTATAATTCAATCAGTTATGGCGAAGGAGTCGATTTCTAAGACCAATGCGGCGCGGTTGCTCGATCAGCTGGGGATCCGCTACGAGCTGCGCGCGTACGAGGTCGATCCCAACGATCTCGCTGCGGAAACGGTTGCCGCCAAGATCGGGTTGCCGCCCGAGCAGGTTTTCAAGACGCTGGTGGCACGCGGCGACCGCAACGGAATCGTTATGGCGGCGATCCCCGGCGATCAGGAACTCAACTTGAAGGCGCTGGCGGCCGCGGCGGGAGAACGAAAAATTCAACTCGTCCCGGTGAAAGAATTGCAGGCTCTTACCGGGTACATTCGCGGCGGCGTGACCGCGCTGGCGGCCAAGCGCGAGTATCCGGTGTTTGTGGACGAGACGATTGAGCTGTTAGAGGTGGTTTCGATTTCGGCTGGGGTTCGGGGGCTGCAGATTTTGATTGCGCCGGCTGACTATCTGCGTGCGACCAAGGGAACGATTGCAGCGCTCGGACAGCCCAAGGCCGGACAGCAAAGGCGGGAGTAGACTATTTAGCGATTGCCGAAGAACTCGTGTAGAGACGGGGCTTGACCCGTCTCAGACGGCGGAATAACTCTGGTTTCGCGCCGTTGAGTTTTCCGGCGCTGCCGAGACGCGGCAAGCCGCGTCTCTACAAGAGATCAATACCGATTCGAGGAACCCATGCCCACTGCTACGCGCACCAATCCGCTCGCATTCCTGACCGAGCAACTCGACGAACTCAAGGCCAAGGGCACGCACTTCAAGCTGCGCGTGCTGGAGGACGAGCAGGCGCCGGTCTGCACTTTCGACGGCAAGCGAGTCATTAACCTTGCCTCGAACAATTACCTTGGGTTCACTACGCATCCTAAGCTGCGCGAAGCGGCGCTTGAAGCCACGCGCAAGTATGGCGTCGGGTCGGGAGCGGTGCGCACCATCGCGGGCACGATGAAGATTCACATGGAGCTGGAAGAGAAGATCGCGCGCTTCAAGAACGTCGAAGCTTGCGTGGTGTTCCAGTCGGGATTCACGGCGAACGCGGGGACGGTTTCGGCATTTCTGGGCAAAGACGATTTCATCATTTCCGACGAGCTGAATCACGCCTCGATCATCGATGGCTGCCGTCTTTCGCGAGCGAAGATTCTCGTCTTCCGCCACAAAGACGTGGCCCACGCCGAAGAGCAACTCGCCAGCGTGAAGAACCAGCCCGGCAAGAAGCTGCTGATCACCGACGGCGTCTTCTCGATGGATGGCGACATCGGCCCGCTGCCCGGCCTGTGCGAAGCGGCCGAGAAGTACGGCGCGATCATGATGATCGACGACGCGCACTCTTCCGGCGTCCTCGGCCGCCAGGGACGCGGCACGGTCGATCATTTTTCGATGCACGGACGCGTCGACATTCAGGTTGGAACCTTGTCGAAGGCAATCGGCGCTCTCGGGGGCTACGTCTGCGGCACGCGCGATTTGATCGATTATCTTTATCACCGCGCGCGGCCGTTTCTGTTTTCGACGTCGCATCCACCGTCGGTTGCGGCCACCTGCATTGCGGCTTTCGATGTTCTGGAAAACGAGCCGCAGTGGATGGAGCAACTCTGGGCCAACACGCGCTTCTGGAAGAAAGAACTCGGCCTGCTCGGCTTCAACATCGGCGGGCAGACGACTCCCGCGAGCGAAACCCCGATCACGCCCATCATCATCGGCGACGGCCGGCTGACCATGGATTTTTCCCGCGAGCTTTTTAAAGAAGGAGTGCTCGGAACCGGCATCGCTTTCCCTACCGTCCCCGAGGGCAAAGCGCGGGTGCGCACCATCATGACCGCCACGCACACAAAGGAAGAACTGCAGCAGGCGCTCGAAGTGCTGGAGCGCGTGGGGAAGAAGATGGGAATTCTCGGATGAATTAGAGAGCCCATCGTGCGAGCTGGCCAGGCGTATGACTGCCCGTTGAAGCCATGACATTTCCTCGCCCATCCCTGTTGCTGACAATCTGGATTTGTTGGAGCGGATTCCTTTGCCTAGCGCAGAGTCCAGCCAAGGGATTTCACTGGGATTGGCACAAAGTTGAAAGGGACAATTGGGTGAGCATCGCCCAATCGAAAGCACTTGCCTCGAAGGAACGCGCTGGTTTGATCAAGGCAGTGGCCTCGCAACTTCGTTCTTTCATGTCCGACTTGGGCATCGAATCGGAACAACAATTGCGGGAGGCCGCTGCGCGAACGCGGATCAAGGCGTTTGATCTCAGCGGCAAGGGGGTTGGGGAATTTGTGGCACAAGGTGTCGGCGTTGGCCCTGAGCCCCCACGGCTCTGCAGCCCCACCGGAAATTGTGAGTTCTGGGTCTTCCGGCAGAACGGCGATAAATACTCTGTGATTCTGCACCGCATTGCGACGCAGTCATTCACGATCCAGCCCACCCTCACGAACGGGTTTCACGACCTTGTTCTCAACCAGCACGGTTCTGCGTTCGAACAGGGGTTGACTCTGTATCGCTTTGATGGTTCTAGGTACCGATTCGTGGCTTGCTATGACGCAAACTGGGAGATTCTGGGAAAAGACGGTGAAGTTCACGACCAAAAGGAACCCCGTATAACCCCCTATTCGAAGGAATCCAGCCCAACGCCTTGCTTAATGGAGTAAGAACTCGCACAAGTTTCCGCATGGCGCATGCTTCCGCGATCGCCATTACTTATGCTGACTGACGGAGAGCACATTTCCGTCGGGGTCTTTGAACCAGGCAACTTTGTCGCCGGTGGGCGCGGTCCAGATTCCCAGTTCTTTATCCTGGACGAAGGGGTACTTCTCAAAAGCGACACCTCGCTTCTGAAGCCAGTCAACGACTTTCTCAATATTGGAAACTTCCCAGCCGAGCACGGTGTAAGGTGCGGGAGTGAAATCCTGAGCCTTGGCAATGCGGATCATGGTTTCACCGGCTCGCATGACCAACGCAAACACGTCGTCGCTCACGAATTGAAAACCGAGTTTGCCTTCATCAAAGCTTCGCGCTTTCGCGGAATCTTTAGTGGGAACGAAGCCAACGACCTTGCTGGAAGCGAGCATTTGCGGCCCTCATGAGTTCTTGTCCCAGAACAATAACCGTTGCAGTCTGGGACCGGATTGTAACACCCCAGAAAGAACCAGTTCGTTCTAGAATAGCGGTACCACGCGCGCGATTTTTTCAGTGGAAGTCGGGTTCGCGAGTTCTGGAGTTAGGACGGCGCACTCTGATAATGGGCATCGTGAACGTAACTCCCGACTACTGCAGCGGGCGCTCGAAGTGCTGGAGCGCGTGGGGAAGAAGATGGGAATTTTCGGATGAAGGTTGAACCCGACTAGTGCCGTGACCGCGTGATTTGTACCTTTTCACCAGAGAGCAGCGCCGCCGTCCCGGCGGCTGTCGGCCGGGCGTCCCTTCGACTTCGCTCAGAGTTTGTGACTTTTTTGAATTTGCGGTTATTTTGTCGTCGTAACTGCTTTGCTTGCAGCATCGATTTTTGACGACATTAAAAAAGTCACAAACTCTCAGG
>PKXK01000169.1 GCA_003132325.1 Acidobacteriaceae bacterium
TTCAAGCCGTGATCTTCAAGCCCGAAGACTAGCGGGTCGCGATTGGTTCCGGAGACCGCAGCGCAGCCGCCCGCTCGCGAGCATTCTGCAGAGCGCGCTTGACGTGACGAGGCGCGGCGCCGCCAAGCACGTCGTGCAGTGCGAGCACCTCAGTAAGTCCGAGGCAGGAGCGGAACGCCGCGTCAAAGCTTGCGTGGATCGCTTGCAGGTCGGCGAGAGGAAGCTTTTGTAAGTCGCATCCGCACTCCACGGCCAAGGCAACGGCCTTGCCGACCGCTTCTTGGGTGAGGCGCGAGGGCACTCCGCGTTCGACGAAATCTTTGCGGTGGATGGGTAGTGGATGCTGTAGTCGGCGGCATCCACATATCCCAACGATAATCAAATGCGCGTGGCGATTCGTTATTTGTTATCTGGATTACTGTGGCGCCAGTTCCAGTAGACGGTCTGCTGCCGGGTGTTCAATTGAACGAAAGCACGCTTCTCGTGGTGCTCGGTCTGGTACCGCTGGTACGCTTGGTCTTCATTGCTGTCCCAGTTGTGATAGTCCTTGTGGCCCTTGTCGTAGTAGCGCTTATTGTTCTCGCCTTGCCTATTTTCTTGGTCCTTCTTGTCTTGCGGGCTGGCAGCGGCCATCATCGCAACCGGTGCAGCAAGGGTGGCAGTCAGAATAAGTGAACTGAGATATCGGTATCCACGGTGCATGTCGTTCTCCTTTAGTGCGAGATTCACATCCGTAGAATCCCGCCAACATCACTATACTACCCTTGGCGCTCTACAGTCTGGCTCAGGAATGCTGAGGAGAATCCGGCAAATCAGAGAGACTGCTGGGAGCGAATTGTTGTTGGGGTTCAATGGCATGGCCTTCCGGTGAGACGCTCTGTGGCTAAAGGATCGCGAGCGGTTCTTGCGAGCGCAGAGCGGCGGCGCGTTCACGGGCGTTCTGGAGGGCGCGCTTTACGTGACGAGGTGCAGTGCCTCCGGGGACGTCGTGCAGTGCGAGCACCTCAGTAAGTCCGAGGCAGGAGTGGAACGCCGCGTCGAAGCTCGAGTGGATCGCTTGCAGATCGGCGAGAGGAAGCTTTTGTAAGTCGCATCCGCGCTCCACGGCCAAGGCGACGGCCTTGCCGACCGCTTCGTGGGCGAAGCGCGAAGGAACTCCGCGTTCGACGAGATATGCGGCCGCGGCCCACGCGTTCATAAAACCCGAACTTGCGGCCTGATTCATCTTGGCGTCGTTGAATTCGACGGTGTTCATAAATCCAGTCACCAGCGGCAACACGCCGATGACCGTATCGGAGGCGTTGAACACCGGCTCCTGCGTTTCCTGCAGGTCTTTGTTGTAGGCGAGGGGCAGGCCCTTCACCAAAGTTTGCAGAGTGGTGGCGTATCCCATGACGCGTGCTGCCTTGCCGCGTACTAACTCCAGCAAGTCGGGATTCTTTTTCTGCGGCATGGCACTGCTGCCGGTCGCGTAGGGCTCGGGCAATTCGACGAATCCGTATGCGAGCGTGGAGAACAGAATCATCTCCTCGGCCCAGCGGCTCAGGTGAAGCGTGAGCAACGAGAGCGCGTCGACGAATTCGATGGCGAAGTCGCGGTCGCTGGTGGCGTCGATACTGTTTGCCGTTGGGCCGTCAAACCCCAACTCCGCGGCCATAGCTTGACGAGGGATGGTGAGCGTGGCTCCGGCCACGGCGCCCGATCCCAGTGGACAGAGGTTTGCGCGCTTGCGGCAGTCGGCGAGGCGCGAGGCGTCGCGGAGAAACATTTCCACATACGCCAGCAACCAATGCGCGACCAGGACAGGCTCCGCTGGCTGCAGGTGCGTGTACGCGGGCATGGCCGAGGTGCCCGCGGCCTCGGCACGCGCCAGCATCGCCTCGATCCAATCGGCGATCAGGTTCTGCAGCGTGTCGATGCTCTGGCGCACGAAGAGGCGGAGATCGGTTGCGATCTCTTCGTTGCGGCTCCGTCCGGTGTGCAGCTTGTAGCCGGTTGCGCCGATCAGCGCGGCGAGTTGCTTTTCGACGAAGTGGTGAACGTCT
This sequence comes from Acidobacteriaceae bacterium, assembly GCA_003132325.1. GTDB lineage: Bacteria > Acidobacteriota > Terriglobia > Terriglobales > Acidobacteriaceae > Acidiflorens. Next base: position 2,046 of record PKXK01000169.1, read on the forward strand.
TCGGCTTCGGGATCGTTCAGAAACGCCGGGTCGGATTCGGCGCGGCGGCCGATTTCTCCCAGCGCTTTCACGATCTCCGAAAGCTCTTCCGAGGAAAGAACTCCCGCATGTGCGAGCGCGTTGGCGTGGGCGCGGCTGGCGGCGAGTTCGAAAGGCAGCAGCCGCTGATCGTAAGGAAACGACCGCTGCCATTTTTCAAATTCGGGGTCAAGCGGCTGCCGGAAGCGGCCGGACCACATTTTCATGACGCGACCTCCAGCAATCCGCGAAGACCCAGCGAGCCTCTGATAAAGGCTTCTGGGGTCCTCCGTGCACCTCTGTGTACCCTGTGGTTCACGCTTTTCGCAGGCACCGATCGGATTCTCCCAAGGTTTCGTACTGACTCGTATTTGCCACGTATCAGGACAGCGCTTCAGCGATGACAAGAATCCCCGAGCCGTAATTACCCCTTTAGGGGCTGATCCAGAACTACGCGACCTCTAGTTTTGCTTTTGCCTGCGTCTGGGCGCGGCAACGCGACGGCAATCCCAGGATGCGGATAAACCCCTCAGCGTCCTTCTGATCATAGCTCGCGCTCATGGTGAATGAGGAGAGGTCGGTGCGGTAAAGCGAGTAATCCGACTTGCGGCTGACGATGCTGACGTTGCCCTTATACAGCGACAGCGTGACCGCGCCGGTCAGATTCTGTTGCGTGGGCTCGACGAAAGCGTCGAGCGCTTCACGCAGCGGCGTGAACCACATGCCGAAGTAAACGAGTTCGGCGTACTTGAGCGCCACGTGCTGCTTGAAGTGCAGCAGGTCGCGATCCAGGCAGAGGGCTTCGAGCTCGCCGTGAGCGGCGAGCAGCAGCGTGCCTCCGGGAGTCTCGTAGCATCCGCGCGACTTGATGCCGACGAAACGATTCTCGACCAGATCGATGCGTCCCACCGCGTTGCGTCCGCCGATTTCATTCAGCAGTTCGACCAGCGATACCGGATCGAGATTCATCCCGTTCACCGAGACAGGCACGCCTTTTTCGAAGCCGATTTCCACTTGCTCTTCCTGGTCGGGAGCTTCTTGCGGCGATTTCGTCCACTGCCAGGTGCTCGCGAAGGGCGACTGAGCGGCGTCTTCCAGTTCTCCGCCCTCGTGGCTGAGGTGCCAGAGATTGCGGTCACGGCTGTGAATTTTCTCGCGGCTCGCGGCCACGGGAATGCCGCGCTTCTCGGCGTAGTCGAGACAATCCTCGCGCGACTTGAGATCCCACTCGCGCCACGGCGCCACCACTTTCAGTTCGGGAGCGAGCGCCTGGTAAGCCATCTCGAAGCGGACCTGGTCGTTGCCCTTGCCGGTGCATCCGTGGCCGACGGCCGAGGCGCCTTCGCGCAGCGCCACTTCGACCTGATGTTTCGCGATCACCGGACGGGCGAGCGAGGTGCCGAGCAGATACTTGTTCTCGTACACCGCGCCCGCTTTCAGCGCGGGCCACACGTAGCCGGTCAGAAACTCTTCGCGCAGATCCTCGACCACCACCTTGCAGGCTCCGGTCTTGTAGGCCTTGTCGACGACCGCCTCGACGTCGTCTCCCTGGCCCACCTCGGCAACCATGGCGATCACATCATAGGCATAGTTTTCCTTGAGCCACGGAATGATGATCGAAGTATCGAGCCCACCGGAGTAGGCGAGAACAATTTTCTCTAGTTTAGGCATGTGCGCTCCTTAGTGGTGTCGGTTCTCATTGCCAGGTTCTCAGGTGTCAGATCTCAGGTCTTAGGTCTTAGGTCTTAGAACTCGGTTCTCCTAAGACCTAAGACCTGAGACCTGACACCTAAGACCTGACCCCTAGTTCACGAATACGCCGGGCAAGCGCATGCGCTTTCTTCTTGTCGCTGGCGATGACCAGCACCGTATCGTCGCCCGCGAGCGTGCCGACGACCTCGGGCCAGTGCGAGGCGTCGAGTGCGGCGGCGACGGGCTGCGCGCTGCCGACCGTGGTCTTCACCACCAGCAGGTTCTGCGCCTCGCGGATTTCGACCACAAACTCGTGCACCAGATGCATGACCGAGGGCAAAACGCTCTCCGCGTTCAGGCTCTCGCCCGCGCGCCGATAACCCTCGGCGCCTTTGACAAGTTTCAGTTCGTGGATGTCGCGAGAGAGGGTAGCCTGGCCTACCTCAAAGCCCTTGCGCTCGAGTCGGTGCTGGAGCAAGTCCTGGCTTTCGACGGGACCTTCGTCGAGCAGGTCGAGGATCGCTTTGTGGCGCGCCGTTTTCGACATGAATAAAAATGCACCTTAATGCATAAGTATCCATTTATCGAGACGCCTGTGTCAAGCGGGAAATAGGAGGCGGTTACCCCAGGAGGCACAGAGAACACGGGGAGATCCTGCATCCCCCGTGTTCCTCTGTGTTCCCTGTAGTTAGGACTTTGACTTACGGCTGCCGGGCGCTCGCCGGAATCTGGAAGTCCACGCCCCGCTCGTCGTTGGCTTTGCCGGTGGCGGGGAGATCGAGGTCGGCCAGCCGGATTTTGCGGGTGCGCCCGGCGCCCAGGTCAAACAGCGTATCCCCCACGATGGCGTAGTTGAGCACGTCGGACTGATGGCCGTCCTTGAAAACGAGCACGGTCGAGGGCTGGGCGGTTACCGGGTCTTCCGCTGCAGCCGGCACCGGCTCGTCCGATTCATCGGGGGCAGGTTTGACGGACGCGTCGGCCATCGGGGCCAAATCGCGACTCGCGCGGCGTTTGCCACTGGAATCCGGGATCCGCTCGCTTCTCCGGACGTCAGGTGCGCGAACGTAATCGGAATCCGGCGAATCGTCATCGGCATCTTCGGCATACGCGTCGTCGGAAGAAACAGCGTAGGGGACCGCGTAAGGGACAGGGACAGGAACATAGGCCGGTTCGCTCACGCCGACAGGGAAAGAGTCGTGATCCCTGTGCCGGCGGTGACGACCCGAGGCCTGGCGATTGAAGACCTGACGATCCGAGAACTGGCCATTAAAGAACAGTGCCGGATTCGGGTTCGCCGGCATGAAGAAGTTGGCACAGCAATTTCCAAAAGCCGGCCGGCTGTTGCCGTAACCGTTTGGCCCGAGCGACGTTACGCTGGCCCGGACGCCGGGATTGGGGTTGTTGCTCCCGCCGAAACCGAGCGAAGTGACGGAAGCAGGGACGCCGTTAATCTGAGCCAAGACGGGCAAACAGACGGCAACGGAAAATGCCAACAAGAAGCAAAGCAGGAAACAGGATCGCCTAGCGGCCAGCACAGGAAGCCTCCCCCCCGCGCACAGGGTACCCCCGATTCGGGGCCTACCTATACCCTAACTATTATAGAACCCCCGCCTGCGCGAAAGTTGCGCGAAAAAAATTCGCAAACGGGCAAGAAATATGCGGGTTACGCCGCAGTGAGGGGCGCGCGAGCAGCGATCTGGCGCAGTTCAAGCATGCGGTGGCGGACGTAGCCGTCCTCGGTCAAATGGGCCGAGGCTATGGCTTTACGGCTGCTGGCCACCATCTGGTCGAGCGGGCGGCGCTCGCGGAATTTCGGGTCGTGTTCCCGGCAGAATTCGCAAGGCCGGCTGGAGCGTGTGTCGAAGCGACTATTGATGGCTGGATCGATGTGTTCCACGAGGAGCGGCTCCTGAGAGGGGCGAAAACGGTTTCACCCGGTTTGTGAGGCAGAGTCACAGTACCCCGCCTCGGCTGATAATCGATTGTTGACCGACGCCTTTGTACTACAAGGGAAGGGACCTGGCAAGCCCATGTGACGGGTGCGACTTGGGCTCCAATTTTCTGGCATGATAAAGCCACCTTTACTTGGGAGACCCTGTGAATCGCCCTGATGCCAATCCGAGCACCGTGTTCCTTTTCGACGTAGACAATACGTTGCTCGATAACGATCGCGTGGCGGAAGACCTGAAGCGCTACCTCACAAATCAGGTAGGTGAGACCTCCGAACAGCGCTATTGGGAAATCTTCGAGCAATTGCGCACCGAACTCGGATACGCCGACTATCTGGGCGCGTTGCAACGTTACCGCGTCGAGCGGCCGCGCGATCCGAAGCTGCTGGCCGTGTCGCATTTCATGATCGATTATCCCTTTGCCAACCGCCTCTATCCGGAGTCGCTGGATGCAGTCGAATACGCGCGGCGACTGGGGCGAGCGGTGATTCTGAGCGACGGAGATGTCGTGTTTCAGCCGCGCAAGGTGGACCGGTCCGGCCTGTACGAATGCTTCCAAGGCCACGTCCTGATCTATATCCACAAGGAACTGGAACTGGACGATGTGGAGGCGAAGTTTCCGGCATCGCATTACGTGATGGTCGATGACAAGGTGCGGATTTTAGCGGCGATCAAGAAGCATTGGGGCGCGCGAGTGACGACGGTGTTTCCGCGCCAGGGACACTACGCGCTGGATGCGGCGCTGGTGGCCGAGTATCCCAAGCCGGATATCACGATCGAGAGGATTGGGGAGTTGCAGAAGTATTCGCTGGAAGAGGTTTTGGCAGCCGCAGGAAAGTGAGCGTTTACTCGGTGTCAGGTCGCTGAGAAATTCGAGGTTCGTAGCATGGTTCGTATCAGGGCATCGCTTCAGCGATGCCAAAATTCTCGCAACTAAAACGCCCCCTTCAGGGGCTGGCCCTACTCGGCTTCTTCCTCTTCCTGCGGCGCGCCGCCTCGGACCAGGGTTTCCAATTCCCGTTTCAGGCCCGCCCGGTTGGCGTCGGACAATTCCAAAAAGCGAAACGGCTGCATACATCCCTGGGTCGCCCACATGGGAAACAACATGCGCGCGCGGCACCGGAGGCTGAAGCCAAGGTGGAACACGACGGTCACCTCAATACCTTCATCCAGCGGCCGTTCGAGCGAAAGCAGCCCGCCGTTGACCGAGAGCTGATTCATGCGGCCGCGGATCTGACGCCCGTTTTCGAGCAGCACCATGGCAAGAATGGAGCCGCCGAGCTTGACGCGCGAGCCCCGTGGTCCCTTCTGCGTGGCGACGGTGGAGGACATTCTCCGCCTAGTATGGCATCGGGCGGCAGCCGCAGGGCAGGTTACGAAAGTCAACTTCGGCGTTAGCCCCATTCCCGTAGAGACGCGGCTTGCCCGGGCTTGCCCCGTCTCCTTTGGGCGCGGGCAGGAGACGCGGCAAGCCGCGTCTCCACGGGAAATTAGTGATAGCCCTTCCAGAAGAAATACGCGGTCATGGTCGTGCCCACCGCGATAACGAACCTGCGAATCCACACTCCCGGAAGCTTCTGCGCGTAGTGGGCCCCGAAGTATCCGCCGAAGACCGCGCCCACAATGACGACACTGCCCTGCTTCCAGACCACCGCTCCAGCCAGAATAAAGGTAATCACCGCGATGCCATTGATGATCCCGCCCAGCACGACCTTCAAGGCGTTCATGGCGTGAATGTCGGTCATGCCAAGCACGGCCAGCATGGCGAGATTCAGAATGCCAACTCCGCCGCCGAAATAGCCTCCGTACACCGCGAAAACCAGCTCCAACAGTGACGCGACGACCACGGCCTTGGTAGAAGCATCGCGGGCGATGGAGTTTCCGGAGCCGCGCCCCAGGCGGTTGCCGAATATAAACAACAGCGTCGCTCCCAGCATCAGCCAGGGCAGAACGCGCAGAAAGGTCTGTGCCGGTGTGTGCAGCAAAAGGAAGGCCCCGGCGACTCCTCCAATCACGCTGGTCACGGCGAGCGGAACCATGACGCGCCGCGAAATGTCGAGGTGCTTGCGATAAGCGCCGCCGCTGGCCGTCACGCCCACCCAAAGCCCAACCGTATTGGTGGCGTTGGCCGCGATGGGAGCGACTCCGCTGAACAACAGCGCCGGAAAGGCAATAAAGCTGCCTCCGCCCGCGACGGCGTTCAGCGCGCCGCCGAGCAGCCCAGCGAAAAAAAGGAAGACGATGGTGTAGATCGTCAAGTATTAGCTTTTACCACACCAGCGGCAAAGCAGGTAGCGGCAGGTTCCGACAAGGCCGACGAGTCGCCCGTTGTCGAAGACGCAAGCGCCTTCGGGGCCGGAGTTCCCAGCTTCGGGAGGGCGAGGACTCGTCCAGAATCGAGCTTGGGGTTGGGAACAGGACCAGATCGGTTCGAGAAGCAACGTGATTCCCAGTTTGGCACCCAGCGTCGTCAAGTCCTACCTTCGTGACCTTCCGTTAGCCCCAAGTAACCATTACGTTTGTCTTTAAGGCACAGAAAGGTCTGAGGAAGATGCAAGGCTTCGACCGGAGCGTGACGGCTGCTCTCTTGATTTGTGTTGTGGTTGGAACTCTCCCTTTGTGGGGACAAAGCACCGCCGAAGTACGGGGCAAAGTTACCGACGTCTCCTACCAGCCGGTGGTGAGCGCATTTGTCGTGATCACCGCCCAGGATACGTCGCTCATGCGCGCCGCAACCACCGACGAGTCCGGCGAGTTTCAGTTCGCTTCCTTACCGATCGGCACTTATCGCTTGCAGGTAAAAGCCGACGGCTTCATGGTGTTTGAAGCGGGCGCCGTTCGTGCCAGCATTGGGCGGGTTGTGAATCTTGTTGTCGTCCTTTCCCAGGGACAAGGCTCAGCTGGTTCTCTGCACACGGGGAAGGCGAGCATGATCGAAGCGGGGAACGCTCAACTCGGCGTGGTGATGGACGACCTCTATGTCACCGAGCTTCCCCTCCAATCCCGCGACACCTTTGACCTGCTGCAGTTGCAGCCGGGCGTGCAAGGCACGCTGGGTGCGGACCTCTTCTTCGGCAATGACCAGCCGGGAGTGGTTTCGGTCAACGGCGGCCGTTCGCGCTCAAACAATTCCAGTGTCAATGGCGGTGCCGCCGGCGACCAGATGGTGAATTCTCCTTCCCTTGAGCCCTCGCCGGACTCGATCAGCGAGTTTCGCGTGATCTCTCATAACTACGACGCCGCCTTGGGCCGCAACTCCGGGTCGGTGCTGAATGTGATCACCAAGTCGGGAACCGGCGCGTTTCACGGCAGCGCCTATGAGTTTCTCCGGAACAATATACTGAACGCGAAAGGGTATTTCGATCCGGCGACCCCGGATTTCAAGCAAAACGAGTTTGGCGGTACCTTTGGCGGCCCCATCCGGCGGGATAAGACTTTCTTTTACTCTTCCTATGAAGGTCGGCGAGTGCGGCAGGGAATCACGTCCGATCCCGTGATCGTGCCCACGCCCGAAGAGCGCGGCGGCGATTTTTCCGCCGGCCCGGCATTTTCCGGGGTGCTCAACAGTGCCCCCGTCGCGCAAGCGCTAGTCAACCGTTCCGGATGTGCCGCGGCCGTTCAGGTCCATGGCGGAGCCCCGATCGCGGCCGGTTCGCCGTATGCGGCCATTTTCCCCGGCAACCTAGTTCCGCCGGAGTGCTTTGATCCCACTGCCGCCGATTTATTGAACCAGTTTGTGCCCCTGGCGATTGCGGGAAGCGATACGTTCCATTCTGCCCCCAAGGCAAAAGTCCGGCAGGACCAGGTGACCTTCCGCCTGGACCACAACCTCACCAGTCAACAGCAACTCAGTTTCTATTATTACGGCGCGGACGGGTCTGACCTCGAGCCCTTCTCGCGTTTCCTGGCGAGCGGGGCCAACCTGCCGGGATTTGGCAACGAAACCAGGGACCGCTTTCAGCAACTGAATCTGTCTCATGTTTGGACGATCACGGCGAAGGCCATTAACGAGGCCCGGTTTGTCTATTACCGGAACGGGCAGGGCAAGTTGCTCTCTCCGGCGCGCACCAATCTGGTGCAGGATTCGTGCGTGGTCGTCCCCACCAACCAGTGTTTTGCCGATCCGGCAAACCCCAGCCTTGGAATCACACCCGGGTACGGCGCCGGGTACGAGGGCGTTCCCTTTGTGTCTCTGGCGGGTGGCTTTGCTTTTGGCAACAACCGAGCGGGAAACTTCTCCCAAACAGGAAACGTTTATCAAGCCTTGGACACCTATAGCCGGATATTGGGTCAGCATACGTTGAAGTTCGGCGTCGATATCCGCAACCAGCGCCTGAATCAGCTGTACTTTTATAACGTCAGTGGGGGATTCTTTTTCGATGGAGGCGGTCCCAACGACGTCGGGTTCAGCAGTCTCATACCCAACTATCTCCTCGGTCTCCCAGACTCCTATACGCAAGGTTCGGCAAACGGGGTGGACGTCCGCACCGTGCAGTTTGACCTGTTTGCCCAAGACGCCTGGAAACTGAGGCCCAACCTTACCCTCAATTACGGACTGCGCTGGGAGTGGAACACACCTCAGGCCGACGCCGGGCACCGCATTCAGGCTTTCCGTCCTGGCCAAGCCACCGGAATCTATCCTTGCGTCCTGAGTTCGTCGGACCCGCTGCTGGGCTTGGTCGGCAGCAGCGACTGTTCCCCGCAAGGGCCCGGCCGCTCCGTATTCCCCCTGGGTATGGTTTTTCCAGGAGATCCGGGAGTGACGGCGGGACTCACGAACAACTACTTGCGAGCTTTCGCCCCGCGGTTGGGCCTGGCCTGGTCGCCGAACTGGTCCGAGGGTTGGTTGGCCAAAGTCTCCGGCGGGCCGGGCAAGGCCAGCATCCGTCTGGGATGGGGAATGTTCTACGACAGCAATGAGGAACTGCTCCTCGGTGAAAATTTCACGGCCCAGCCACCGTTCGGCGGTAGCACTTCGATCAGCGACGTTTTCCTGAACACCCCGTTTCTGGACCAGGACGGTTCGGTTACGCCCAATCCCTTCCACGGATTTCTGAACCCCCAGCCCGGCTCACCGGTGGATTTCGCCCTCTTTCGTCCGATCAGTCTCTTCGGCAATTTCCCGAGCACGCTGCGCAATCAGTACTCCGTCCATTATCACGTCACCGTGCAACGCGAGCTGACCCGAGACACGCTCTGGCAGTTTGGATACGTTGGTTCTCAGGGACACCGGCTCCTGGCCATCTTGGACCAGAATTTCGGCACCCCACAAACCTGTCTCGACCTGAATCAAATCCCGGGATTGTCTTGCGGTCCATTCGGAGCGGACGCTGCCTATTCCATTCCCGCCGGTGCCATTCCTCCGGGCGTCACCGTGCATTTGCCCTACGGATCGGTCCCGACCGTGACCGGTCCAAATCCCAATCCGATTACGCTGGTTGGACTTCGCAAGTACTCATCGCCGTTCTGCGAACCCACCACGGGCTCCGGTTGTCCGCCGGACGGGATTCCCGTGTTCGACAGCATCTTCGGAGAGATGCCGGTCGCCAATTCGTCCTACAACTCTTTCCAGACTCTGGTGAACCAGCGTTTCGCGCACGGCCTGCAGTTTCTGACCTCCTACACCTGGAGCCGATCCCTCGACAACGCTTCCAGTTTCGAAAACACCGTGAATCCGATCGACCCGCGAAAGTCGCGTTCCCCTTCCCTATTTGACTCTCGCCATCGGCTCGTGGTGAGTGAGTACTGGCGGGTTCCCGAATGGCGAATTTCAAATTGGACTCGCCACCTGGCGAATGGATGGGCCTTCAGCAGCATTGGCACACTGCAATCGGGCTTTCCGATTCGTTTGACTTCCAGCAGCGATCGGGAGCTGATGAGCAGTTCCGACTTCGAGACACCCGGCGAACCAAACCAAATTGCGCCCTTCCGGCGTCTCGATCCGCAAAAATCCGGGGGCTACTACTTCGATCCTTCCTCGTTCGTCGATGCTCCCCTGGGCCAGATCGGCAATGCGCCGCGCACCCTCTGCTGCGGCCCGGGCTCGGCCCATCTGGACTTTGCCGTTCACAAAGTTATCGCGGTGCGTGAGGGCACCCGCCTGGAGTTCCGAAGCGAGATTTTCAACCTGTTCAATCACACCCAATTCCTGAATCCGGATGGGAACATCACGGACGGAGCAACCTTTGGACAAGTAAGCCGCGCGCAAAATCCGAGACTGATTCAGCTCGCGATGAGGCTCACGTTTTAACGGAAACCGGGGCGAGTACCGGGACAACCAATGACGAAAGTGCAGCAAATTTTGCTTTTCGCAATCCTTCTGGTCGGCGGCGCAAATGCCGCCGATCAGGAGCGCCCGGTTGTTCACCGCTCGGACCCGGAATATCCGGCAATTGCGGTTAGGATGAATCTCCACGGCACCGTCAAACTGAAGATCTGGATCAATGCCGAGGGCACGGTGCGACGGTTGGAATACATTGGCGGTCATCCTGTGTTGGCGGAGTCCGCGCTGCAAGCAGTAAAATTGTGGAAATACCTGCCCGCCGCCCAAGAAACGACCACCGTGGTTGAACTAAGGTTCTGAAGAAGGTGGCCGAAGTGGCGCGTCTTCCATGGCTGATCGAAGATGGCGTCGCCGTGACAAAAGTCACATCCTTCGTCGGTTAACCCCTCTACGCTGAACTTCGAAGGATGGCTTGATGGCAACGCAAGTTCATACCGAAATTCGGCCCGTAACTCCGCCAATCCCGTTTCCGGCGTCGATTGAGCCGCGGCCAAAACCAGCCGCCAAACCAAAAAAGAAACTGATCCGCCGCACCGATCGCGACCGCTCGCAGCTCACGCGCCGCAGCTTCCAGGCCGCGTTCCTGCTGCTCAACCTCTGGATCGGCGGCATTTTCTACTTCTGGGTTCGTCAATTTGAGCCCGGAGGCACGCCGACCTCGCTGCAGCGGCCAGCGGGCGTTGAGGGCTGGCTGCCGATCGCCGGTCTGATGAACCTGCGCTACTTCATTCTTACCCACCATGTGCCGACGCTGCATCCGGCGGGCATGTTTCTGCTGATCTCGTTTCTGGCCATGTCGTTCCTGTTCCGCAAGGCATTCTGCAGCTGGCTGTGTCCGGTGGGAACGATCTCGGAATACTTGTGGCGCGCGGGCCAAAAGCTCTTTCGCCGCAACTTTTTTCTGCCGCGCTGGCTCGATATCCCGCTGCGCGGACTGAAATATCTGCTGCTCGGCTTCTTCGCCTGGGCGGTCACCTCGATGGCGNNGCGATCACGCTGGGAGTGCTGGTGGTGGCGTCGCTGTTGATCCAGAATTTCTGGTGCCGCTATTTGTGCCCGTACGGAGCGTTGCTCGGGATCACGTCGCTTTTCAGCCCGGCGCGCATTCGTCGCAATCCGGAGACTTGCATTGATTGCGCGAAATGCGCCCAGGCTTGTCCTTCGGCGCTGCCCGTCGACAAACTGGTGACGATCCGGTCGGCGGAGTGCACCGGGTGCCTGGAGTGCGTGGCGGTTTGCCCGGCACAAGATGCGCTCAGCCTGGCGTTGTCCCTGTCCGTGCCGCTGACGAAGATTCCGGCGCTTGGGCCTCGGCCGGCGAAGCTGCCGGTGTGGGCCCTGGCGGCGGGAATTGCGGCGCTGTTCTTTGGCGTCGTTGGATTTGCCAAGACGGCGGACTACTGGGATTCGCACGTGCCGCAGGCGGTCTATCAGCAGTTGGTGCCGCACGCGGATGAGGCTCGGCATCCGATGCCGGGAGAGAACTGAGGCTGGCTGCTCGCCGCTATTCTGCGCGCCTGTTTGGGTTCATGTTTACTCGGAAGGTATTGACGCGTGTTTACTACCCCCCTCCCCCCCACGGTCTTCTGGAATCATGGGGTTAGGGAGAAAATCCCGCAAGATCTTTGAGTTTAAAGGACTTATTCGTAAAATATTCCGGAATAAGGACTTAGCGGGAAACCCTCCACTTTTTGGGATTTTGGAGGGGTCTGACGCCCGCTCATCGCCTCAACTTTCGGTTTTCAAAGAGCGCTGAAAAATTACTTTGGAGTAACTTCGCGGGCCGTCTTTGAAGACTGGCACAGTTACTCACTGCCCTAATCAGGGAATATTGTCGCATTGGCCGGGCTGGATGTCTGTGATGGCACTCACAGTTTGGGTGTGATGAAAAAAGGGTCGGGTCATCGGGTGCTACAATCCCGCCCATGCCGAGAGCTCGCTACAACTGGCAAGAGAACAACGTGCTGGCACGCTGCCCCGACTGCGGGGCCATCACGAGCTTCGACGACAAGGGATTCAGCAGCACGAAAATGGGTGTCTCCATCGTCAATCGTGTGACGACATTTGAAGGAAGACCTTATTCACGTATTCTCTGGCACGCACTGCGCTGCAACGTTTGCAGCAGAGGCGCCATTGCCAAGATTCTCGACAACGGTAACAGTCAGGGTGCCGTCCTCGAGGAGTTCATACCGCAGGCGGTTGAGAGCGCGTCTCTGCCTGCATCCGTGCCTGGGGACATTCTAAAGGAGTTTCGTGAAGCTGAGCTAGATGCCGCGCATGACGCGTATCGCAGCGGCTCGGCTCTCCTGCGATCCGTTCTTGAAAAGACCCTGAGGAAGAACGGCTATGACGAGATTGAATACGTGGACAATAGCGTCAAGAAGAAGAGCAGGTCGTTGCTTCACAGAATCGATGCGGCTTCGGACGATGGGGTGATAACCGAGACTCGCAAGAAGCGAGCGCATGAGAACATAAGAGTTCTCGGCAACGACGTCCTTCATGATGAATGGCGGGAGGTCAAGCGAGATGAATTTGAGGAGGCGTGGAAGTACTCTCAGCGAATACTGGAGGACTTTTATGATGATCGTCCGACGGTAGAGGCTCGACTGAAGAGCAAAGGCCGTACCATATGAGCCTGGGCTGCCAGACCTTAGCTCGATGACCTCTCATTGAGACTCCATTCCGTGCTCGTCGACGCTTTTTGCTGCGGCAGCGCTTGCTGCGAGGGCCCAATCTTTCCTGGGGTCGATCATTTCTAGCCTTACCACCCCGTGCTCAAACTCCTCCATCAGAAGTTTGTACTGGCTGTCTTGTTCGGGGCTTCTCGGCGAGCTCCACGGGTGAATGTAATAGATTTGGCCTATTTTCGCTTGAAGCATTTCCTTCAAGCACCCGAAGCACGGCTGTGTCGTGCTGTATACGGTTGCGCCCTCAACACTGATCCCAAATCGTGCTGCAGACAGGATGGCGTTCTGTTCCGCATGGACGCAGATACAGAGGTCGTACGCGGTACCCGACTGATAGACCTTGCCGCGATTCTCGCAACGTACGCAGCCTCCGTCTGAACAGTTCGTCATCTTCTCGGGCGTCCCGTTATAGCCAGTAGAGATTATGCGATCGGCAGTGACAATCACTGCACCTACTTTCTGTCCCTTGCAGTCCGCCCGTTCCCGCACGGCGATGGCTATTCCCATGAAGTAGTGATCGCGGTTGGGTCTGTGAGATTTTTCGGCCATGGTTCTCCTTTTTCAGGCTTGAATCTTTGCGAGCGAAACTCGGTAGCCGAGTTCCTGCAGTCTGACCCAAGCGTTATTGAGGTTGACTCGGCTAAAGAACGGGATCGTGAGGTCATGTTTCGACTTGCTGACAATCGCTAGCACGATCTCATACTCGCCAGTTTGCGGCTCATGAATTAGGTTCTGAAATCCCCCCGACAACAGGCTGACGACTTGCTTACGAAAATCGGAATCTCTCCGGAGGAGACTACCCGATACGACGGCTTGCGCAAACATGTGGCTAAGCGGGGCGCTGCCTCCTGCGTAGCGTTTGACGTGGATGATTTTCTTGTCCTTCCCGAGTAGGTCGCAGAACTCAATCTTGTCGTACTGTCCGGTGCATTTGATTAGCTTTCTGTCCAAGAGCTCAAATTGCCCGGGAGCCTCGTTCGCAGCTCGTTCGTTGTATTCTGTTTCTGATTTGTCTTTGTAGTTCGGTAGTTTCAGCTCACAGCGTGGCATCTTAGTGAACTGATCATTTATACGTTGCCGAAACTCTGTTCCCACTCTGTACCATTTCCCATTGTTGAGCATGTAGGTTTCGTTGCCCTGTTCAATCTCGCAGTACAAGCAGCGATAAACCGTCCAATTCTCATAAGTCTCCGCGGTTTGCTGTGAAACGGCATAGACTTGGCGGCGCTTTAGCATCTCTAGCGAGACGGCTTTCGCGCCGCCGATGTCTTCAAGGAACGTGTTGATGTTGTTGATGTGAACGTCAGTATGGCAATCCGCTGACTGTGCTTCTCGATACTTAAAGCCGTCCACTTCAGCCCAGTCAATGATTTCCGGGATGGATAGCCAAAGTCCTTTTGTGAAGTCCTGAGCTTTGATTCGCTCAACCATTAAGGCATCTAGCTCCGCTATCGTGGCAGGATTTTTCAGCTCGTGTATCTGATCGAGCCAGGGAAAGACCTCTTTGTACGCCTTGCTCTCCGATTGGGCGGCATAACGGTCGAGGAGTGCTGGTAGTTTGTCGAGGGTGATCGGGAGCTTGACATTGAGGGCATCTTTGCCTGTAAGTTGTTTTCCCAGGGTAATGTCCGTGGGAACGCCCGTCACTGCCTGCAGGAGGTCTTGTTCGAGGTCGAGTCCAAACTCCCCCATGGTTGCCTCTCGGCTAGCCTGGATCCTACTGTGCTGGCCGATAGAATCCAGCGTTGCGCGGTCAACGCTTCTTATTTTCTTGACGTCCACAGAGTTGAGTGTCACCCGCAGACCGAAGTCCTCCTCCCATGAGCCGGGCTTAAGAAGCGACCGTCCGTAACCAAACGTTAGCGCAAAGAGTCGACCCTCCCTAGGCACGAGAAGCAATGCGGAAGCATTGCTGCTGCGAAGAGTTTGAACTTCAGGAGCAGCTTCGGTGAATAGTTTGACCCACTTTGGCTCGTGAGGAGGAATGGAGTCTGTGTAAAGGGAGCATTTTGTCCCGTCAGACGTCGTGAAATCGTGACGCTTTGACTTGCGCTTCTCATTGAGGGATTCCGCCTTATTAGTGCCCGGCTTTACCAAGTAGATCGTTAGAGGGTGGGTAGGATCAGTCATATGTCTAACTCTCGAACGCCGATCCGATAAAAAAGGGCCATAGATTTCCCCATGGCCCCCTCGGTCGGGATCATTATCTACCAGTCTCGACTAAAGATACATAGGCCACTTTGGTGCTGGTTGGGTTGGGGGGGGCAAGATTGCAGAGGTGAGAGGTCAGATTGCAGAGGTGAAAGGCCTCGCGTCGGGGAATCCCACCCTAACGTCGCTAGAAACCGCGACGTTAGGATGGGGCACCCTCGGTTCTCCTAATTGGTCGCTCGCGCCAGGCCCTTGTCGAACATTGCGCCGTAGTCCAAGTACTGCGCTGCGGGATTGTCCCAATAATGGATCTCGACTTTTTCAACTTCGCCATTCTTGCCCAAGCTGGCGGTTAGGTGAGCATTGATGCCGGCAAAATAAGTCGGCAGTTTCAGCTTCTTATAACGCGCAAGTATCTGGTCGCGCAGCGCCGGATCGAAGTGGACTCCGTATTTGTCGACCAGCGCCTTAATCGCGTCGTAATCGCCTTCCGCCTTGATGCGCATGAGTTCGGCGAGCAACATGCCTACTCCCTGACGCATCTTTTGATAATCGGCTACGCGAACGTAAGTCTTGCCGTCACGCGTGAATTGCTCGATCGAGCCGGGAACTTGGTCGGCGATGTAGTGGGCGATTAACTGGCGGTCGCGCTGGTGGTCCTCTTCCACGGTGTCGCCGCGCGGAATGCGCCGCAGCTGGAACAAGGCGACTGCGGCCGCGTTGTCGTACATGGCCTTGGCTACTTCTTCCTGGTTGGAGATCAAACCCAGTTCTTTCAGCTTGGGATCCCACGCGTTCCAGAGCGCCATCAAATCGGCGCGCCCTTCTTCCAGCGTGGAAAAATATTCTTTTAGTAAGGGCTGCGCGCCGCCGCTTACTCGCTCGCTCAGCTTGCCGGAGCCGTGGCCGATGACTTCGTGCAAGGCCGTCATCAGGTCCTCGGCTTCGGTGCCGTACTTCGCGTTGCGTTCGACTTCGGCGGGGCCGGCGGCGAACTCCGCTACCGCCGTCTTGCCGGTGGCTTGGTCCAGGGCGCGGCTGCTGCCGGTGAAGAGAAAATTCTTGGAGCCGTACTTCTCGTGGATTTCGTTTTCGTTGGGGAGATTGTCGCCGATCGTGGTCACGCTGAAATCGCCGGTTTCGACCAGGGTTTCGACCGCTTTGACCACCGGAAGTTTGAACGATGTGAGCTTGTACTTGTCTTCCCAGGGAGCCTTCCGTTCGAAATACGCGGCATTTTCCGCCAGCTTCTTCATGGCGGTGGTGACGGGCTTGTCGGTGATGGTGACAAAACTCTGCGAGCTGCCTTTGGCTCCGCGGGCGTCGCGATAAACCTCGATGAAGCCGTTATCGAAATCGACCGTGGCGTCGTTTTGGACCCAGGCGGTGCCGAAGGCAACCCAGTCGGCGTATTCGCCGGTCTGGTAGTAGCGGATGAGATGGGCAATCGCTTCGGCCTGCGCGGGATCGGCGTAGCGGCGCGCCTTCTCGAAGCAGAGGTTGGCCTGCTTCAGGAACGTGGCATACAGTCCGGACGGGACTTTGTCCTTGTCTTTGTCGTTATCCCTGCCGTCGGGCGTTCCGGCGCGGTAGACGAGTTCGGTGAGTTTGCCATCGGCGGCTTTCACCACCCGCGAGTTCAGGGGATATTGATCTTGAAATCCTTTCAGATCGCTCAGGCTTAGGCCGGGATAAAAAGTGTTGGAGCTGGCTTGAATGGTGTCTTTTCCACCCACGGGACTTTTGGCAATCATCATCGGCTCAAAGGCGGGATCGAACAGCGAGGACCGCAAGGACTCGAGCTCATGCTTGACGTCGGCTGGCTTTTTCAGGGGCGGAAGATCGGCGTAGGGCGTGCGGAAGGCTCCGTCTTGCTGGGCGCGCAGTGCGGCTTTTTCCAATTCCTCAAACGCAAAGGTGGGCAGGAATTTCTGCGACGTCAGATCGTTGTGATTGCCGCGGTTGGCCCAGAACAGCTTGGCGAAGTCGGCGATCTTGGCCAGCGCTGCCGGGTCGATGCCTTTCGGATGCGCCATGATTTCTTCGAGCAGACGCTTTTGCTGCAAACCGTAGGCGGAGAGCTGGTCGTAGATGATGGGGTCGATGGCGATGGAAGCCCGCGTCAGCCAATAGGCCAGTGCCTGCTCGCGCGGCGAAAGAGCCTGGAAGCTGGGCGCGTGCAGTTGAATGAAGGCGGTGTCGCCGACGCGTTCGACGAGGACGTCGCTGGCCTTTTCCTGCTGGCAGAATGCGGGGGCGGCGATGGCAAAGATCGTGAGCAATAGAAGGAGTGNNTGGGAGCGACGCCGGGTCTTATACCTCAGCGGTCTTGGTCGTCGATGGCGTGTCGATCGGGCAGCATGCGCTGATGCAGGATGCGAGAAACCAAGATGCCGCTGCGCTCCTGGCGGTAGAACACGACGTGCATGCCATGCTCATGACGGCGCAAGCCAAGCCTGACGTCATCGCAGAACCGGCCGAGCGCTGGATTGAGGGCCAGCGTCTGGCAACACGCTTCCAGTTCGCCGAGGTAACGGGTGGCTTGGGCTTTGCCCCATTTGCGAAGGGTGTAGTCGCCGATGTTCAGCAAGTCAGCCTCGGCGCGGCGCGAGAATCGAAACCCAGCCACGGCTACCGCGCTACGGGAAGGTTGAGGGCCTTACGGACACGGCGAAAGACGTTGCCTTCGGCGACACCGCTGGCGTCGCCTTCGTCAATCGCGGTTCGGAGCGCGGCGAGCTTCGCTTCGTACTGCTGTTCCTCGCGCTCCAAGGTTCGCAGTCCGGCGCGCACCACCTCGCTGGCGTTTTCGTAACGTCCGCTCCTAACCTTCTTGGCGACGAAGTGGTCAAGCTCATCGGTCAAATTCACGTTGCGAGTAGGCATGGCGCGGCCCTTTCGGAGGAAGGGGTTTTGACAATTATTTTAGCATGATTGGCAAACATTGCCAATGGCAAGTTTAAGAGTTTCCCCGCCTGCTGCCGGCTGAGACTAAAACTATCGACTCCAGCTTCCGGCGGCCCCGCCGTTCTCGCGTGCTAGAATCGGTAGAGTGACTCCCCGAACCGATGCTTCCTGATATCGACAAATTGCTGGAACTGCAGGGGGCGGATCACGAGATCCGCAAACTGCGGGACGAAGTTGCGGCGCTGCCGAAACGCGTGGCAACCATCGAGCAGAAGCTGGCTGGAACCAAGGCGCACCTGGAAAAGGTGCGGGCTGCAGCCAAGGGCGACGAAGCCAACCGCAAGAAGTTCGAAGCCAACATCAAAGACCTGCAAGGCAAGATTTCCAAGTATCGCGACCAATCTCTCGACGTAAAAACCAACGAGCAGTACAAAGCCATTCTGCACGAAATCCAGTATGCCGAGCAGGAGATCCGGCTCAACGAAGACCGCATCTTGGAGGTGATGATCAACGTCGAGGCGCGCGAAAAGGAAAGCAAAGCGGCGGAAGCCGAGCTCAAGGCGGAGACGGCCGAGATCGAAAAAGAGAAAGAGGAAGCGCGGAAAGTTACCGCCGAAGACCAGAAGAAGCTCTCCGAGTGGAATGCCAAACGCGATGCCCTGCGGCAGGGGATTTCCGAAGATGTGCTTCGTCAGTATGAGCGGGTGGCGAAGTTTCGCGGCACCGGGCTGGCCGAGGTCCGCGACCATAAGTGCATGGGCTGCCAAGTGATGCTGCGTCCGCAGACTTACAACGAAGCGCGCAGCGGCGCGACGGTCATGTTCTGCGAATCTTGCCAGAGAATTTACTACTACATTCCCGCGAACGAAGCGCAGCCAGAGCAGGAAGTGGTGACGGTTACCGGCAGGAAACGCGCTCGTCCGAAGGCCGATGCGCCGCAGGCTTGGTTCTATCGTCCCGATTACCCCGAGGAAGGCGAAGTGCTGCTGGTGTACATCAATAACGGCGGCAATTCGACGCGACGGATCTACGAAATGCACACTGGACGCGAGTTTGGCGGAGTGCTGCAGCGCGAGGGGAATTACCGGCAGGCGTTTCCCGAGGACCTTACCGACGCCGCACTGCGGCTCAACGGGCATTGGGAAGAGCAGGAAATCGACGAGTGGGGCTCGGAAATACCGTCCGATGTGCTCGAACTGCTGCACAAAGATCTGCTCGCCATCCGGCGGGAGCACCGGGCCAGCCACAAGGATCAGGCCGCAGCTCCGGCGGGACAGCCGGCGGTCCGCTAGATTCCATTCACCAAATTCCAGAAAGCACGCAGGGCCCGACTCCCCCTTTTGACTTCGCGCAGGACTTCGGCGGGCGAATGCAAGAACGATGGCGGCCATTTTTGAGGCTGATTTCGAGGCTGCATTCGAGATAAGATATCGCGCACGAGGTGAGTGATGGCCCCCCAAGACCTGGTTCCGCACGACAATGACTTCAGGGTTCCTTCCGCGTCGCGCCGTTCGTTTCTCAGTTTGGCGGCCGGCGCTTCGGCGGCGCTGGCATTTCGCATTGTCACCGAACCAATGCTGGCTCACGCTCGCGTCCACAACGTTCCGAAAGATGCGATCCGGATTGACGCCAACGAAAACCCGCTGGGGCCGTGTGCGCCGGCGCGCGAGGCCGCAGCGGCCATCGTCTCGCAGGGCGGACGTTATTCCGACTGGCTGACGGACGACCTGGTGAAGATGCTGGCGGAAATGGAAGGGCTGAAGCCGGAACAGGTTCTTGTCTATGCGGGATCGAGCGAGCCTCTGCATCACACGGTGGCTGCGTTCAGCTCGCCGCAGCGCAGCTACGTGACCGCCGATCCCGGATACGAGGCCGGCATGTTCGCTGCCCAAGCCATGGGTGCGAAGGTAGTGAAAGTCCCGCTGACGAAAACCTACGCGCACGATGTGAAGGCGATGCTGGCCGCGGCTCCCGACGCGGGCGTGTTCTATGTTTGCAGCCCGAACAATCCAACGGGCACGCTGACCAGCCATTCCGATATCGAGTACCTGGTCGAGAACAAGCCGAAAGGTTCGGTCGTGCTCGTCGACGAAGCCTACATTCATTTTTCGGACGCGGTTTCGGTCATGGACCTGGTGAGAGCCGGCAAGGACGTGATCCTGCTGCGCACGTTCTCGAAGCTCTATGGCATGGCGGGCCTGCGCTGCGGCGCCGCATTCGCCAGGACGGATCTGCTGGAGAAGCTGGAAAATTATGGCGGCTGGAATTTCAAGCCGATCACGGCGCTGGTGGCCGCGTCCGCAAGCTTGAAGGACGCGCAACTGGTGCCCGAGCGCAAGCACATCAATGCCACCATTCGCAGCCAGGTTTTTGACTGGCTCGACCGCAACGGATACTCCTACATTCCTTCGCAATCGAACTGCTTCATGCTGGATACGAAACGTCCGGCAAAGGCGGCGATCGATGCCATGGCCAAGCAAAACGTAATCATCGGACGCATCTGGCCGATATGGCCAACCTACACGCGCATCACGGTTGGAACCGGGCCGGAGATGGAGCAGTTCCAGGCGGCATGGCAGAAGGTCATGACGGGCGCGGTGACGGCTAGCGTGGGCGCGGTTCCGGGATTGGGAGAACTACCACGCAAACGGAATCGGGACGGCATCACGATCGAAACGTAGGCCTCGTGTCGGGACGGGCACCTCGCCCTTCCAAGGTTGCTGTGAGCGTCGGCAGGTGCCGAGCTGCGCTCGGCTTGGACAGCCGGGGGCGGCTGTCCCTACGCAACCTTGGTTGGCTATAACATCTAGTCATGCCAAAAAAACCTGCCGCCTCCGCGAAGCACGCGGGGCCCTCAGTAAAACTCTCGCTGCGGGGAGCCACGCGCCTGCAAGGCCGTCACCCGTGGGTTTACCGCTCGGACATTGTTGGGGCGGATGACATCGCAGCCGGCGCGCTGGTCCGCGTCCACGATCCACGGGGGAAATTTCTGGGGAGCGCGCTCTACAGTTCTTCGTCGCAGATCGCGATCCGCATGATCTCGCATGGTTCGGTCGACGATCTGCCGGCTCTGGTTGCCGAGCGGGTTCGCGCCGCCATCGCCTACCGCAAAGAACTCGTCCGGAATACCGACGCCTACCGCATCGTCTTCAGCGAAGCTGATTTTTTGCCCGGCTTGATCGTCGATCGCTATAACGACGTGCTGTGCGTGCAAATCCTGACCCAGGCCATGGACGCCGCGCCGGTGCGCGACGTCATTCTGCAAACGCTTCGTGACGAACTGCAACCGGCGGGAATCGTGGAGCGGGTCGAGGCCCGCATTCGCGAACTGGAGCAGTTGCCAGCTCGACCGTCTGGGCTGCTTTGGGGAGAGAAGAGTTCGACCGTGGTCAGCATGAATGGCGTGCGCTTTCATTATGACGGCTTCGAAGGCCAGAAAACCGGAGCGTTTCTCGATCAGCGGGAGAACTACGCGGCGGCAGCCGAATATGCGCACGGGGAAGCCCTCGACGCTTTCTGCTACCAGGGTGGATTCGCGCTGCATCTCGCGCAGAAGTGTTCCAGCGTTACCGGAGTGGATAGCTCGCGTCCGGCGCTTGAAATGGCGGAAAAGAACGCGGCTCTAAACGGGCGTGAACTGGAGTGGATCGAGGCCAACGCCTTCGACCTTCTAAGAGACTACGCCGCCGCCAACCGGCGCTACGACACTATCGTTCTCGATCCGCCGGCGTTTGCCAAGACCAAGCGCGACCTGGAAAAAGCCCTGGGCGGGTATAAAGAGCTCAACCTGCGCGCCATGAAGATGCTGCGGCCGGGAGGGATTCTGGTCACTTGCTCCTGCTCGTTCCACGTGGGGGCGGCGGACTTCCTCAAAGTGGTGGCCGACGCCGCCCAGGACGCCCATAAAGACCTGCGCTTGGTTGAGAGTCGCGGGGCGTCTAAGGACCATCCGATCCTGCTGAATGTGCCGGAAACGAGCTATCTTCAGTGCCTGATATTTAGCGTAAGCGAATGAAACATAACAAGATATAATACTTGACAATAACGCACTAAGATTTTATGATTTGATTACACTAATTAACAACCTGGGAGCTTCCGATAGCTCCCCGAATGAACTTCCAGTAGGAGGATTTCAGTTATGACCATGTTTACGCGTTATGACCCTTTCCGTGAGTTCGTCACCCTGCAAGACCGCATGAACCGTTTGTTCCGCGACCCGCGTGGGCCGGAAGGTCAGGATGAGTCTCTGACCACGACCGCATTTGCGCCGGCCGTGGACGTCTACGAGGACGAGCACAACGTGACGCTGAAGATCGAGGTGCCGGGAATCGACGAGAAGGACATCGACGTGCGCATCGAGAACAACACGTTGACCGTGCACGGCGAGCGCAAGTTCGAGAAGGATGAAAAAGAAGAGAACTACCGTCGCGTGGAGCGTCAGTATGGCAGCTTCACCCGCACCTTCACTCTCCCCAGCACGGTCAACCATGACAACGTTCAGGCCGACTATGACAAGGGCGTGTTGAAGATCAAGCTGGCGAAGAAAGCCGAAGCCAAGCCGAAGCAGATCAAGGTAAACGTCGGCAGCCAGAAGACGCTCGAAAGCAAAGAGCCGAAGAGCGCCGGCAAAGCGGCATAAGCGATGCTCACGTAGGGACAGCCGCCCTCGGCTGTCCAGCCGGGCAAAGCCCGGCAGTTGTAAACTCAGCGGGAGGCGGCAACAGCGCCTCCCGCTTTCTTTGAACACATAATGATCTGTCATCCTGAGCGAAGCGAAGGATCTCTGCATTCTTTCGCCGCCACCAAACTGCATAGGTTCTTCGCTTCGCTCAGAATGACATGGCGCTAGAGGAATAGAAGCCATGGCAATTCGTTGGGACAAATTCACAGTCAAAGCGCAGGAAGCCGTCCAGCGCGCGAATGAGCTCGCCTCCGAGCACGGCAATCCGGAACTCGCGCCGGCTCATTTGCTGGCGGCGCTGGTCGAGGACCGCGAAGGCATCGTTGCGCCTGTGCTGGAAAAAATCGGCATCGGNNGTTTCGGGCAGCGGCGCGCAGCAGCCATCGATGTCGTCGGCGATCAATCAAGTCCTCGAGAAGTCTTTTAAAGAAGCGGACACCTTCAAGGACGAATATGTCTCGACTGAGCACATTCTCCTGGCGTTGACCAGTCTGAAGCGAGATCCGGCGCAGGAGTTGATGGCTCGTCATGGCGCGTCGCACGACGCCATTCTGAAGGCGCTTACCGCGGTCCGTGGATCGCAACGCATTACCGATCAGAATCCCGAAGCGAAGTACCAGGCCCTGGAGCGCTATGCCCGCGACCTGAACGAGCAGGCGCGGCGCGGCAAACTCGATCCCGTCATCGGACGCGATGAAGAGATTCGCCGGGTCGTACAGGTGCTTTCGCGGCGGACGAAAAATAATCCGGTGCTGATCGGCGAGCCGGGGGTGGGCAAAACGGCTATCGTCGAAGGGCTGGCGCAGCGCATTATCTCCGGCGACGTGCCCGAAGCGCTGAAAAACAAGCGCGTCGTCGCGCTCGATCTGGGAGCGATGCTCGCGGGCGCCAAATATCGCGGCGAATTCGAAGACCGCCTTAAGGCAGTCCTCAAAGAAATCGAGGACTCCTCTGGACGGATCATCTTGTTCATCGACGAACTGCATACACTGGTGGGCGCGGGCGCGGCTGAGGGAGCGATCGACGCTTCGAACATGTTGAAGCCGGCGCTGGCCCGCGGAGAGCTGCGCGCCATCGGAGCGACCACGCTCAACGAATATCGCAAGTACATCGAGAAAGACGCCGCGCTCGAACGCCGCTTTCAGATCGTGTTCGTGGGCGAACCGAACGTCGAGGACACGATCGCCATCCTGCGCGGCCTGAAAGAAAAGTACGAAGTGCATCATGGCGTGCGCATCAAAGATTCGGCCATCGTGGCCGCTGCGACTTTGTCGCACCGCTACATTTCCGACCGGTTCCTGCCCGATAAGGCCATCGACCTGATCGACGAGGCGGCCGCTTCGCTGCGCATCCAGATCGATTCCATGCCCACCGAAATCGACCAGCTGGAACGGCGGGTGACGCAACTGGAGATCGAAAAGCAGGCCTTAAAGAAAGAGGACGATGCGAATTCGAAAGAGCGCCTGGCCAGCGTCGAGAAGGAACTGGCCGGCATTCGCGAAAAGTCGAACGCGCTCAAGGCCAGGTGGAAGCAGGAGAAAGACGTCATCGCTAAGGCTCGCGCTTTGAAAGAAAAACTGGAGCAGCTCAAGATTGAAGAGGCGGCCGAGGAGCGCAAAGGAAATCTGGAGCGGGTGGCGCAGATTCGCTATGGGCTCATTCGGCAAACGGAAGAGGAACTTAAGAAGGTTACGGCGCAGATTGACGGGGGAGCGGACAAGAGTGTCCGCTCTACACAGGCACGGATGCTCAAAGAGGAAGTAGACGAGGAGGATGTTGCGGGCATCGTTTCCAAATGGACGGGCATTCCGGTATCGAAGATGCTGGAGGGCGAGGTCAAGAAGCTGATCAACATGGAAGACCGGCTGCGGCTGCGCGTCATTGGACAAGACGCGGCGCTCGAACGCGTGGCGAATGCCATCCGCCGTTCACGCGCCGGACTTAGCGATCCGAAGCGGCCGATCGGGTCGTTCATTTTTCTGGGACCAACCGGCGTCGGCAAAACCGAACTGGCGCGGGCGCTGGCCGAGTTTCTCTTTGACGACGAGCGCGCCATGGTGCGCATCGACATGTCCGAATACATGGAGAAGCATGCCGTGTCGCGCATGATCGGCGCGCCTCCGGGATACGTTGGCTACGATGAGGGCGGACAACTCACCGAGGCGGTGCGGCGGCATCCTTATGCGGTGGTGCTGTTTGACGAGATCGAGAAGGCGCACCCCGACGTGTTCAATATTCTTTTGCAGATCATGGACGACGGGCGCCTCACGGACGGCAAGGGGCGCAAGGTGGACTTCAAGAACACGGTCATCATCATGACCTCGAACCTGGGGTCGGCGTACCTGCAGTCGGAAAACATTCGCTCCGCCGATGGGTTCGAGCGCGCCTCGAAGCAGGTGATGGAGGCGCTGCACGGACACTTCAAACCCGAGTTCCTGAATCGCGTGGACGACGTCATCCTCTTCCATCCGCTGGGCAAGGAAGAGCTGGTGAAGATCGTCGAGTTGCGCCTCGAAGACTTGCGCCGTCTGTTGGCCGACCGCAAGATTTCTCTGGAGGTGACCGAGACTGCGAAAGAACTGCTTTTTACCGAAGGCTACGATCCAAACTTTGGGGCGCGTCCGCTGAAGCGGGCCATTCAGAAGCTGGTGCAGGATCCGCTGGCGCTGAAGATTCTGGACGGCGCGGTGCTGCATGGGGACCACGTCGTGGTGGACGCGGATAAGAAGGCGGGCAAGATGACGTTCAGGGTTAGCGAGCGGGTGGGGGAGAAAGTGGCGGCGAAGGCGAAGAAGTAGAAATCGGGCCGAGCTTCGCTCGGCTGNNGACGGCCGAGGGCGGCCGTCGCTACGTGGCTCGCACTCCATCGGAGAGCGGGTTGGCGGAGTGGTTCGTCATTGTTTCTAGAGTGGACCGAGAGCTGCTTTGGCCTCCGACCGCTGCCGAGCTTCGCTCGGCTGGCGGACAAGAGTGTCCGCCCCACACGAGCATCGCGGCTCGTCGAATACAAGCCGTGGCCCCGCCCTCACAAACAAAACTGATTGTCTTGAACCTCAAGGCCGGGATGCCAACGGTCGAGCAGGCGGAGCGGCGATTGCTGGAGTCGTTGCTGCCCAGCAAGAGCTACGCCGATGTCGTGTTGGACGCGACGCCAGACCTGGCAACCGTGGAAAGGAACCTGTACGACGCCATCGTGAAGAAGCGGGATCGCGGCGGAGCGCGACAATCCTCCGCTACGGGATAACCCTCCACTACGGGAAGACGGGGCAAGCCCCGTCTCTACGATACAATCCCCCCGTGTCTGTTCGGTTGCAGATTGAAGCGACCCGCGGGTCGGCGCGGGCCGGCAAGCTCCTCACTCCTCACGGAGAGGTCGAGACGCCTGTGTTCATGCCGGTCGGAACGCTCGGCTCGGTCAAGGGCGTTTCGCAGGATGTGCTCGAAGAGCTTGGCGTCGAGATTCTGCTCAGCAATACGTATCATCTTTATTTGCGGCCTGGGGTGGAGACGGTTCGGCAGATGGGCGGGCTGCACCGGTTCATGGCGTGGGATCGAGCCATCCTGACCGACTCGGGCGGGTTTCAGGTTTTCAGCCTGAACGATCTGCGCAAGGTCAGCGAAGAAGCGGTGGCGTTCCGCTCACACTTGGATGGGTCGCCGCACTTTCTGAGTCCCGAGAAAGCCATGGAGATCCAGATCGGTCTGGGTGCCGATATCATCATGGCGTTTGACGAATGCACGGAATATCCGGCCGACGCTCAGCGTGCGCGGGCCTCGATGGAGCTGACCTTGCGCTGGGCTGGGCGCTGCAAGAATTATTTTGAAGAGCATAAGGGCGAGGTGCCGTGGGAGGATGATGCCCGCGTAGGGACAGCCGCCCCCGGCTGTCCTGGCGAGCGCAGGCTCGCCAGCGACGGTGCGGAGCTTCGCTCCGCTGGACAGCCGAGGGCGGCTGTCCCTACGCAAGCTGGGCGGACGAGGGCGGCCGTCCCCACGCGAGCTGGGGCGACGCAGGCTGTGTTCGGCATCGTGCAGGGCGGGATGGACCGCGAACTTCGCCGGGAGTCGGCGGAGCGGACCATCGACATCGGCTTCCCGGGATACGCTATCGGCGGGCTTAGCGTCGGCGAACCGCGCGAGCTTACTCGCGACATTGTCGAGTCCACGCTTGAGCATCTTCCTTCCAACCAGCCGCGTTATTTGATGGGAGTTGGAACTCCCGAAGAGATTGCGCAGTATGCGCAGTTGGGCGTTGACATGATGGATTGCGTGCTGCCTACCCGCGCTGCCCGCCATGGATTGCTGTTTACGTCCGAAGGCAAAGTGTCGATCAAGCAGGCGCGGTATGCGCAGGACGACAGCGCGCTTGATCCTGCCTGCGACTGCCGCGTGTGCCAGCGTTATTCGCGGGCCTACCTGCGCCATCTGTATGCCTCGAACGAACTGCTGGCGCAGGTTTTGAATACGGTCCACAACCTGCACTATTATCTGGCCACCATGCGGACGGTGCGCGCCTGGATCCGAGCGGGCGGCGCGCCCTCGAGCGGCGTTCCCCCCCCTTGTAAATTCGGCGTAGTGTCCTTGACACCTTAGGCGGCCGTCCGGCATTCTATTTGACTTGGGAATAAGGTGCGTTTCTTTCTGTGCCGTTCCGATCGAAACCGGGGCGCGGCATCGCCGGTTCTAGGCTGCCAGCTACAGGATCTCCGGCCATAGGAGAAAAGAATTCCCGCATTTAGACGGCGAAAGAAGCAAACATGTGCCGAGTTCCGCTCGGCCAGGCTCGAAGGACGGTTCCGGCGGTCGCGGTTGGAATAAGGTATTTCGTTACAGAGGATCAACTTGGCAGTGGAAATCATATTTTCCGGTATTCCTGGTGTTTTGGCGTTTTGGCTGCAACTACCCGGCGGCACGAGTCTGCTCGGGCTGGCGCCCCTGGTGTTCATTTTTGCCATTTTTTACTTTCTGCTGATTATGCCGCAGCAGCGCAAGCAGAAAAAATGGCAGGCCATGCTGAGCGAGTTGAAAAACGGCGACCGGATCGTAACCAGCGGCGGCCTGCGCGGGACGATCATGAGTATTAAGGACGATGCGCTGGTTTTGCGTGTGCCGCCCGATAATCTGAAGCTTGAAATCAGCCGCGCATCGGTGGTATCGGTGACGACGGCGGAAGAGGGAAAGTAGTCGTTGGTCGCTAGTCGTTGGTCGTTCGGGAAGTGCGGCAGGCTCGGACCGTTTGCAAACGACTAACGACTATCGACCATCGACGGGTTTTTCATGAATAAGAACCTTAGTTGGAAGTTGACGGTAATCATCGGGATCCTGCTGGTGTTCCTGTTCGGCGTCTTCGGTGTTCCGAAGGAGTGGTCGGGCAAGGGTATGCTGGCGGCGATTACCGACCGGATTCATTTGGGCCTCGATCTCCGCGGCGGAACGCACCTGATCCTGCAGGTGCAGGTCAACGACGCGGTCAATGTCGATTCCGACAACGCGATGGCGCGCCTGAAGGAAGACTTCCGCACGCACAAGATCAATTACGCCGACATCACCAAGCCCGACCCGGTAAACCATCCGGAAATGATCGTGGTGAAGGGCATTACGCCGGACCAGACCAGCGATTTCAAGAGCGTTATTTCCGACCGGCTGCCGGAGTACAACGCCAGTTCGGGCGCGGAGAATTCCTGGACGGTTTCGATGAAGTCGCAGAACCTCGCCGACTTGAAGAACCGCGCGGTCGCGCAGGCGATCGAGACCATCCGCAACCGCATCGATCAGCTGGGCGTGAGCGAGCCGGTGATTCAGGAACACGGACTCGGCCAGTACCAGATTCTGGTGCAGCTTCCGGGCGTGGACGATCCGGCGCGGGTGAAGGAAATCATGCAATCCACGGCGATGCTGGAGATCAAGCAATCGCTGGGCGGGCCCTATTCGAGTCAGGATCAGGCGCTGCAGGACAAGGGTGGCGTGCTGCCTCCGGACGCGGTGCTGATGCAAGGGAAGAGCATCGGTTCACGCAACAGCGAAGGCGGCGAACAGTGGTACCTAATCTCGCGTGCCTCGGCTGTAACTGGCCGCGATCTTCGCACCGCGGAACCGAGCACCGATGAAAATGGGCAGCCGGCAGTCCGCTTTATCCTTACCTCCGAGGGCGGGCGCAAGTTCTACTCCTTCACTTCCGCGCACGTCGGCGACTTTCTGGCGGTGGTTCTCGACAACAAGGTGCAGGAAGTTGCGACGATTAAGGAAGCCATTCACGACACCGGCATCATCAACGGCCGGTTCACGCAGCAAGAGACGCAAGACCTTTCGATGACGCTGCGTTCGGGCGCGCTTCCGGCCAGCATCAAGTATCTGGAAGAGCGGACAGTGGGGCCGTCGCTGGGCGCGGATTCGATTCGTTCCGGGGTTCGCGCGGCCATCTACGGCATGCTCGCCGTCCTCATCTTCATGCTGATTTACTACCGCTGGGCGGGTGTGAATGCGGATGTAGCGCTGATCCTGAACCTGGTCATCCTGCTTGGGTTCATGGGCTACTTCGGAGCGGTGCTGACGCTGCCGGGCATTGCCGGGGTCATCCTGACGGTTGGCATGGGCGTGGATTCGAATGTGCTGATTTTCGAGCGCATCCGGGAAGAACTGAGGAACGGCAAGACGCCGCCTTCGGCGGTGGAGCAGGGATTCAGCCACGCCTGGATCACCATTGTCGATACGCACGTTACGACGATTGTTTCGGCCGCGATTCTGTTCCTGTTCGGCACGGGGCCGGTCAAGGGATTTGCCACGACGCTGGTCTTCGGTCTCTTGGCAAACCTGTTTACGGCGGTGTTTGTGTCGCGGGTGATTTTCGATTGGGTGCTGGGACGGAAGCAGCGCGGCGAGGCGCTGAGTATTTAAGGCGGTCGGTGGTCGATAGTCGTTCGCAAAGCTGACACGAACGATGCACTCCCAACGACCAGCGACTAACGACCAACGACTGATTTGAAGGGATCGTAAGCAGCGTGGAATTCTTTAGAGACACAAACATCGATTTCCTCGGGAAAAAGTGGTACTTCCTCACCTTCTCGCTCATCTTCAGCGTCGCGGGAGTGTGTTCCATGGCGTTCTGGCATGGCGTCCCGCTGGGTGTGGACTTCCGCGGCGGCACGCTGGTCTACGTCAAGTACGCGCATACCCCCGACCCGTCCGCCGTCCACTCTGAGATTGAGAGAGCGGGATTGAAAAACGCCCGCGTTCAGCGCTACGGAGTGGCCTCCAATAACGAAGTGCTGATTCAGCTCGATATTCAGGAGACCAGCGAACAGGCTCTGGACAAGGGCAAAATCCAGATTATTCAGGCGCTCGAAGGCAACGCCCCAGCCGGCAAGCAGGACCTCAACAACTCCAGCTCCGTAACCATTCTCAATTATCTTTTGGAGAAGGATCCGCTCCTGCTCGGAGCCGGCGCCGAAGCCAACCCGCGCTACACCGCCATGGCTCAGTCCATCGTCGACTATCGCGACAAAACCAAGAGCGGCGTGCTCAGTTCGATCGATGAGTTGAAGAGTGTGACGGGTCCGGCCGTGGTTTCTTCGTTGCAAGAAAATTTCTTTGTCTCCGACTTTGGTATCCGCAACGTCGAGATCGTGGGCCCGCAAGTTGGACAGCAACTGCGCAAGCAAGCGATCTTGGCCGCCCTTTATTCGCTGGGCGGGATGCTGATCTACCTGGGACTCCGCTTCGAATGGATCTACGGGGTGGCGGCGGTATTGACCGTCTTCCACGACACTTTGATTACGGTGGGCGTCTTCTCGCTGCTGAACCGGGAAATCTCGCTGACCGTGATCGCCGCGATTCTGACCCTGATCGGATACTCCAATAACGACACCATCGTCGTCTTTGACCGCATCCGGGAAAACGTCAAACTGCTGCGGCGGGACAGGCTGGCCGACATCGTCAACAAGAGTATTAATCAGACCTTAAGCAGAACGATCTTGACAGCGGGCCTGACTTTCCTTACCGTGCTTGCGCTGTTCCTTTTTGGCGGCGAGGTGTTGCATAATTTCAGCCTCGCGCTGGTCATCGGAATTCTGATCGGGACCTATTCCTCGATTGCGATTGCCGCCCCGATTCTGGTCGCCTACCAGGAATGGCGGGGCGAGCGGGGCAAAAAGCCGATTGCCATGCCGCTGCGGTCTGGCAACGGGGCGCAGTCGAAGGAAAAAGTTAAGGTGTAAATCCGGCTATGTGGCGTAGAATCTTAAGCTGTCCGCAGAGGCGGGAATTGACAGTGAAAATAGGTCGAAAGAGCGGGAGCAAAGCGGATGCGCCCGGTGTCTAAATTGTCTTAAGGGTTTCGTGTAGGAGAAAGCTTATGTTTGAAGACAGCCTTATTGAGTCAGGCAACAGGTTCAAGACGAAGCGGTTGAGCAGCACCATCTTTTCCTTCACTCTGCAGTTTCTGCTCATCTGTATCTTGATTCTGATCCCCCTGATTTATACCGATGCGCTGCCCAAGACGCAGCTGATGACTTTCCTGGTGGCTCCGCCGCCGCCACCACCACCGCCGCCGCCGCCAGCGATGGCTACTGTTAAGGTGGTGAAAATGCAGAGCGAACTGGTCAACGGCCAGCTGCGCACCCCCACCAAGATTCCAAAGAACGTGCAGATGATCAAAGAAGAGGAAGCACCGCCGGATCTGGGCGGCAGCGGCGTTCCGGGAGGAATCCCTGGCGGCTATGGAAGCTCGTCGGGCGGCGTGATCGGTGGTATCGTGAATTCAACCGCGGCCATCCCGAAGCAGGTGGTGCCGCAGCGCATCCGCGTTTCCCAGGGCGTCTCGACCGGTCTTTTGATCAGGAAGGTCACACCCAATTATCCGCCGCTGGCAAAACAGGCCCGCATTCAAGGACAGGTCGTGCTGCAGGCGGAAATCAGCAAAGATGGCACCATTCAGAACTTGCAGCTAATTAGCGGGCACCCCATGCTGGCACCGGCGGCGATCGAGGCCGTGAGACAGTGGCGGTATAAGCCGTATCTGCTCAATGGCGAGCCGGTGGCCGTGGAGACCCAGGTAGTAGTGAACTTTAGCTTATCCGGAGGCTAGACTCTCCGGGCGGCCTGTAGCGATTGTTTTGTGGCGGTTGAAGGCCCTCCCCGTCCCCCCTTTTCCAGAGACGGGAAACCGGGGCGGTTTTGGCTCCCAGGAGCAAATCTGCCCACTTTGGTTTTCTGGCATCAAACGGTCCAGTTGGCCGATTTTTCCGTGGAGGCGCGGTTGGCCGCGTCTGCTGCGAACGGAGACGGGGCAAGCCCCGTCTCTTATGGTGGAATAAAGGTTTTAGAAAGTGCGTAGCAATGAATTCGAAACAGTTCCGAGGAGGAAAAGCAACTCATGGTAGTGAACCTGGCAGCACTTGCACTGTGTAATTTCCATCTTTTCGCCGCCTGGCTCTTTGACGAGGGCACGGTCGGTTGGGACCCGATTTCGCTGTGGAAGCAGATGGGCATTCTGGCGAAGGTCGTGGTTATCGTTTTGTTCATCATGTCGGGGTGGTCGATCGGCGTGATGATTGACCGCTGGATGGCTTTCAACGCCGCCCGCAATCAGTCCCGCTCGTTCGCTCCCGCGGTTGCCGGAGCGCTGCGCGAGGGCAAGATTGACGAGGCGATCAAAGTCGCCGAGCGCAACAAGAAGAGTCACCTGGCCAAGGTGGTCACCGCGGGTCTGATGGAATTCAAAGCCCATCAGGACAGCCCGGGCGAAATTCCTGGCGAGACCATTGAAGCGTCCAAACGCGCCTTAGAGCGCACCGAAGCCATCGTGCATGCCGAATTGAAGCGTGGCTTGGGCGGACTGGCGACGATCGGCTCGACGGCTCCCTTCGTGGGACTGTTCGGAACGGTGGTCGGCATTCTGAACGCCTTCAACGGTATTGCCAAGGAAAAGGCAACCGGTCTGGCTGCGGTCGCGGGCGGTATTTCCGAAGCGCTCGTCACCACCGCCGTCGGCCTGTTCGTGGCGATTCCGGCCGTTATGATGTTCAACTATTTGACCGGCCGCGTGGAAGCGTTCGACGTGGAGATGGATAACTCCTCGAGCGAACTGATCGATTACTTCCTGAAGCGCCGGAGCATGCGCCGGTCCTAAAAGGCCGCAGGCTGCACCCATGAGTTGGTCGGTGTGGGGACGGGGCTAGGCCCCGTCCGCCACGCAGCCCGGCTCTCCACGGCAGCGCAGAGTTAGGTCGCGGATCGAAGCATTAGCAGGAGACAGAATTCCATGGCATTAGCAAAGCGAAACGAAGCGGCCAACGTCACCTCTGACATCAACGTCACCCCGATGGTGGACGTGATGCTGGTGCTGTTGATCATTTTCATGGTGGTCACGCCCATGTTGCAACACGGCGTCCCCGTGGACATGGCGAAAGTCAATAGTCCTAAGGATATGCACGACGCCGACAAGGAAGACGCGCTCCTGGTGGCCATCACGCGCGACGACAAGGTTTTCTTTGGTCCGGATAAGATCGAGGTCAATGAACTGACCGACAAGATCAAGGACAAGCTGGCTAACCGGACCGATAAAACCGTCTTTCTGAAGGCCGACCAGCGGGCGCATTTTGGCTGGGTGGTCGAAGTCGTCGACAACGTTCGCGCCGCCGGCGTGGACCAACTCGGTCTTTTGACCGATCAAAAGAAGTCGGGAGCCCTAGCCCCGCCGACCGGCGCGACCTCGCCGACGGGCGGGCAGTAGCACGTAAGCGCAGTCAGCAGTCATAGGAGTTCGATATGAGTATGGCAGTCGGCCCCAAAGGGGGCCAGAACGCGAACATGAACGTCACGCCGCTGATTGACGTGTTGCTGGTGCTGCTGATCATTTTCATGGTGATTACGCCACTGACGCCGAAGGGCTTGGAAGCGTTGGTGCCCCAGCCGCCACCGAAGGATCAGAAGCAACCGCCGCCCACCGATCGCACCATCGTGGTGCAACTGATCGACCGCGGTTCGGGCAACACTCCGGGCGTCAAGATCAATCAGGACGACGTCACTTGGGAAACTCTGCAGGGACGTCTGGAAGATATTTTCAAGACCCGCGCCGAAAAGATCATATTCGTGAAGGGCGATGACAATGTGCCCTTCGCCGACGTCGCCACCGTCATTGATATTGCGCATTCCGCCGGCGTCGAGAAAGTCGGATTGATTACGGCCAAAATCGAATCGGGTAACTAGAGCCGTTCTACGATGGAGGGACGGGCGTCTCGCCCGTTCAGCCGGGCGGGGACGCCCGGCTCTCCACCTCTGATTTCCACACTCCGTGGTAAGGGAGATTCATAAAGCAATGAAAACGACTAAGAGACTTCTGGTGGTATTCGCGGCCGCACTAGTGATGCTCTGCAGCACTGGATGCGCCAAGCTGAAGGCGCGCGACCACCTCAACAAGGGCGTGCAAGCTTTCAAGAACTCCAAATTCGAGCAGGCGATCGACCACTTCCAGCAAGCCGTCGTCCTCGACCCTACCCTGATCAATGCCCGCCTGTACCTGGCCACAGCTTTGGCCCAGCAGTACATTCCGGGCGTGGATGCTCCCGACAACAACCGCTTTGGTGAGCAGGCGATTGACCAGTACAAGCAAGTGCTGCAATCCGATCCCAGGAACATCAACAGCATAAAGGGCATCGCCTATCTCTACCTGCAGATGAAGAAGTTCCCCTTGGCGAAGGAGTACTACAAGAAAGCGTCGGAACTGGATCCGAATGACCCTGAGCCGTATTACTCGGTCGCGGTCATCGATTGGACGCAGACCTATGTGCCCCGTCAGGAAGAACGCGCCAAGCTTGGCATGAAGCCCGACGAGTCCCTGCCAGCCAAAGACAAGAAGGTTTGCGCCACGCTGAAGGAGCAAAACACCGCCAACGTTCAGGAAGGCATCGATAACCTGAATAAGGCGCTCAAACTTCGTCCTGACTACGACGACGCCATGGCCTACCTGAACCTGATGTACCGGGAACGTGCCGATATCCAGTGCGCCGACCCGGCAGCCCGCTCCGAGGATCTGAAGACGGCCGACGAGTGGGTCGACAAAACCATGGCCATCAAGAAACAGAAGGCTGAAAAACAGCCCAGCGGCCA
Source organism: Acidobacteriaceae bacterium (assembly GCA_003132325.1). Lineage (GTDB taxonomy): Bacteria > Acidobacteriota > Terriglobia > Terriglobales > Acidobacteriaceae > Acidiflorens. Next base: position 36,522 of record PKXK01000169.1, read on the forward strand.
GATTGTGGTGGATCAGAACAAGTAAATGCTAACGGAGGGACGGGCATCCTCGCCCGTCCCACGTTTGCATAGGGACAACCGCCCCCGACTGCCAAGCCGAGCGCTGCTCGACCGCCGTGAGCGGCACCACCAGCCACCAATCGAGACCCAGCCCCTAAAGGGGCGTTTCATCCCCAGGGACTTACGGCATCGCTGAAGCGATGCCCTGATACGAATCCCAAATCTACGAAGCTGAGTCCTTCCGCAGCTGCAAATCACAAACGCGAGTGATTTGCGTCATGCAGATTCCCGCTGCCGCAGGTAGAATCAGNNGTGATACGCGCCTGCCGCGAAATGGGCATCGCGTCGGTCGTCGTCTATTCCGACGTTGACCGCGCCTCACTCCACGTCCGCAAATCCGACGAGGCCTACCCCATCGGCCCGGCTCCGGCGGCCGAATCTTATCTTCGGATGGACAAGATCCTCGACGTCGCCAAACGCTCCGGCGCCGAGGCCATCCATCCCGGCTACGGCTTCCTCTCGGAGAACGCGAAGTTCGCTCAGGCGTGCGCCGATGCGGGCGTGAAGTTCATCGGGCCCACTCCACACTCCATGGAAATGATGGGCTCGAAAACCCGCGCCCGTCAGGAGATGGAAAAAGCGGGCGTGCCCTTTGTTCCTGGAACCTCCCGCGGCCTGGCTTCTCCGGAAGAAGGCGAAGAAGTCGCCGAGCGCGTGGGCTACCCCGTGATGCTGAAGGCCGCGGCAGGCGGCGGTGGCAAAGGCATGCGCCTCGTCCACACGCGCCAGGATCTTCGTTCCGCGCTCGAATCCGCGCAGAGCGAGGCGCAGCGTTCTTTCGGCGACAGCGAAGTCTATATCGAAAAGGCGATCGTCAACCCTCGTCACATCGAGATGCAGATACTGGCCGACGAACACGGCCATGCCGTCTGGCTCGGCGAGCGCGAGTGTTCCATCCAGCGCCGCCACCAGAAAGTTCTCGAAGAAGCGCCTTCACCGATTGTCGACGCCGACATGCGCCGCCGCATGGGCGAAGTTGCCGTCAGAGTCGCGCAGGCGGCGAACTACACCAATGCCGGCACCGTCGAATTTCTGGTCGATCGGGAAAAGAATTTCTACTTCCTTGAGATGAACACGCGCCTGCAGGTGGAGCATCCCGTCACCGAGTTGACCACCGGACTCGATCTCGTGCACCTGCAGATACGGATCGCGGCTGGCGAGAAGCTGCCCTTCGCGCAGTCCGACGTGGCGATTCGCGGACACGCCATAGAGTGCCGCATCTACGCCGAAGATCCCGACAACAACTATTTCCCCAGCCCCGGAAAGATCACGGTGCTGCTCCAGCCCTCGGGGCCGGGAATCCGTCGTGATAGCGGCATGTACGAAGGCTGGAACGTTCCCATGGATTACGATCCGCTGCTCGCCAAACTGGTCGGCTACGGGACCGACCGGCATCAGGCGATCATGCGGCTCGATCGGGCGCTCTACGAATATTTCGTGGCCGGCATCAAGACCAATATTTCTCTTTTTCGGCGCATCCTGCGCGACGCCGATTTTCAGGCCGGAAAACTCGACACCGGATACCTGGATCGCCTGCTCGCGAAAGGCAACCAGTCTGTCCTGCCGACCGCGCCAGGGTCGAAAACCGAGGCGGTTGACGAGACGACGATTGCCGCGATTGCCGCCGGAATGTTTGCCGTGCTCGACCCGGCCTCGCCCGTCGGCAAGAATGGGAACGGGGCCGGAGCAGGTTCAGGCCCGGCGGCATCGGGCGCGTCCAACTGGAAACAGAAAGGGCGGTCGGAAGCGCTGCGCTGATCTGGCAGTTCGTGGCGCACGTGAGATTGGTAACAGGGCATGCCTTCAGGCATGC
>PKXK01000172.1 GCA_003132325.1 Acidobacteriaceae bacterium
AGGATTTCGTAGCTCAGTTGCGCACTCCCCCTCCCACCGTGGATACTGAACACAATCCATCATGAATACAAACCTCTCGTCCTCCGCTCCCTCTCAACTGGAAACCGATTGCCTCGTCGTAGTCGTACTGGATCCCAGCGAAAAGGACCGCGCCGAAAAAGATCAGCCCGCACCCTCCGTTGAGTGCGCCGATCCCGCCGTGCGCGAAGCGGCCAAAGACGTCATGGCCAGCGGCGAAGTCACCGGAAAGACCTTCGAAACCACGCTGCTGCATCGCCCCTCTGGCCTGAAAGCGAAACGCCTGCTCCTCCTCGGCGGCGGCAAGGCCAAGACTTTTTCCGCCGCGGAACTGCGCCAGCTCGCCGGCACCGCCGTGCGCACGCTGAAAGGAAAAAGCATCCGCAGCTTTGCCTTTGCCCTGCCCGAGAACGGTATCGCCGCAACCGAAGGTGTGCGTGCCATTGTCGAAGGCGCCTTCGTCGGCAACTTCGACCCCGGCTACTACAAGAGCGACCGCAACGACAAGGACAAAGACCAGAAGATCGACGCCGTCACCATCGTCGTCCCAAAAGAAGTGCAAAGCGATACAAAGCCGCTGGAAAGCTCCATGCAGGCGGCCCGCATCGTCGCCGAATCGCAGAACTTCACCCGCGACCTCACCAACGAACCCTCCAATCGCATGACGCCAACCATCCTCGCCGAGCGCGCGAAAACAATGGCCGCCGAAGTCGGCCTGAAATGCGAAGTCCACGATGGCGACAAGATCAGACAACTCAAGATGGGCGCCTTCTGGGGAGTGGCCCAGGGATCCGACGAGGCTCCCGCGCTGATCGTGTTGCGCTATGAGCCCGAGGGCGCGGCAAAAGACGTTCACCTCGGCCTGGTCGGCAAAGGCGTCACTTTCGACAGTGGCGGCATCTCCATCAAGCCCGCCGACGGCATGGAAAAAATGAAGTACGACATGGCCGGAGCCGCCACCATGATCGGGGTCATGCGCGCCATCGCCCTATTGAAGCCGAAAGTGAAGGTCACCGCCATCATCTGCGCCACCGAAAACATGCCTTCCGGCAAAGCGCAAAAGCCCGGAGACGTGCAGATCGCCATGTCCGGCAAGTCCATCGAAATCATCAACACCGACGCCGAAGGACGCCTGATCCTAGCCGACGGCCTCTGCTACGCCCGTCAACTCGGCTGCACCCATTTGGTCGACGCCGCGACTCTGACCGGCGCGGTAGTCGTGGCCCTCGGCTACGTGAACGCCGGAATCTTCGCAAGCGACGACCCGCTGTACGAGCGCTTCGCGAAAGCCACCCAACAAGCCGGTGAGAAGATGTGGCGTCTTCCCCTCGACGACGAATACAAAGAGATCATCAAATCAAACATCGCCGACATGGTAAATTCCGGCGGACGCTGGGGCGGCGCCATCTCCGCCGCCATGTTCCTAAAAGAATTCGCCGAAGACACGCCCTGGATCCACCTCGACATAGCCGGCACCGCCTGGATGGAAGAGCAGAAGCCGTGGATTGCCAAAGGCCCGTCAGGCGTCGCCCTGCGCAGTCTGGTGGAGTTCGTAAAAGGATGGAGCGCGTAGTAAATCTAATATAGAGACGCGGCTTGCCGCGTCTTCCGGTGGGAGGCGGAAAAACTCCCGCGTTCCATCGAGACACAAGTTCTGTTTCGCATCGGGGCATCGCTTTAGAGATTCCGAACCATCGGAGCTTCACGATGGCAAACCGGGCTTCGCCGCATATCCCGCTCGAACGCCTCCTTACCCTTGCCGCCCTCGCCCTGGGCCTCTTCCACGCCTGGGTTGGCCGCTACGCCATGAATCGCGACGGCATGTCGTACCTTGATGTAGGCAGCTCGTTCTCTCGCGGCAATTGGGCCAACGCCGTCAACGATTACCCCTGGACCGTCGGGCTGGTTCTGGAGATCGCCAAGCCTTCGCCGAAGTGGGAATTCCCTCTGGTCCACCTGGTCAACTTCGGAATTTTCGTCGCGGCCTTGTTCGCCTTTCGTTTCCTGCTCCGGGCGCTGCTCGCCTTCGCCAGCGAACCAGCGCCAGCCGCGATTTCAAGAAACTCCGAACGCTTGCCAAGCTGGGCGCTGATTCTCCTCGCCTACGCCATCTTCCTCTGGATCGCCCTGGAAGTGGAAAGACTGTTCGAGGTGACGCCCGATCTCGCCGTCCTGGCGTGCATCTGCCTGGCGGCCGGAATGCTCTTGCGCCTCCGGCAGCGCGACACGCTTTGGCGCTTCGCGTTGCTCGGTCTCATCCTCGCTCTCGGATATTGGACGAAAGCAATCTTGTTCCCCCTGGCCTTTGTAACTCTCGCCGCCGCCTACTTATGGAAACGCTCGCGCCGAGGCTGGCGACATGGCATGGCAGTCGCCACTCTGGTCTTTCTGTGCGCCGCCGCTCCATTGATCTTCTTGCTGTCTCATCAGAAGGGCCGCTTCACCTTCGGCGATTCCGGGAAGCTCAATTATGCGTGGTTTGTGTCTCCGCGCACATTCTGGAGGAATTGGCAAGGCGAAGCGGATGTCGCTGGGAGTGGAATGCCGGTCCATCCCACGCGACGGCTGCTGCAGCACCCGCCGTTGTTTGAGTTCGACGGGCCGGTCGCCGGCACCTATCCGCCATGGGTCGACCCGTCTTATTGGAATGAGGGGCTGCAAGGCCATTTCAAGTTGAGGCCTCAAATAGAAGTGCTGGCGAGCACAATCCCCAGCGAGGCGCGGCTCTTGCTTCGTAGCCGTCCGGAGTTAGTCGTCGGAGTCATCGTCCTCGCGCTACTAAGTGGACACTTATGCCTAGGCGGTTTGCTCGAGTTATGGCCACTTATCGTCGTGTCGCTGGCCGGGTTGGGCATCTATCTCCCGATTCTCGAACACGATCGTCATCTGGGAGGCTTTGTTCTGCTGTTGTTTCTCGCTTTGATAGCGGCGGTGCGGCTGCGCCTCGATCTTCAAAAGGCTGGCGGCTATGTGGCGGTCGCAGTCTTCCTGGTCATGGCGCTGGGCACGGCGGACTACACGGTACGCGTCGCCACCAATCATCCAGCCATCGCCGGCAGCGTTCCGGACTCAACCGTGCAGGACCTTGTGGCCGCGGAAGAGCTTCATCGCATGGGCGCTCAACCCGGAGACAAAGTCGCGGTCATCGGCGATGGCGCATCGGCCTACTGGGCGCGTTTGGCGAAGCTGCGCATTGTCGCAGAAATCATGGACACCAATAACGGCGCCAAAGAGTTTTGGAGCGCTCCCGAAGAACTGAAGCAGAACGTCTATCAAGCCTTCGCCCAGACTCACGCGGAACTGCTCGTGACTTCCTGCCCGCTCAATCCGTCCCCAATCCCCTCCGGCTGGCGGCGCCTCGACGCAACCCCCTACTGCATACGCCCACTGCCACCGTCACCGTAGAGACGCGGCTTGCCGCGACTTCTTGCGGTTCATTTTCTCCGTGGGTTCGGCTTCAATCTTGGGCGCCACCACCGAAAAGCCCTTCCTCGAAGACAAATCTGGCGGCCCTTTGATCGATCCCGCGTACTTCATAAATTTCCGATTGAAACTCTTCCGCTTTGCCACTGACTGAATCCCCCGCGTCGAATGCCCTATCATAGACCGTAGCGCGATGGATCTCCCCGCTAAAATCCGCTCCCTCCCCACCTCCCCCGGCGTCTACCTCTACAAAAACGCCGAAGGCGAAGTCATCTACGTAGGCAAGGCCAAGAATCTGCGCTCCCGCGTCGGGTCCTACTTCCACGAAGGCCGCTGGGAAGACGCCAAAACCGGCACGTTAGTCCGCGAAGCCGTCGACGTCGACTACATAGTAGTAGCCAATAATAAAGAGGCGCTAGCCCTGGAGAACCACCTCATCAAGCAGAAGAAGCCGCGCTTCAACATTCTGCTGCGCGACGACAAAACTTACCCTTACGTGAAGCTAACTCTAGCCGAGCGCTTCCCCCGCGTGTACGTAACCCGCCGCTTGCGCAAGGACGGTAGCGCCTACTTCGGCCCCTACTTCCCTGCCAACCTCGCCTATCGCATCGTCGACCTGATCCACCGTCACTTCATGGTCCCGTCCTGCAAGGTGGACCTGACCCGCACTCATCCGCGTCCCTGCCTGCAGTTCTACATCAAGCGCTGCCTCGGTCCGTGCGTGAAAGACCTGACCACCCCCGAGATTTACAGCGAAGCCGTGCACGACGTGAAGCTCTTCCTCGAAGGCCGTCAAACCGACCTCGTCAAATCTCTGCGCGACCGCATGTCCGAAACCGCCGAAGCGCAGGAGTTCGAGCGCGCCGCCCGCTATCGAGACCTCATCTCCACCGTCGAGCAGTTGCAGGAAAAGCAGCGCATAGCCGCCGCCGAAGGCGACGACGCCGACGTCTTCGGCTATCACTACGAAAATCAAATGCTGGCCGTAAATCTCTTCCACATGCGCGGAGGAAAAGTTTTAGACCGCCGGGAATTCTTCTGGGAAGACCTCCCCGACTTTGGCATGGAACACGTAGGGACGGCCGCCCCCGGCCGTCCAGGCGACCAAAGCTCGCCGGCGACGTCCTTCCACCCCGCCGAATTCTTCTCCGCCCTCGTCAAGCAGCTCTATCTAAGCCAGCCCTACGTCCCGAGAAACATCTACGTCCCCGTAGACTTCGAAGACCGCGAAGAACTGGAAGACTTTCTCAGCGAGCAGCTAGCCGGTGAAGGCGGACGAGCCACCCGAGTCCACATCACCGTCCCCCAGCGCGGAGACAAGCGCGAGCTCATCGATCTAGCCGGCACCAACGCCAAGCAGTCCTACGATCAGCGTTTCCGAGTCCTGAAGCCAAACGCGCGCGCCATCCAAGAGGCTTTCCAGGACGCCCTCGCTCTCCCCGAGCGGCCCAAGCGCATCGAGTGCTTCGATATCAGCCACATTCAGGGAGCGGAAACCGTGGCCTCGATGGTGGTGTGGGAAGAAGGTAAGATGAAAAAATCCGACTACCGCAAGTTCATCATCAAAACGGTCGCGGGCGTGGACGATTTCGCCTCCATGCGCGAAGTGGTGACGCGCCGCTACCAGCGCCTTCAAGAGGAAAAGAAGCCCATGCCCAGCCTCGTCCTGATCGACGGAGGCCTAGGCCAGCTCCACGCCGCCGCCCAGGCGCTCGAGGCCCTAGAAATCATCAACCAGCCCCTGGCCGCGATCGCCAAGCGAGAAGAAATCATCTATGTCCATGGACAGGAAGACGACCCCGTAGTTCTCGACCATCATTCTCCCGTCCTGCATCTGGTGCAAATGATCCGCGACGAAGCCCATCGCTTCGCCGTAACCTTCCATCGCAAGCGCCGCCAGATCCGCGACCGCGCCACCGAACTGCGAGAAATCCCCGGCGTAGGCGAATCCACCACCCGCCGCCTACTCGAACACTTCGGCAGCCTGCAAGCCGTAAAGCAAGCCGACGTAGCCGCCCTCTCGGCAGTAGTAACCAAGTCGCAAGCCGAAGCCATCCTCGAACATTTCCAGCCCCGGAGGGGCGAACCAGATTAGAGAACTCGTTTTCGGGCAGTCTGGTGGAACGAAGCACAGAAGAATGCAGCCCCGGAGGGGCGACCTAGCTTAGCCCAGCGCTTCAGCGCTGGGAAAACGGACCAAACCATGCAAGTCCCGGAGGGACGCTGCACTAAAAGCCCACAATACCCAAAAGCACTGCTAAATTGTTGAGTCTAAAAGGGGCCCGATTCGGGCGCAAATGGCCGCAACCCCCGTTCTGACCACCTGAAAGCCACTTTTTTATAACCGGATATAACCGCGCCGGGCGTGGCCCATGAGTAATCTCCGAATGTGACTAAAGGACCATTGCGCGGTTTTTCGGGGTTCGTGCAGAATGTTTGCAGAGTCGGACAGGTAGCCCCAAGGAGAGCAACATGAAAAAGTTTTTGGCTGTACTGATCTTGATCCTCGCCGCGTCGTTGGCACACGCTGACACCATTAACCTGCTGAGTGGTCCCTCGTACTCGTACCAGTAGTGTCCGGCTAAAA
>PKXK01000153.1 GCA_003132325.1 Acidobacteriaceae bacterium
TTTCCAGCTGAGGCGGAACAAGTTCTTCACCTGCCAAATCCAGCCCTCGTCAAAGTACACGCCATCAAATCCGGCCTGCTGGCATTTTGTCACTCGCTTTGTCATTTCATAGATTAGCCAATCGCGCTGTCCTTTGTCGTTGTTGAGGTTCAGCCACTTCTCGTTCGCTCCGAATGCCTTGTTGCCAATGAGGCATCCACTGCAGCTGTTGTTGAAGTTCACAAAGTCCTGATAATCGGGGCGATAGTTTTCGATGCTGCCGATGTCGACATAACAGATCGCCTTCTTTCCTGCCGCATGGATGGCGTTGACCGCATCGGTATTCACTGCTCCGGTGGGATACTTTGGACAGGTGGCACCGTATGCGGCGTATAGATCGATGTCATACACATCGGGTGACACCAGCACGCCATTGACAGCTTTGCCAGACACATTGGTATTAAATCCGCCGGTGGCACACTGAGTGGAGACGCCCTGCAATTGAAACTGGGCGCGAGCCGTTATGGCAGGCTTCCAGCCGCTGTAGGGCGTTGGCGGCGCGCAACCCGTGCATTGTGCTTGCGTTAGCGCTGCGAAAACTAACACGAGGGTCAACGTAAGCGCGAAGAAACGGATACGTCCGCTTGCGAGTTTACACGCCAGATTTCGCGCTTCCTGATTCCAAACGAGCTCCGAACAACACGCCCGTTGTGTCATAGGTATTCTCCTTTCTGCTATTTCGGGATTACCAAAACCCCTTCGAGGCCTAAGAAGAACCTCCAACCGAAGGAGGTGTAACGTTGCACTTGTTACACCCAGCTCGAACTCCTGTCAAGTCCAATGTGCAACTCCGGCTTCGGGAGCCAAATCTGGCGGCTTGCTTTCAGCCATTCAAGCGACATGCACAATCTGCGGGCACTAACGGTCCTATTTTCGTTCAAAGACGATTGAAAGTTTTTCTGTTGAAAGTTTTTCTTGACAAACGTCGGGAGGGGGAGTATTGAGGAGGTCTCAGGTGAAACGATACACCATGTCACCGCGTCCCCGCGTCGGCATTGATGCTTGGATCGGGAATTCGCGCCTGATCACAGGAGGACTCATGAGGAAACTCTCTGAATTGCACACTGCTCCACTCCCTGTAATCCGAGCCACCAGGAAGGTTGTAATTTCCCTGTTTTCGGTGCTCGTGGTGATGTGTTGTCCTGCGTTCGCGCAGAAGGATACTGGCGCAATTGCCGGCCTCGTGAAGGATCCGAGTGGCGCCGTTGTTGCCGGAGCTAAGGTTACGGTCACGGACGCAGATCGCGGTACTACGTTTGCCAGTGGCACTAATGAGCAGGGTGAATTCGTAGCCAGCCCATTGAAAATCGGCCGATATAATGTGACCGTCGAAAAGAGCGGATTTAAGAAAACTGTTGTTGGTCCGGTCACAGTGGACGTTCAGGCGCGCCCCGAAGTGGCTGTTACGTTGCAAGTCGGCAGTATCGCAGAGACGTTGACGGTCACAACTCAAGGCCCGCAGTTGGAAACCGAGACTTCCGAACTTGGCCAAGTGGTAGGCACTCATACGATCACCGGACTCCCGCTTAATGGGCGCAACTATGCCCAACTCGCTCAGCTTACTGCCGGTGTTGTTCCAACGGAGCCAGGCTCCCGGGCTGAACTCAGCTTCGGATTCAGTTCAAACGGAGCGCGGTCCTTGCAAAACAATTTCTTGCTCGACGGCGTCGACAACAACGCGAATCTGGGCGACTTGCTGAACGGCAGCACCTACGTCATTCAGCCCTCTGTGGACGCAATTGCGGAATTCAAGGTGCAGACCAACGCCTACAGCGCGGAATTTGGGCGAGGGAACGGTGCGATCATGAACGCGGTGATCAAATCGGGCACAAACCAACTTCATGGTGATGTTTACGAGTTCTTGCGGAACGATAAACTGGATGGAAGGAATGCCTTTGATCAGGTGCGGCAGCCGTACAAGCAGAACCAGTTCGGTGCCACACTCGGGGGACCGATCATTAAGAACCGAATGTTCTTTTTCGTCGATTACGAAGGCAGCCGTATTCGTGCCGCCAATCCGCAGACCCTTCTGCTGCCGACACCGACGCAGCTAGCTGGCAATTTTGCAGACCAGCTGACGACCACCGCCGTCGACTTCACAGACACAACAGGTCTGTTCGGAGCGGTGAATGCCGTCTATCCCGTGCTCGACTGCAGTGGCCAACCGACCTTCCAAGGCGAGATCTTCAATGCCCAAGTCACCCAACAGATTAGCCCCAGCGGGAATTACCCCACTGGGCTTTGCGGTGTGTCGGTTAACGGAACTGGGGCCCCGACCAATATTATCCCGCCTGGCTCCATCAATCAGACGGCTGCCAATCTGGTAGCGCTGTTCCCTCAACCAAACGCCCCAAACCTGGCAAATGGGAATAACTATCTGGTTGATCCGACCAACAAGGTTAGCCAGAACAACTTCGACGTACGTGTGGACGAAACCATCTCGCAGAATGACGCCTTTTTCGCCCGTTTCAGTTATGAAGACCAGCCGAAACAAGTTCCCGGCCCCTTCAACAATTTCCTTGATGGCGGCGGCTTTACGGGCGGAGACATCGAGAATTCCTATCGCAGCGTGGCCTTAAGTGAAACGCACCTGTTCTCTTCGAACCTGAGTAACGAATTCCGGCTCGGCTATAACCGGGTCAACTCCCACCGCATTGAGCCGTACGCGAATACTGACGTATCCAGCCAGCTCGGTGTCAAAGGAGTTCCCTACCAGCCTGGAATCGGAGGGCTCCCTTCCATGTGCTTTAGCTTTATTGGAACCTGTATCGGGGCTTCCCCCTTCCAGCCTTCCAAGGAGTTGCAAAACAGCTACGTGCTCACCGACAACCTGACATGGGTTCATGGCCGCCACTCCGCGAAATTTGGGGTGGAAATCCGCCGGGAAGAGTTCACGATTTTTCAGCCAAGCTATCCTCGGGGGAGTATGTTCTTCGGAGTTGATTTCACGAACAATCCGGCCCTACCAAGTAACCCCGACGGGTCCCCGACCGGCGGATCGGATATCGCCACGTGGCTGCTGGGCATGCCCGATAGCGCGAATCTTGTGAGCCTCCACAATGTGGATTACTTCAGACAAATCTACGCTGGCTACGTCCAGGACGACATCAGAGCTACTTCTCGCCTCACCTTGAATCTCGGCTTGCGTTACGAGCTGTTTCGGCCGATCACGGAACGACACAACCAGCAGGCAACTTTCGATTTCAGATCGGATTCGCTCGTCATGCCTGCCGGGCAAAATGCGGCTCTTACGCAGACCATCGCCTCAGCTATCCCGGTTCAGCGGAATGCACCGCCAGGCCTGATCGACGCCGATCATCGCAACTTCGCACCGCGCGTGGGCATTGCCTACAGGATCACAGACAACCTGACGTTAAGGAGCGGTTACGGAATTTTCTACGGCGGCCAAGAGAATGGTCCCTTTTCGAACCCCAGCCCGGGATTTAACCCGCCATTTTTCAGCAGCGAGGCATTCCTTTCACAGAATTCCTGCTACACGACGCAGTTGGGATTCTTTCCATCCAATGCTAACCCAACAGATCCTGCTACCTGCGCGATCGGATTCCCGAACCTGCTGATCAGTAATTTCTGGACAGGTGGATTTCCGTCAACATCACTCGGCGATCCGAATAGTCCGACTCTTTTCTCGATCGATCCCCACCTCAAGACGCCATATGCTCAACAATGGCACCTGGGGTTCCAATATCAGTTGCCTAGCGAGACAGTGATCGAAATTTCCTATGCGGGTTCTCGGGGCGACAGGCTCTTCGCTTTCTACAATGGCAATCAATATCCCCATGGGTTCGCCACAAATGGGCCGCGGCCGTTTACGCCTCCAGCAAGTTCCAATGTCATTGTAGGATCGATTCCCACATTCCGCTCCAACGCCTATTCGAACTATCACTCTCTACAAGCGCATATCGAAAAGCGGGTTTCTCATGGATTGCAACTTGAGGCTTCGTATACCTACAGCCACTCCCTCGACGACGCCTCCAGTGCTGACCTCGGATCGCTCAACAATGGTGATTTCCGCGATCAGCTTAATCCGGCATTGGATTACGGCAATTCTGATTTTGATGCGCGTCAGCACTTTGTCGCCAGCTTTATGTATGAATTGCCTATGGGGAAAGGCCATGCATTCGGAGGAAATGCTTCCGGCTTTTTGAACCAACTGATCGGAAACTGGCAGATGGCCGGCATTATCTCGGCATCGACCGGGAACTACTTCACGGTTAGCGACGCCACCAGCAATATAGGCGTGGATTGTGCCGGAAATGTCACCTACAATTGTGCCCGGCCGAACCAAGTTGCCAATCCGAATGGCACGCCATGTGTCGCGGGCACTTTTTTCAATACCTGCGCTTTTGTCTCGAATACGGTTGTGGGATCGCTTGGAACCGAAGGGCGAAATGTAGTCCGCGGCCCGGGGTACCAGCAGTGGGACCTCTCCGTTTTCAAGAGTTTCCCGATCGGCGAGCACAAGCGCTTCGAGTTCCGTGCCGAGGCTTTTAATGTCGCAAATCACGTGAATCCCCTAACCGGTCGGCAAGGACAGGACGGGCAACTCGAACCTGTTTCCGTCGAGATCGGCCCGGTTCAGGAGGGATACTATCAGGCGGCCAGAGATCCCCGCTTGATTCAGTTTGCACTGAAATTCTACTTCTAATGTTGTAGCGACGCTCCAGGCGCGCAAAAGACGGGCATACGACGATTATGCCGAATACAAAGCTGTCTCAGCCGAAGGCTCCGCATGCAGGTGCGTTTGCAGGCAGTTTCGAGTCCTACGATTCTCCATGATTAGGCCGGTACGAATAGCTGGTTTACTTTAACTGCAAATGCACCCACGTGTCGAGATCGCATATGCGGAAGCGCCACAGTTTTCCTATCCGCATACCGCGTATCTCGCCCTTGCGAGCGAGGCGTTGAAGTGTTTTCGGGTGGATCTGCAGCAAGGCTGCCGCCTCGCGCGAATCGAGGAATCGCTCGAACTGAGGGAACGGCTGTCTGACTGGTGTTGCTTCGTGCATCTCACTCACAAAACCCCCTACAGATTCGCCACGAGATTTACCCTCTATGTATGAAGGAACCCGCGCAAGGGAAAAAGCATCGAAAAAATGTTCGGCGCAGTCGGAACTGCCACAGAATGGGATTGGGAGGGGGCGGCTGCGATGCCCGTTGTCCTTCGAAAGAAAGTTGACTATCAACCACTCGTGCTAAAGGTTGTTTCTTATGCAAGATCGATTGCTGGTCCGCAATTCCGGTCCGCACTCAACGTGTCATGCAACTACTTACAGGTACTTGGCAGTCCCACGTGTCCTTGTAAGTTCTTAAAAACACTCGTTATACACACTCTGAAAAGGCTGGCGTCGGCGGTTCAACTCCGTCCCTGGCCACCATTTAGATTCAATAGCTTAGGAGTTTAGGGCTGGAGTTGGTCGGCTTCCAGACAGGCGTTCGCCGATAAGTACTAACTTATTTGAAATCAAGAAGAAGCAGCCACATGAAACTCGCCAAAGAAAAGGCTGGCGTCGCTGGCTCGATCACTCTTATCGCCACATTCAAAAAGACTTAACAGTTGCCAGAGAAAGCGATTTCAATCGCGCGAACAATACGCGAACATCGTTAGCCACGGCTTCGATGCACTCTACCCAGCTAAAGCCGGTTTCTGGATCGCCGAACAATCCGGGAGCAACGTGACGACAAGCGCGTTTGATCGGCATAGGGGCGGCGGTCACCCGCCGACCCCTGCCACACCACCGTGCATACGGGTCCGTACACGGCGGTTCGAGTTGGTTACGCTAGCATTCATCGATCAGCGTTGGAAGTCCGAGCGATTTGAAGTGAGCATTTGAAAGCCCCACAGAGAGGGCTTTGGCCCGGGCCAGATACCAGGGGCCAAGGCCGCTGCCGGCCGTGTTGCTGGCCAGTCGCGGGCGAACCCCCAGTTCTAAGAGAGCTGCTCGGCGACGGCGTGGTGTTTTCCATTGCCGCCACATAGCTGCTCGCAGTCGGAGCCGGACCCAGCGGGTCAGTTGAATCAGCACATAGGGCGTTTCGCAGAAGCCGAAATAGCTGCGCCAACCTCGCAGATACGAAGCTAGCTCCGCTATTGTCGTCTCCAGGCTTACGCCTTTCGCCCGAAGCGTAACTTCCCGGATGCGACGCTTAAACCGTTCCAGAGCTTTGGACGCAATCGTGCGTTTGATCTCCGGACCGTGGGTAAAGCTGAATCCGAGAAACTTCCGTTCCTGCGGTCGGGCTACCGCGCTCTTGGTCTCATTCACCTTGAGTTTGAGCTTTTGCGTGATGAATCGCGTGATGCTTTCCATCACCCGTTGACCCGCACGCTCGCTGCGAACGTAGATGTTGCTGTCGTCCGCGTAGCGAACATAGCGATGTCCCCGGCGCTTCAACTCACGGTCGAGTTCGTCGAGCACGAGGTTCGACAGCAGTGGCGAAAGTGGACCTCCTTGGGGAGTGCCTTCCACGCTTGGGCTGACCAGTCCGTTCTCCATCACCCCGGCGTTCAAGAACGCCCGGATGAGCTTTAACAGCCGCTTGTCCTCGACTCGTTTTGCGATCTGACCCATCAGTTTGTCGTGATTGACTCGATCGAAAAATTTCTCCAGATCGAGATCAATCACCCAGCCGTAGCCCGCGGCAATGTATTGCTGTGCCTGGGCCACTGCTTGATGCGCGGATCGTCCCGGTCGAAAACCGTAGCTGTGGTCGGAGAACGTCGAGTCCCACTGCCGCTGCAGAACCTGCATCACCGCCTGCTGGATCAAACGATCCAGCACCGTCGGGATACCAAGCTTTCGCACCCCTCCGTCCGGCTTGGGATTTCCACCCGCCTCACCGGTTTCGGCTCGTAGGTCCCACTCAGCAGTTGTTCTCGGATCGCTGGCCAGTGCTGCTTCAGGTAGTCGGTGATTCCGCCGACGGTCATTCCATCGACGCCCGCGCTACCTTTATTAGTCTTCACCTGCTGCAAAGCCTGCTTCAGGTTTTCTCGCTCACATATTTCCTCCATCAATCGATTCGTGCTGGCTGGGCTTTCGGGGGCATGCTCCGCCGGGGGCGATTCGGTCTCTTCCCTTTTCGCTTCGCGGGCTTTACCCGCTGGCGGAGACGAGAAGTCCAGTTGTCCCTGGACGTTCTGCCGCTTGTCGCTCCTGAGATTCATGTCCTACTTGCCTCTCCTTCTCGTTCCGGCCTTCGGCCACCGTTCCCGGCTCAGCCTATCTGTTTCTCCACCTTTCGGATCGGAGTGCCTCACTAGCTTCGCCGACGTCATGACCTGTCGGGTCGGAGGTGGCGCATCTGGTTTCCCAGATGCTGGCCACCGTCCGCCGCTCAAACCGTGCATGCAGTTTTCCCGCACACGGCTTTCACGAAGACTCACGCTTCCGGGATGCAATTGAAGGTATTAACTGAACGAGGTTCGTTAGCCCGTACTCACCGTACAGTTTGGTTTGGGGTAGCTGTCTCCAGCCACCGTTACGCCAGCGCTTGCAGCGGTGCGACCGGATACGGTGTACGATCCAGCCGTTAAGTCGGTTGAAGAGCTTTCGGACGTGGGCGCGCTTATAGTAATTCCCCCAGCCCCTGATTACAGGATTGAGGCTCGCGATCAACTCCTGGGTCTTGAGTGGCACGCGCCGTTTAGTACGCTCTCGCACCTGATCCATGAAGCGCTGGATCGATTTCCCACGCGGGTACGCATACAATTCGCCATCCCGCGCACTGCTACGGACCTTGTGAGCTGGCAGCCGCAGCCGCCGTCCTCGCTTGATCTTGTAGCCAAGAAACTCGAACCCTTGTCGAACATGGACCACCCGCGTCTTCTGCGGATGCAATTCCACACCCAACTGCTCCAGTATCCGCTGCGCTGCGACTATCACCGCTCGCGCCTCTGCCGCGGATGTGCAGGTGACCACCCAATCATCCGCGTACCTCGTCAGCTGATACCCCTTGCGGCGCATCTCCCGATCAAACGGCGTCAGGAGTACGTTACTCAGAACGGGTGAAATCACTCCGCCCTGTGGGGTCCCTCGCTCGGTGGGATAGAGTCGCCCTTTGCCATAACTCCCGGCCTTCAGCATCGCCTCGATCAGGCGCAACACTCGACCGTCGGCTATCCATTGGGCAACCAGCGTAAGAAGCTTCTCGTGTTCGACGGACCCGAAAAAGTCTTTCAAGTCTCCATCTACGATCCACTCCCGTCCGCTTTGTATTTCTTTCCACACCTTGCGCATGGCGTCCTGCGTTGATCGCCCTCGCCGATATCCGAAGTTGGCGTCATCGAATACCGGTTCGAAGATCGGCTCCAGCCGGTTCAGCAACGCCTGCTGGCACACCCGGTCATAAATCGTCGGGATTCCCAACATTCGATACGCACCCGGCTTTCCCGCCTTCGGAATCTGCACTTGCCGCACCGGCCGTGGCTGATAGGCATCTTCCTGAAGCTCCCGTTGCAACCGATCTAATTGCTGTTCGAGTTGCTCGGAGAACTCCTCCAGACTCTGCCCATCGACTCCTCCACTACCCCGGTTGGCACGCACCTTCTCCCAGGCCATCTCCAAGTTCTTCCGCTTGTATACCTTGTCGATTAAGGAATGGACCTTCTTTGCACCCGTCGGGTTGATCCAGTCGGACAGTTTCCTCGGTCGGAAATGTACGGGTATTTCACTCATGGAACTGATCCACCTTTCCGTCCTTACTCACTGCCGTCCTCTCTCTTTCCCAACCGCCTTCGCCGGCTGTCTTCCCCGACCCACTTCCGTCGCCGGTTGCCCGGTCCCATGGCTTTCGCCATGCTTCTGGTACTGTTCAGCCGTCCGACTACTGACNNTCCTCCTGAGGTCACGCGCTGTTCTTCCGTACCGTGCCGACCGCAAACACCTTGGTGCGGTGGGTGAATGAGAACGCCTTCGCCTTCATAGTGCAGGCTCGACCTTGCCCCACCTTTGGCCGACCGGTTCATCGTCGGGGCAGCCCCCATCGATTACGGCCCGGTACTTCTCCTCATACCCTTCGGATTCCACCTCACGATGGACACCCTGTCCTCCGGAGTCCTGCAAGGAGCGGCTTCAGGTTCACCTTGGCTGTTTCCAGCTTTCGCCTTCGTGCCCGTTTAGGCTTCTCCATACCTCTTCCCTTCTCCGGCCAGCGAGGCATTACTCCCGCCTTTGGATACAGCGCCCCTCATCCGGGCGCCGGAGGGACTTCAACCCTCCTGAACAACGCGCTGCTCAGCGCACACTATGCCTTATGCTGACTTCTGCCCTGCGGTCAGGAGGCCTTTCGACCACCTCAGTCGCCGAAGCGACGCCGAGCAGATCTCCTGGGGTAAGCTCAACCGCCTTCCGTGCGCAGTCGCCGAATCTACGCTTCGCGTCCTTGATGGATATGGACTTCGCGGTAAGTTGCCCGTTCGTCCGGCGCTGGCGCCTTGTATCCGGTTTTTGTTCATCGACTCGCACGTTTGTTCCATGCTTCCTTCAGACCCCGCCTCGCGGCGGTAGCCCTTGCATCATCACTAGGCCTTACCTCCATCAGGTCGGCCAGAGGACTTTCACCTCCAAGCTGTTGAACATGCCCAGCACACAACGAAGCCGCTGACGCGGCGGACGCTACAGCGAAGGCCTGGGTTAGGGCACGAATCGCCGATTGGGGAAAACCTGACCGGCCGAACTCGAAAGGATTGAAAGTTGTGCAGAACACGGCGTGATTGCGGCTCTCGCCAACCACTCGCAACGCATCTTGCAACTGCGGCTGCAGCGAACTCCGATACCTGTCATGGTCGTCGAATAAGAGAATATCTACTATGTGCATGTGCAAGCGATCGAGCATCACGTAAAAGCTCGGTGGAGTGGACCCCGATTTTG
>PKXK01000228.1 GCA_003132325.1 Acidobacteriaceae bacterium
AAACGGGCGTGCTCACCAAGCGCGTTCCCAGCGAGCAGGAGCGCAAGAACATCGAATACGGACGCACGGTGGCGCGGCGGCTGGCGGAGTACGACATTGGACAAACCGTGGTAATCGCGGAAGCGGCGTGCGTAACGGTCGAAGCCATGGAAGGCACGGACGCGACGATTGAACGGGCGGGCGAACTGATGCGGTCTTTGGCAATCGAGCGGGAAGGCGAGGCCTCGACGCTGAGCCGTGCGCTGACGGTGGTGAAAGTAGCGAAGCCGAGGCAGGATCTGCGGTTTGATGTGCCGGTGATAGGCCTGAAGACGATCGAGACTATGGTGCGCGCCGGTGCAAGTTGTCTCGCGATGGACGCGGGGCGATGTCTGTTGCTGGATGGCGAGGCGATGACGCGGGCAGCGGATGAGGCGGGGATCGCGGTTTGTGCGGAATAGACTGCGCCGCTTAGTGTGCGCTAATCAGTCTGCTCCTTGCGCGCGACGGTGGGTTTTCACGGGCGTCTTGATTCGCGGGATTCCGCCGGGACGTTTGCGCATGTCCTTGCGCATGTCCTGGCGGACGCGCGAAAGATCATGCGCGGTTTGCAGGTTCATCCAGAACTCGGGAGAATTTCTGAAGTACTCCGAAAACAAAAGGGCGGACTCGGGTGTAACGCCGCGCTTGCCCCGAACCAGTTCGTTGACGCGGTTGAGAGGGATGCGCAGAGCGCGGGCAAGGTCTGCCTGAGTCAGCCGCAGCGGTTCGAGAAACTCCGCCAGCAGGATTTGACCGGGATGGGTTGCGATGCGAAATTCGGGCAGCATGGCGGTGACTCCTCAGTGGTAATCTGTGCAGCGAACCTCTTCACAGTTGCCATTCGCGAACTTAAAGACGATTCGATATTGTTGGTTCACACGGATGCTGTAAAAGCCAGCGAGATCTCCTCGCAGTTTCCCCAGGTGGTTGGCGGGAGGCGTCCGCAGGTCCTCCATGGATGTGCAAGCATTGAGCAAATCGAATTTGCCCTGCACCCGGCTCCAGAGCTCGCGTCGAATCCTACGGGCCGCTTTGGTATCGCTCCCGTGGTAGATGTCGGCGCTGGTCGCATCTCCGAAACTGGAGATCACAAGAACAGTATACCTGAATACCCGTGATTTATGTATGGTTACAAACTGGAGGTATTCCATGCCCAAAACAGATCGGTCTGAAGCGGCTCGCATTGCCGACCAGCTGCGCCGCGCTTTCAGCGGTGACGCCTGGCATGGCGATTCTGTGTTTGAAATCCTGGAGGGCGTCAACGCCGCACAAGCCGCCGCGCATCCCATCAAGAAGGCACACAGCATCTGGGAACTGGTGCTGCACATTGCGGCGTGGGACGGTGCGGTGCTGCAGCGGCTGGGCGGTGCTGCGGTGGAGCTCTCCGATGCGCAGAATTTTCCGCCGGTCACGGACGCGAGCGAGGCCGCATGGCGCAAGGCGCTGGCCGACGTGCGACGGGTCCACGAGGCACTGGTCGCGGCCGTTGCGGCTCTTCCGGACTCGCGGCTTGACCAGATCGTTCCGGGCAAAAAAGGCGCACACTATACCTTCTACTACATGCTTCATGGCGTGGTGCAGCATGAGCTGTATCATGCCGGGCAGATTGCGCTCCTGAAGAAGATGTGAGTCCCGTCAGTTTTGCCCGGAATTTGTCGTGGCAAGGGGGCTCACCTCTGCAATCTGACCTCTGACCTCTCCAATCGCTTTACTCGCAGGTTCCTGGTTTCACACTTTCCCATCGGGGGCTGAAACTGCGACAATAGCGCGTTACTTCTTCGCTGCGGAGCTTTCGCCTGAGCCAGGAATCCCCCATCAATGTTGCGGTCATTGGCGTGGGCGCCTTCGGGCGCAATCATGCGCGTGTCTATCGGCAGCTGCAGCAAGCGGGCAGCGTGCGACTGGTGGGCGTGGTCGATCCGGATACGGCGCGGGCCGACGCGGTTGCCGCCGAGTTCGACTGCAAAGCCTTCGGCTCGGTCGAGCAGATGCTGACGACGCACAGCGAAGTGCAGGCGGCCTCGGTCGCAGTCCCGACCGTTCTGCATCGGCAGGTGGCGTGCGATCTGATGGATGCCGGCGTTGACGTCCTCATCGAAAAGCCGGTGGCGACGACGCTGGCCGAGGCCGACGAACTGCTTCGTGTCGCCGGACAGCACAAGCGGGTGGCGCAGGTGGGGCATTTGGAACGCTTCAATCCCGCGGTACGGGCTACGCTGCCGCTGATCAACCGGCCCATGTTCTTTGAAGTGCACCGGCTGAGCGTGTTCTCTCCGCGGGCGCTCGATGTGGACGTGGTGCTCGACCTGATGATCCACGACCTCGACGTGGTGCTCACCTTCGTGAAGTCGGAGGTGAAGGAAATCCGGGCGGTGGGGCTGCCGATTCTTTCCGGCAAAGTGGATATTGCGAATGTGCGCGTCGAGTTTGAATCGGGCTGCGTGGCCAACCTTACGGCCAGCCGGGTTTCAACCGAGCGCGTGCGCAAGCTGCGGTTCTTCCAGCCGGGGCAATATATCTCTATCGATTATGCGAGGCAGGATGTTCTAGTGTTCTCGGTCAGGGGTGCATCCGGACCCACCCAGCCGACCGTGAATCCGCAGATCTCGATGGCTAAGCCGCCGATCACGGCGGAGGAGCCGCTGCTGGCGGAGATCAAGGCATTCCTGCACTCGGTGCGGGACCGGTCGCGTCCGGTGGTTTCACTAGAGGATGGGCGCAGAGCGCTGGAACTCGCGCTGGCGATTCTCGGCGAGATTGGGCGGCACGCGGGACGGATTGGGGTGGGGAGAGGTTAGAAGTCAAAAGTCAAATTGCAGAATTAAAACCTCTTGGCCCAAAGGGGCGGTTTACTTCTGCAATTTGACTTCTGACTTTTGACCTCCGCAATCGCCGTTACTCCGGTACTCACTCATCTGGCACAAAAAATGCGACAATAGACTTAACGGCGCAACTCTGTAGTTTACGTAACTTTACGTGGTACTTTACGCGCAAATTACGCAACCCTGGAGCCTGCCCGTGTCTCTAAGTTGATAGCTTCTGCCTGATGCCGGCCACCCAAATTCCGTCTCGCGATCCGTTGTCTCGCGAACCCCTGTCTGGCGAATCCCTGTCTCGCGAACCATTGACTCCATCGGCCGACCAGCCCGAGCAGCGCGATTTGTTCGAAGGGCAGCACTGGGAGACGGCTTATCGCGGCTTCAATCCTGACGATGTTCCGCATCTTCTCATTCAGTTGCAGGACGATCTCTCGCGGGCACGCAAGCGCGAAGCACTGTGGCTGTCGGTCATCCTGCACTTGTTCGTGATCATTCTGCTGTGGAACACCGAGAAGTTGATGGGGCTGTTGCCGCATCGTACGGTGAATCTGGCCGTGCGGACGGATGCGTCGAAAGACGCGACGTTTCTGGAGCTACCGCCCGACGCGCAGAAGCTGAGGCGGCGTCCCGATGCAAAAGTGATTTCAGATAAAGACCGGATCGCGACCAGCAAAGCGCCGCAGATCAATCGCGAGGACTTGAAGAAGATCCTGGAGAGCTCGCGTCCAGGGCGGCCGGGCGCGAACGTGCAGCAGCCACCGGCCGAGGGCCAGGCCGCGCAGAACCAGCAGCAGCCCGCGCCGCAGCCGAATTCGCAGGGATTCGAACAACCGCCGACCGATCAGACGGCGCAGTTGCGGTTGCCTCCGCAGCCCAGGCCGAAACCGAATTTCAATACTTCCATGACGGCAGGCTCGGCGATCGACCAAGCGCTCCGGGGCGCAGCCGAAAACCGCGGACGCTATGGCGCTGGACAAGCGGGCGATTACGGGTTGAGCCAGGGCCGGGGCGGACCGAAAGCGCTCGATCAGGCGGAAATCCTCACCGACACCATGGGCGTGGATTTTGGGCCGTACCTGACGCGGATCGTGGCAATTGTGAAACAGAACTGGTATACCCTGATGCCGCCGTCGGTGTATCCGCCGATCTTGAAGCAGGGCAAGCTTGCGATTGAATTCGTCATCCTGAAAGATGGCAAATCGACGCAGATGGCGGTTCGCACCTCTTCTGGCGACGTGGCGCTCGACCGTGCAGCCTGGGCGAGCATCACCGCGTCCAACCCGTTTCCGCCGCTGCCGAAAGAATTTCCCGGCCAAATTCTCGGCCTGCGTTTCTATTATTTTTACAATCTCGAACCCGGCGCTGACCTGAAGTGAGCCCGTGGAATCGCTCGCGTGCGCAAATGGACGGAATTCGCTACGATAGGGACAATTTCGGTTCGATGTACATCCAAGTAGAACAAACGAAACTATGAAGATTCGAAGACTGACGCCTCTTTCCGCTCTTTTGCCGACTCTGCTTTTGGTGTGTCTGGTTCTCGTCTGCCTGCCGGTTTTCGCGCAGGATGCGCCCGAGGCTCTGCGTCCGCCGAAGGGGGCGCAGATTGCGATTGTCGTTTTCGAAGACCTGCAATGTCCGCAATGCGGCCGGGTCGCGCCGCTGCTGGCGCAGGCAGGACGGACTTATAAGATTCCCGTAGTCCGCCACGATTTCACCTTGCCCATGCACAATTGGTCGTTCGAGGCTGCCGTGCTGGCGCGCTACTTCGACACGCATTCCAAAGAAATGGGGAACGAGTTCCGCGACACGGTGTTCGAGCACCAGTTGGAGATCAACCCGCAGAATTTGAGGGGATTTGCCGAGAAGTTTGCCGCCGAACATAAGATTGGTTTGCCGTTTGTGGTGGATCCTTCAGGCAAGCTGGCGGGGCTGGTGAGGGCGGACAAAGATTTGGGCACGAGTCTGCACATCGACCACACGCCGACCATCTGGGTAGTCAGCAACAAGCGGAGCGGCAAGCCCTACGTCGAGGTGAAGGACACTTCGCAGCTTTATGTGCTGATCGACGCGATGAAAAAAGACTGAAGAAAGGCAAAAGTCAGAAGTCNNGACTTCTGACTTTTGCCTTTCTATTCCGTCCACTTTCGGAACAGCAACGCCCCGTTCGTCCCGCCGAAGCCGAACGAATTCGACATAGCGTATTCGAATTCCGTTTTGCGGGCGTGGTTGGGAACGAAATCCATGTTATCGGTTTCGGGGTCCTGATTATCGAGGTTGATGGTCGGGGGCAGAATCTGGTCGCGCAGCGCCAGTACCGTTACTCCCGCCTCCAATCCGCCCGCTCCGCCCAGCAGATGGCCGGTCATGGACTTGGTGGAACTCACCGGAACTTTCTTTCCAAACAAATTTCGAATGGCGTGCGCTTCGAGGGTGTCGCCCAGTGGCGTTGAGGTGCCGTGAGCGTTGACGTAGCCGACGATGCCGGGATCGAGTTTCGCATCGCGCAGGGCGTTGCGCATGACGCGGAAACCGCCTTCGTGCTCGGGAGCGGGTTGCGTCATGTGGTAGGCGTCGGCGGACATACCGTAGCCGACGATTTCCGCCAGGATGGGAGCGCCGCGGCGGCGGGCATGCTCGAGTTCTTCGAGAACCAGAATGCCGGCGCCTTCGCCCATGACGAAGCCGTCGCGATCCTTGTCCCAGGGACGGCTGGCGCGAGCCGGTTCGTCGTTGCGCGTGGAAAGGGCGCGCATGGCGGCGAATCCGCCCACCCCCATGGGAGTGATGGCGGCCTCGGCGCCTCCCGCAATCATTACGTCGGCATCGCAATGCTGGATGATGCGGAAGGAATCGCCGATGGAGTGGGCGCTGGTGGTGCAAGCCGTGGCCGTCGCCTCATTCGGACCCTTCGCCCCGAACCTCATGGAAACGTGTCCGGCGGCGAGGTTGACGATGGAGGCGGGAATAAAAAAAGGCGAGATCTTGCGCGGTCCGCCTTCGAGCAGCGCGGTATGTTCGCGCTCGATCACGTCGAATCCGCCGATGCCCGAGCCAATGTGCACGCCGACGTTCTCCGCGATTTCGGGCGTGATCTGAAGCTGCGACATCTTCATCGCTTCATCGGCGGCGGC
Organism: Acidobacteriaceae bacterium; assembly: GCA_003132325.1. GTDB lineage: Bacteria > Acidobacteriota > Terriglobia > Terriglobales > Acidobacteriaceae > Acidiflorens. The sequence continues at coordinate 5,972 of PKXK01000228.1, forward strand.
GATCGCGAAGTGGATGAAGCGCCCCATCTTCTTCACTTCTTTCTTCTCGATGAAATTGAGGGGATCGAAGTTGCGGACCTCGGCGGCGATCTGGCAGGCAAATGCGGAGGCGTCGAACCCGGTAATGCGGTCGACGCCGCTCTTGCCCGCGAGCAGCGCCTGCCACACCGCCCCGGTGGTGGCGCCCAAGGAACAGATCAGACCGATACCGGTAATGACGACTCGTCGCGCCAAATTACTTGCCCGCTTTCGCGTGCTTGCCGATGTAGTCGACGGCATCCGACACGGTGCGAATCTTCTCCGCATCCTCGTCGGGGATTTCGATATCGAAGGCCTCTTCGAAGGCCATCACGAGCTCGACCGTGTCGAGCGAATCCGCGCCCAGGTCGTCCACGAATGAAGCGCTGGGCGTGACCTCGCCCTCGTCCACACCCAACTGCTCGACAATAATCTGTTTCACTTTTTCATCAACGGCTGCCATGTTCTCCTCGTTTCTAAATCTTGGAATCGCGGGTCCCGGTTCCGGGCCGGCGTTTGTTGATTGATGACTGCATACCGCTCAATCGGTCGAATGAAGTCGATCCAGTAGTTTAAAAGGGATCGGAAAAGTATGCAAAGGAACTAACGGAAAAAAACTGGCCCGCGTAAAACCGATAGGCGTGGAGATCACTACCGAATCCTAACTGGCGGCAGGGACAGTGGTCAAACCCCGCAGGCATAGTCTCTAGTGTGGGGACGATTTTGCGGCGCCGAAATGGAGGCCGTCCATCAGATCGTCGAGTTCATCCTCGCTGCCGGCGATGAAAGTAAACGAGACGATCTGGCCCTTGGCAACGAGGACGAGCGTGCACTGGCGCATGGTGAGTTGGTTGTTGGGTGCCTTAACTTCGCGCGGCTTGCTGAAATCGGCGCGCAGCAGGTGCCGCGACTCGACTTCGAGCGCATAGGGTTCGCCTTCGGCCTTAAAGCCTTTAGCGGTCGCGAGATCGGTGAGCGGCCCGAGGTAGTCTTCGGCGCGCTTGAGGCCGGGATAGGACGCGGCGCTCTCCGAGGCGATCACGACCGCGGAGTTGATGGTGTCTCCGGAGGCCTCGGGCGGGCGCTCGAAAACCGCCAGCAGAACTTCGCCCTTACCGGTGCCGTCTCCCGGCTGCATCTCTTTGGTGCGATCCACCCAGCCGTAGGGAATTTGATAACGGAATGCGAAAGTGGGGTTGCGGTAAAGCTGGGCGTCTTGGTCGCTGGCGGAGGGCTTGGCGGTCGGCTTGGCAACGGGCGCGGGCTTGCTTTGCGCCTGGGCTGTAATGCTCAGACAGAGGGCACAGAGTGCCATGGCAGCTAGGCGGCAATAGCGAAAGTGAGAACCCGGCGTTCGATGATCACGGCGCCAGGTTTTGCCGCCGCAAAAAACAGGTCCTTCGCTCCCCCACCCCATCGCGCCAAAAGCGGGCGCGCTGGGGATCCCGGTTCGCTCAGGATGACAATTCATGAAAGGACGACACTCCACGAAAGGTGTCGTAAAACAAGTTTACATTCGTTTCAGATTGGGCGGCAGGCTTCGACCGACTGTCACTCCACGAACATGCAATCTCCATACGAGTAGAACCGGTACCCGGACTCGACCGCGTGACGGTAGGCCGCCATAACCAGATCCCTCCCGCCGAGCGCGCAGACCAGCATCAGCAGGGTCGATTGCGGGAGATGAAAGTTCGTCAGCAGCGCATTGACGATGCGAAAGCGATAGCCGGGATAGATGAACAGGTCGGCCTCGCCTCGACCGGCTTCGACATGATCTCGGCCTGTCTGTTCGGCAGCAGGCTTCGCGGCGCATTCTGCGGCGTACTCGAGTGCCCGGACCGTGGTTGTGCCCACGGCCACCACGCGCCGCNNTCTTCCACTTTTTCTACTCGTACGGGTTGAAAAGTGCCCAGTCCCACGTGCAGGGTGATCTCGGCGATTTCAATACCGCGTGCGCGAATCTCGTCCAGGATTTCAGGCGTGAAGTGCAAACCGGCGGTAGGCGCGGCCACCGACCTTGCCATGGACCCCGGCGCCTGGGCGTAGACGGTCTGGTAGCGATCGCGGTCGGCCGCGCGGTCGTCGCGGTCGATGTAAGGGGGAAGGGGCACGTGTCCGATGCGCTCGACGCGGGCATAGAAGTCTGGGACCGGGGCGAATCGGATGCGGCGTTCCCCAAAACTGCCGCGTTGGGTGACCTCGGCCTCCAGTTCAGGTGCGTCGTCTCCGGCGGCATCGCCGGGTGGACAACTAAAGTAAAGCTTTTCTCCGATCCCGATCTTCCGCCCGGGCCGTACCAGGCACTCCCACTCATCCGGATCGTCCGGCATCTGGCGGGTCAGCAGAACTTCGATGCGCCCGCGGAGAAAATCTCGCGCCGCCGGATTCCGCGGGCTCAGGGGCTGGGCCCGCTGTCCGCTGCGGTGGCCGTAGAGCCGTGCCGGGAACACCCGCGTATTGTTCACCACCAGCAGATCGTTCGGCCGCAGCAAAGAGGGGAATTCGCGAAAGCTCCGGTCTTCCCAGTTTTGACGCTGCCAGTTTTGACCCTGCCAGCTCCCAGGCGTTCGATTGAGGTGCAGCAGGCGCGAGGCCGAGCGCCGAGGCAACGGTTCCTGGGCAATGCGTTCGGGCGGCAGATCATAGTGGAAGTCCGAGACAAGCATCGAGGAGATTATAGGGTTTGAGGGCAGGTTCCCAGCGGCCGCTACGCCCGCCGGGGCCGGTGGCCTTCTATTTTACATTTTGACCAGCTAATGGTTGTAAGGATTCCAAGACGTGCGGTAACATGACGCGCAGGGCTTTAGTTGTCTTCCATGTCCATGTCCAAAGACCGCCAGCATCGTCTCGAGATTGTGCAGTTCGGCCGCATGCTGCACGAAAGCGGATTTGTTGCGGCCACCGACGGGAACCTCTCCGTCCGTCTGGACGAAAAGCGCTTGTTGGTAACTCCCACCTCTATCAGCAAGGGCAGGATGCGCGCCTCCGACCTGGTGATTGTTGACATGGAAGGAAAACGGCTCGCCGGCAAGCGCAGAGTGTCGAGCGAGATCGGCATGCACTTGCTGATTTATCGCCTGCGTCCGGACGTGCAGGGCATCGTCCACGCGCACCCGCCGACCGCGACCGGATTTGCCGCCTCCGGTTACGGCCTGAACCGGCCGCTGGTGTGCGAAGTTGTGGTTGGCTTGGGCTCGATTCCGCTTGCCCGCTACGGCACCCCGGGCACGCCCGAACTGACCGACGCTCTCGAACCGCTGATTCCGCGCCACGACGCAATTCTGATGGCGAATCACGGCGTGGTGACGTTTGGCGCTTCGCTCGAAAATGCTTACATGAAGATGGAAACGGTGGAGCACTTCGCCAAGATCGCGCTGGTGACTCACCTACTGGGACACGAGCAACCGCTCGACGAAAAAGAAGTGGAAAAGCTGGCGGCGGTGCGCGACCGCTACAACGGAGGAACCAAACCGGCGCAGGCGAAAATGTCGGTTGAGGGCGACGACCTCCGCTCGGAAACCCAACCCCGAGAAACGGCCGCCAGCCGGCGCTAGCCGCCAGGGCGCACGGGGTGCAGCGCGAGATTCACGGCAGCGCAAAGCTGTTCCTGTTCCACGGGTTTGTGGAGAAAATCCACCGCTCCAAGACTTCGCACCATCGATTCGGTCGCGGGACTCTCTTCGCTGCTCACCACGATCACAGGAATGTGCTGCGTTTTGGTGGACATCCTCAGCCGCTTCAGCACCTCGATTCCGGTGCCTCCAGGCATGTTGATATCGAGCAAAATCAACTGTGGAGCGGAACGCAGGGCCGCCATCCACGCCTGCAGCGCGTCGACCGCAAAGACTGGCTCAAATTCGCTCGGACTGAAGAACGAGGCCAGCAACTGTCTTTGGAAGCGAGAGTCGTCGGCGATCAGAATCTTGGGCATGAGGACCGGGGCCAGACGAGGCCCGGCCCTCTGGGGATCTATCGACACAAACGTGGATCAACGTTAGTGCGCGTGTAGGGTAGGTCCGCCTCGGATCAGGGCACGCCTCTAGGCGTGCCGCAAGTGCTGCGCGATGAAAGCGCCTTCACCGGCTGCGGAAGAACTCGATTCCGCTCTTGATTTTGGGTGGCGCAGCGCTTCAGCGCTGCGGTAACTGGCTTGTTTTTCAGCACCGGCTTTACAGGCTGCGGAAGAACTCAGGGTTCGTATCAGGGTATCGCTTTAGCGATACCGCAAGTCGTTCGAAATCAAACGCCCCTTTAGGGGCTGAGCGGCGAATGTCGGGTTTTTCCGCAGCCTGTTTAGCCGCCGAGGTGAGACTGTCGCGCGGAAGATACTTTTTCCGCAGCCTGCCTACTCCCCTCCGATTCGGAACCTAACGCCGGCGCGGATGTTCGCCGTCAGCGCCGGATATCCCACGACTTCGTTGTAGTGATCGTTGAGCGCGTTCCCGACGTTTGCGTATGCCGTAATTCGCGAATTGATCGCGTACCAGCCGCCCAGATCAACCCGCGCATAGCCCGCGGCGTGGAAGAAGTGGTTCGGGACGAAGAGAAAAGCATCGTCGGGCCGTCGGCCCACGAAACTTCCGCCCAGATTCGCTCCCCATCGAGTTCCCAGATAACTGAGCAGCGTGGTTGCGGAATGCTTGGGGCGACGGAGTAAGGGATCTCCCGGAGCATACGGAAAATCACAAGGGCTTGTCGGCGTGCACTGCGGATTTTCGAGTATCTCAGTCGAGGTATAGGTGTAGGCCGTGGTCAACGACAATCTCGATCGGATTTTTCCTTGCAGCTCGACTTCGGCGCCATGAGCGAAAGACTGTTCCAGATTGAAAAACTGATATTCGCCCGAATGATTGGGTATCGCCTCAATCTGGTCATGAAACAGGTTATTGAAGTACGTTGCGTTTAGGGCCCAGCGGCCGGCAAACAGTTTCTGCTCGAAGCCAGCTTCAAAGGCTCGCGTGCGCACCGGCAGCAGGCCATGATTTGGCACGCCGCCATATGCAGTCTGGCCAAAAATCTGGTAGAGAGCGGGTTCCATAAATCCGGTGCCATAGGAAAAACGCAAGTGCGTTCCAGAAAAAACATCTCCGCCGCGTAACGCCAGCAGCGTCAGAGCAATCCGCGGCACGCCCGTATTGCCGTAGGTGCTGCTGTGAACGAAACGCGCACCCGCGATTGCAGACAGCCTGCCCAGCGTGAACTGCTGTTGCAGGTATGCGTCCTGATCCAAACGCTGGCCGGGGGCGGGAGGAGGGGAATTCTGGTCGTTTACAACGCCGTTTTCGTTTTCGATGCGATATCCGAAGGTGCTGTGCGCCCAGGTCCGTTCCGAGTAATCGCCCTGATATTCGAATCCCACGCGGTTGATGTGGGTGTCGTAGCGATCCGCATAATTGTCGTAGCTGTCAGAAGGAGGATTCAGGTTTGCATCAGTGTAACGATAAAGGGAGTCGAAGCCAGTGAAACGGTGCTGCCATCCCGAAGGCGCTGCCACGGCAAGTTCCACGCTTCCTAGAATATTGTTCTGGTGCGTCCATTCGCTGGTGTTGGGAGCCAGAAGCGGGTCGCCATTGAAATCCCACTCCCCCGGTACGCCGGTATAGCTGTTGGAGTGGCGAAATCGCACCCGCAGCGCAACTTGGTCGGTAATCGCCATGCCGACATTCGCGCCCTCGAGCGAATCCGAGTAGGCGTTGTTCACGCCCTGTCCGTTGCTGTTGATCTCATCGCCAAAAACGTTATAGTCGAAGCGCCCGTGCGCGCCCGCCAGCGACGCGTAGCCGTTGGCGGTTCCAAAATTTCCTCCGTCCGCGCCAAAGCGCAGTTCGGGAATCCGAGTGCTACCGGTGCGCGTCCACACCTGTACCACGCTGGTCATGGCATCGGAACCGTACAAAGTGCTCTGCGCGCCTCGCACAAATTCCACGCGGTCCGCTTGCGCTAAGGCCAGAGTGCCAAAGTCAAACGTTTCGCCCGGGTTATCTACGGCAACCCCATCGACAATCACTTTGTTGTAAGTGGACTCCCCGCCCCGAACAAAAAGAGAGGAAATTCCGCCGCGTTGCCCGGCCGTGTTCACGACCGCGCCCGGCAGGAAGCGCATCGCGTCGTCCGCTGCCACCGGCTGCATTACTTCCAACTGCTCGCCGCTCAGACTGTCAACATCGGCGCCCGCAGCCTGGCTGGGCACGGGTGTGCGGGTTGCGGTCACCACCATGGTTTCCGCTGCGGTCGCCACGCGGAGTTTGATGGTGACAATCTCGGCAGCAGCAGTTGGGGAAACGTCGACCGTCAGCGTTTCCGCTGCAAATCCCGGAGCCAACACGTTGACACGATAAGAGCCCGATGCCGTCTCGCGAAAAAGCACCAGCCCTTCGGCGGATGTGGCTTGCACGGCGATGGGCTTCCCCAGCTTGAGCAATTGCACTTCGGCGCCGGCGACGGCGGCGTCTTGCGGGTCGACCACTCTGAGTTTGATTTCGGCGGAGGCTCCGGTTGACAGCAAGACGATTGAAGAAAGGGCAGCGAGCAGAAAAACGATACTGGCGAAAACTCGAGAACAGCGCATGGCACGTCTCCTTTATCACGCGAAAGGGTGGGTGGGGATGGTTCACGCCGGTCTCCTGGCTTGCGAGTCAGGATGTAAGCCTTTCGCTCGAATGAGCTTTAGCCCAACATCCGCCTGCTACGACTGGCCTTCCCAGGTTGTCCTTTTGAGATTTCCCCAGTGGCCAGTCGCGATTTCCTCGCTTACAGTTGCGCGGCAGCGCGGGATTTGCACCCGCTTCCCATAGTCCAGCGTGTGGCTGGCCTACGATCATGCGCGAACCTCATTTTGAGAAAGAACAAAAACCGCAGCCCAGCCAATCTACCGGGCCTGCCGATACAAAGTCAAACGCGCGTACGGGTCCGCGCGCACTCCCCGCAAGGACAAACTTCCCGCAGATAGAACCACGAATAGATTCCCAGATCGTGTTTATCGTTCCACGAAAACTTCAGCGCGTACTTGCCCACTGCCTCCGCCGACAACGCTTTCATCGCCGGCTTGAACATCGGCAAAGCTCCCGGCGCGAGTTTCGCCGCCTCGCCCGCCTTTCGTCCCGACTTCGTCCGCTCCTCCTCGCATAGCGCGCAAGGACAAGCATCCCGCAAAAACGCAAATGTATAGACGGAGCGGTGCCCATCCTTCCACTCAATCTCCATCCCCGTCCCCGTCGTCAAATGAATCACCACCGACTTGGGATCGTTCCCTACCCGGGGCGTAGAATCCTGCAGCGTCATAGATTTCAGTATCGCACGCCGCCCGAACTGGAAAGGTGGGCTTCGACTCTGTTTTGAAGGGGCGCGGCTTCAGCCGCGGTGTAAGGATCGCAAAATCAACAGCGGCTTTACCGGCTGCGGGAAAAGGAATGTGGTGCTGCGGTCCACCTTCCAGGCAAGGAACGCAATTAAGAACTCAGAAGTCTGCGCCGCACGGCTCCGCCGAGGACGATCAAACCCGTGCCGAACAATCCCAGTGTGCCCGGTTCAGGAAGGTTCATGCGGAACTCAGTACTGCCGGAACCGATGCCTCCCCTGTGATCCTGGAACCATTGATTCTGGTGCACATAGATGGTCTGCTTCGTGAGTAGCCTGATGGAGCGGCCGTTAAAGAGCTGCCCCGAGACAACACCGCTGAGCGTAAACACGTAGTCGTACTTGCCGGTGTGGCTGACCACTTTCCATTGGATCGGCCCGAAGAAACTGCCGGTAAAGAGCGTTACCGGGCCCTGGGGTGCTCCCGGCAATCCCTTTGTCCAAGCGCCGACGCCAGTCACGACAAACGATGAGCCCACGCCGCCCGCAAAGGATCCGCCGTTCCAGATGCTGCCCTTCGTCAGAGCCCCGGTCGAAAAACGAACCGATCCCAGGGCGTGTCCCTTAGGCAAAGTGAGCCCATTGTAACTCACAAGCTGGGATCCTTGGGATACGATTCCGCTGCTGTGATGGTAACCGTACCAAACCTGTTAAGGAAAATCAGGTCTGCCCTGGCCGCCACGGGCAACAGCAGAGCAAGCAGGCCAAGCATTCCTGCAATTCGCCTCATGATTCCCTCCACAAAACGCGAGCCACTTTTTCGGATTCCTTGTCGTCACGCTGCCCGAATCACGAAGGTTGATTTCCCCTTGCCGCGCATTCTTACAGTTGCAGAGTGTAACCCAATCTAGTGTGAGGTTCCACAAGTTCGTCGCACAAATCCACATCGTCATCCTGCGGTAACTGCAGTGACTTGAGCGCGGCTTTTAGGCGCTGAGGGTGTACTTCCTGCTGGGGAATTGGTTCCTACGCAAGCCGCTGGCAATGCCATAAACCGGCGGTTAGGGACGAAGCGCAGAAATCCGCCAGCGTCAGGAATTTCCGCATTGCACGCCACCCACACCATCGAATCGGATGGGGGCGAGATCGTGCTGTAAGCCCATGTGGCGAGGGTGGGGGATAACCTCGCCACACGGAATCGGGACCAGTTCCCCAGGGAGGAAATCAGGCTTGCCCGGCGAAATGCAACTGCGTCGAGTTACACACCAAACATCTTGCGGCGCAAGGTTCCGGCGATGCCGATCAAGCCCGTGCCTAACAATCCCAAGGTGCTGGGTTCAGGAACGGCCAGGGTGGTCGACCCGAGACCGATGTTCCCCTTATTATCGTTCCTCCATTGATTCTTGTACAAAGTGATGTACTGGGTCGTTGTTCCGTTCACCGTTCGGCCATCCCACATCTTTCCCCGGATCGTTCCCGAGAGCTCAAAGTTATAGGTCCAACCATGCGGGCCGATGCTGAGCAACTGCCAATTTACCGGACCTACGAAGCTGCCGGAGAAGAGGGTTACGTGGGTACTGTTTGTTCCCGTTAGCGTTTTTATCCACGCGCCGCCGCCAGTCACGATAAACGATGAACCCGCGCCGCCGGCAAAGGTTCCGCCGCCTAGGATGCTACCGCTCGTCAGAGCTCCGGTCGAAAAGCTGACCGAACCCAGGGAGCTTCCCGTGTTGACCGCGCCGTAGCTTCGAAGCTGCGCCCCGACGGATACGATTCCCGCGTTGGTGATAGAAACCGTGCCAAATTTGTTAGTGAGATTAATACCATCTGCCCAAGCTGCCGCTGATAACAGCAGCACGCAAAGACCCACAAGTACTGCGACTCGCTTCATTGTAGTTTCCTCCACAGAGTTCAGGTGCCCTCGCCGACAACCCTTTTGGGGGGAAGGGTCGCCCACATCGCGAAGGTTAGATTGTTAACGTCATGCACTTCTACACAAAAGAGTGCCAAGACTCTCGTAAACAAGCAGCCGGGGAAGGTCGGGGGAGGATCGACTCCCACGAATGTAGTCTCCGGCTCGGAAAAAAGATGTGACTTTCGTCACCATGCGTGGTGACTAAGTTTGTTATAGGTCGCCCACTCGCTTTAGTGCATTTTCCGTTCCAAAGACTACCTGGATTGGTTGTTATTATTTATCAACAACTTACAAGCCCATACTGCGGGTGCTTTAGAATCTCGGGATGCAATCTGCTGCATCTTATGAGAGTCTCTCCTGGTAAGGTGAAGTCAATCGAGCAATTCTCGCGGCACCCGTGTCTTATAAGAAACGCGACGCCATGGACACCGCCCAAATCGCCGTCCTCCTTGAACCTTTCCTCGAGCGGCCGCTGCTTCGATCCCAGCTCGATCAAATATCGATATACATCGATCTATTGCTCCGCTGGAACGCCCGCATCAACCTGACCGCCATCCGCCAGGAAGAAGAAATCGTAACCCGCCACTTCGGCGAGTCTTTCTTCCTCGCCCGACACCTCTTCCCCGGTTCCTCAGATCCCCTTCATCCTGACCTTCAGCCTATCGAAGAGGAAACGCCCGCTGGCGTTCATGGTTCTACTGGCTACGGGGTACTGGGTACTGGCAACTGCACTCCGCGCGTCCTCGACATCGGCTCCGGCGCCGGGTTTCCCGCGGTTCCCCTGAAGCTCTGGGCTCCCCATATCCACCTGACGCTGATCGAATCGAATCACAAGAAGGCCGCCTTCCTCCGCGAAGTGGCGCGCGCGCTTACATTGACCAACATCAATGTAATTGCCGATCGACTCGAAACCCTGGTTGCCCGCCCCGGTTTCCCTCGAGCCCAACTGGTAACCTTCCGAGCGGTAGAGCGGTTCGACGCCATCCTCCGCCAAGCGGTAGCTCTTCTAGCGCCCAACGCAACCCTGGCCTTACTCATAGGAGTCGCCCAGATCGCCCACCTCACCGCCCTGGACACCTTGGACTGGCGTCCACCAATACCAGTCCCGCAGTCACATACAAGAGTCTTGTCAATTGGTGTACTACGGTGAAGTGGTAGTACTTCCAAGTCTATACAGTATAAGTGGGATTTTAGTTCGCTTCATAGCCATAAAAAATGGACATTAAGTGAGAGTACTTTACTAAATCTCATTATGATACAAGACTCGCCAAGAGTGTTTCACGTGAAACACTTCCCCGTCTTGCGAATATGAAGCCATCCATCCCACGACCAACCAGGCCGTGACGTGTTTCATGTGAAACCCGTCGCGCACGACGACTCGATCCCGCTCGCCGAATGGTTTCACGTGAAACACTCGATGCCTTTTGCACCATAATCTGGCATTGATTTCGACCCCTGGTTCGCATATCCTGACGCGCTACATCAAGAAGACAAAATCATGGGACGTGTCATCGCAGTTGCCAATCAGAAGGGTGGCGTCGGCAAGACTACGACGGCCATCAACCTTGCCGCCTCACTCGCCGCCGCGGAGGTCAATACGCTACTGGTGGACTGCGATCCGCAGTCGAACTCGACCAGCGGCTTGGGCCTGGTGAAGGATCCGGAGCGCATCAGCATCTACGATGTGATGGTGGGGGTGGCCTCGGCGGAAGAGGCGCTGCAGCTCACCGCGCT
>PKXK01000263.1 GCA_003132325.1 Acidobacteriaceae bacterium
AATCCGAAGGCGCGAATGTATTTGTAGAGGCGCTCGTCGCCGAGCCGCAGCGCAACTTTGATGGCGCCGACGTCGCTCGACTCCGCGATGATGTCCGCCACGGACAACATGCCGTGCGGCTTGCTGTCGCGGATACGCATTCGGTTGATGACGATCGATCCCATCTGGCAGTCGAACATCTCGTCTGGGCGAGTGACTTTCTCTTCCAGGCCGGCGGAGATGGTCACCATCTTGAAAGTCGAGCCCGGCTCGTAGATGTCGCTGACCGCGCGGTCTTTGAGGGTCTCGTTGTTAATTTCCTTCCGGAGATTGGGATTGAATGTGGGCCGGTTGGTGAGCGCCAGAATCTCGCCGGTGCGGGGATTTTCCACAATCGCCGTGCCGGCAATGGCGTGCGTCTCTTCCATCCCGCGCTCGAGTTCCCGTTCGGCAATGTACTGGATGTTCTGGTCGATGGTGAGGACGAGGCTGTTGCCGGCTTCGGGTTCCTTTTCCACGCTGGCAAACCAGCGCTTGCGCGCGTCGACGGAAATCATCAGCTTGCCGGGCTTGCCCTGCAATTGTTGGTTGAATTGCCGCTCCAGGCCGCTCAGGCCCTGATCGTCGGTGCCAACGTACCCCAGAATCTGCGCCGCCAGTTCACGTTTTGGATAAAAGCGCTTGGGCTCTTTCTGGAAGTGGATGCCTTGCAGGTTCAGTGCGCGGATGCGATCGATCTCTTCGGCGTCAGCCTTTCTTGCCACCCAGCAGAAGGTCTTGTGGGCGCGGCAGTCCGCGAGTACGACGCGGGGATCGTCTTTGGTGATGCGCGCAACCAGGCTGATGGTATTGGCGAGATCGGGAGCTTCCGAGGGCACCACGAAGGCCGAGTCCACCTGGATGGACATCGCCAGCTCACGGCCGGCGCGATCGTAGATGACGCCGCGTTTCGGCGAAAGATCGAAGCTGCGCTGCTGTTGGTGCTGGGCGCGGCGCTCGAAATCGCCGTAGCAGAAAATTTGCAGATAGACGAGCCGCAGACAGATCGCCAGCAGCCACAGGCAAAGCAGTCCGGATAAGGCGTAGAGCCTGAATCTTGCGTCGTTCGAAGAGGTACTCGCCGCCACTTCCAGTCCTCAGAAACTTTCGGCGGCTCCATGGAGCCGCCGCGAAAAACTGTGGCGCGGACATTCTCGTGTGGTGACGGGGCTATGCCCCGTCCGGACGGGCCAAAGGCCCGTCACCACACAATCTGTGTCACTATCGCGCGGAAACGACCGCAACCGGAGTCACGCTGGCCATCACCGGCCTAGCGGCATCGCTGACGGCATCCATGCGAAGCACTTGCCCAGGCTCTGGCGATTGCAGACCCAGTTTGCGCGCCATCAGGTCAATTCGCTCCGGATCGCGCAGCGACGCCTCTTCCAGGCGCAGGGCCCGGTTCATCTCGACGAGGTCGCCGCGCTGCGACCGCAGCGTCTCGATCTTGTAGCCATATTCAATGGCGCGGAAATGCTGCAGCGCGTATCCCATCACCAGCAGGAACAGGCAACACAGCGCCAGTCCGAAGCATTTCATTTCGCGCGCGCGGCGCGGGTCTTCGACCTTCACCAGGCGCGAGTTATCGATGGTCTTGCGGAAATAGATCTCCGGGGTCCCCAGCCAGCAGGACTTGCGCCGACTAGAAAGAACTGCGCTTTGCATTGCTACGGCGCTCATGATTTATGCCACTCCGAGAAGTTTGGAATCGTAGTCTGTGTTTCCCTGAACGGAAGCGAACCATGGTTCGGCGACCGAAGTTTCGACGAGCGAAGATTCGACAACGAAGGCTCCGTCCGACTGCGCCCGCTGTTCCGCGCGCTCAACCGTTGCCATCAGGTCTTCAATCAAGGTGCCGGTAAATGTCATTTCGAACGTTCCAGTTTTTCTTCTCCGGACGCGGCCTTGTTCTGTTTTTCTTGGCCGCTCCGGGAAAACTCCACCACAGAGTTTCTTTCAAAATCTTTACCCGGCACGTCTTACTATCACCGCACCGGGACCCCGGCGGTTTCTCCGGGGCAAACTAAACTCGACCAACTCAAACCTTTTCGGCGGCGCGCATCTTGGCGCTGCGCGACCGCGGATTGCGATCGATCTCTTCTTCGCCGGCCGTCACCGGCTTCTTGGTCAGCAGCCGGTACCAGCCCTGCTTCGCACCGTCGCGAAGCGCATCCTTGACGATCCGGTCTTCGAGCGAGTGAAAGCTGATCACCACCAGCCTTCCGCCCGGCTTCAGCACTGTGGGCGCCGCCTCCAGCAGTGCTTTCAGATCGTCCAGTTCACGGTTTACGAAGATTCGGAGAGCTTGAAAGGTCCTGGTCGCCGGATGAATCCGCTCATGTTTCATTGACCGGGCCGCGGCTGATACCACTTCGACAAGTTGCTGCGTCGTGCGTATCGGCCGCGACCGGACAATGGCTCTGGCGATTCTCCGCGACCTCCTTTCCTCACCGAATTCGTAAATCACATCGGCCAGCTCGCGCTCGTCGATGTGGTTTACCACTTGTTCGGCGGTCTCGCCGGACATCGGGTTCATCCGCATGTCCAGCGGTCCTTCCGCCTGAAAACTAAATCCTCGCGCCGGGTCGCCGAGCTGCAAACTGCTTACGCCCAAGTCCGCCATCATGCCGTCCAGGGATGCGGGAGCGACTTGCTCACCAACTTCCGCAAACGACCCGTGCATCAGCGAAACCGTCGGCCAATCCTCGCCCGTCCGCTGCCCTCCGGTGGCCGCTGGCTCGTCAGGGTTTTCCTTGACGGCTGACGGCTGAAGGCTGACGGCTGCTCTTTCCAGCGCCGCCGGATCCTTATCGAAGCCAATCAAATGTCCCGGTGCGCCTAGGCGTTTTGCGATTTCGCAACTGTGCCCGCCTAAGCCGACCGTGGCATCCAGATAAGTTCCGCCACGCTTTACGGCTAGAAAATCGATCGCTTCTTTTAAAAGAACCGGAACATGGCCACCCGCTCCATGCCCACCCCGCTCGGGGGTGTGGATTGAATCTGAATCCGTTTCCACTAGATGCCCAATTCGTCGAGCGTCTTTGTGTCTTCATCCGTGAAGGCCTGCTCGTCGATCTCCTTGCGGAACGCTTCCAGGTTCCTCACTTCCAGGTAAGTCAGATTGCCGAGCACTGCCACTTCCCCGCGAATCTGCGCCGACTCACGCAGGATCTGCGGAACCAGCAGGCGCCCCTGCCCGTCCATCTCCACGACCTGCCCGTAATAGTTGACGCGATTCAAGAACTTCTTCTTCGTCGGGTTGTAAGTGGATAGCGCAGCCAGTTTCTGCTCGATCCGCTCCCATTCCTCGAAGGGATACACTTGAGCAACAATTCCATCGAGGCTCGTGATGTAGAATTTCTGCGCATATTTCTCGTCGATCACGCGCTTGAATTCGGCCGGGACTTTTAACCGTCCTTTTTCGTCGACGCGCGCTGGATGATTTCCGCGAAACATGTGTCGGGCTCGTTATTGGGGTCCTTCTACTTATGGCTGCTACCACAGCCACTACCACGAGGGAGGTAGAAGCGGTCACAAAAGCAGTGGATTCGGGTTCGTTGGGCCGTTTTTTTTCGGTGTCAGTCTCAGCAATCACTGGCGCCTCGAAACTTATGCGTTACGCCCACAACCTCTAATAATTAATCCACTTTCAACCACTTTTGTCCACATCCTACGCCTAAATCGTTTGTTGTCAATAAGAAAGTTTCAGGTTGAGACTTTGGTAAGGGACCCAAGGTACAAAACGCGAAATGTTGCGGTTAACCAGGAAGGTGACCACTAGGGCTTGTGTTTAGAAAAGTGGTTCCGCGGAGGTGGAATTGTGAATTTTTCGCTTGCAGTCGATCTTCCAGTCCCGCTAGGGAGCCCAAGGCGGCGCGTTCGTGTGACATCCTTGGCAGTGATTGAGCGGGAAAGCGACCTTTCCGTGGCAGGCACCGCAGTATCGCCCTTCGATATTGGAAAACATCGAGAAGTGAATCGTTTCTTTCTGGGCGGTCGGGAATATTTCGGGATGGCAGAGTTCACAGCCGTTCCAAATGGAATGCTTCTCGTGCGAGAACGTGACAGGGTGGACCCACGGATAAGCGGTCACGACGGAAAGATCTTGCCGGTTCTGCATTTTCGGTTTTCCGACGGATAGACCTTCCACAAAATCGGCTGGTTTGATGACTCCAGATTTCTCCGCGGCCTCCCAATTCACACCGTAAACGCCTTTCGGAAATTTCGCAGTGAACTTTTTGTACTCATATTTCCTAACGCCCTTCTTGCCCACAGAATGGCACCGGTTGCACTGCTGGTCGTTGCTGTTGGGGGTATCGGAGCAGGCGGGGAAGATGGTTCTTCCCTCGAACAACTTCTTCCCATCATGGCAGGCGCCGCAATGGAAACCTTCGCGGTTGGTGCGCGCGGTGATGCCGGTGGCCTTCGCCTGCATGGCAAAGCCGACATCGACATGGCAGAGCCGGCATGTGTACATGGACCGGTGCAGCCAATGATCAAACACGACGGCGCCCGGTCCAGTCTTGGAATTGTCAAGGATCACCTTGCCATACTCGGACGGTTCGGGCGCAGGTTTGGGCAAATAGATCTGGGCGGACACGATATTCCCCAGGAGTAAAACTCCCCAGGCCAGCACGAGCGGGAGAAGCTCGCGTTTATTTTTTCTCTTTCTTTTTTTCATCGAGCTTTTTTTCATCGAGTACGTAAGCATAAAGGCCTCGACACATTCGTAGTCGTCCCAGGTACACCTTTTTTCGTGATTCGTCGAGCTTTTCAATTTGCGGCTGTAAACTGTCACACCTCCGAATAAGATCCGTGAGTTCCTCCTGCGTGAAGGACATGGCATCCTGGGTCTTTCCGCAGACGTCATCGAACTCCTTGCGCCAAGTTTCCTGCGCCGGACTTGCGGGCGCGGCAGACGACTGGGGCGCACCCATGGCACGCACGCCGCAGAAGACGGCAAGGCCGAGGAGCAGCAGCACGGTGATGATCGTCGCCTTGAACTTCGTGGTGAAGAGCATGGACGCCTCGGTTCAGGGTTGTACCGGCTTGGAATGGCAGCGCTGGCAATCCGCCAACGGAAATGCCACCGTGGTATGGCACACGCCGCAGGACTTTCCTTCGGTGATTTCGACCATCGAGTAATGCGAGGTGCCCTTTTTCACGCCCACGAAGATCTCAGGGTGGCAGAGTTCGCATCCATTCCACACGGTGTGCTTGGTGTGGGAGAAGATGATGTCCGGCATTCCCTCAACCTTCGGGTTGAGCATGAAATCCTTCTGCACGACGAGCGGATTTCTTTTTATGGTAACGCCCTCAAGAGAAGCAGATGGCTTGATGAGTCCCAACTCTTCCGCTTTTTCCCAATCCAGCCCATTGCCGAAGCGCTCTTTGGGAAGCGGTTCACTGAATTCGAAAAAGTCGTACTCGGAGGCGACCTTCAGCCCGTAGGAGTGGCATCGTTCGCATCTCTTCGCGTCTCCCGCAGTCACCTTCTCCGAGCAGGATTGGAAGACGGTTTTTCCATCCACGACCCTCTTCCCGTTATGACAGGCGCCGCAGTAATAGCCGTGAGCGTTGTCCGCGGCCGTGATGTCGGTGGCACCGGCCTTCATAGCAAAGCCGACGTCCACGTGGCAGACTCTGCAGGTGAACTTGGACCGGTGGATCCAATGTTCGAAGACGACGGGTGCAAGGCCAGCCTTTTCGGAGTAGTTTCTAATGATGACCCGGCCGTACTCGTAAGGAAGCGGTCTTCGCTTCTTGATGCCTGTTTGGGATGAGGCTGGGCCGCAAACGGCCAGCATCACCGCCAGAGCAACGAAAATTATCTTGTTCATCGTGACCTTGTTCATCGAAAACCTCCTCCCGATTGAACTGCGCTGGTCGCAGGTCGACCATGCCGGCCAATCGAGCATTGCTGCCAGGAACGGTCCCTGGCGACGCCTGACACTCAGCCCTCTTTATGATTGCCTTTCAATCCGATTGGCGCAGTGACTGTAATCACCCGACCGCGTGAGAAGGGACGCGACTGGGCGGCCGAGGCGCCCGTTCCTCCATCGTTATGACTGGTTAGGCTGTCACCATACTAGGGATTCTTCGGGTTGACCTGCTGGAGTAC
>PKXK01000114.1 GCA_003132325.1 Acidobacteriaceae bacterium
TCTGAGAACAATGTTTACCATGGGAGACGAATGAACCTTGCGTGACGCCCGTGGGAGTGCGGTGCTTCGAAAATGGCCTGGCAACCACGGATCTGGCAGCTGATGCAGCGTCACGTTCTTGGATGGCTCCTTGAGGCGCGGGTCTTCATTTCATGCCGGCGTAGCGGAGGAGGTCCACATTATCCACCGCAGTCAATGGAGAAGTAGAGGTGGCTTGCGCCGAGCTGTGCCTCCAGCAGGAACCCTGGAAGAAATACGAATGCCCCAAACACGTTCATGCTTAGCTTCTTCGATGCGAGTTTTAAATACTCATGCAGCAGCCGGATTCGCCTTGAGATACTCCTCGATCTCGAGAATCTCATCGGGAGTCAGACGGAATTCTGCCGAGCGCACGATCTGCTTCGCCTGCTCAGCAGAACGCATACCCACAATCGCTCCGGTGACGACTGGATCACGCAGCGCCCAGGCAATCGCGACCTCGCCCGGCGTGCGGCTGTGACGCTCACCGATCCCACGTAGCACTTCCACCACCCCAAGGTTGCGACTCAGCAGCGGTTCCTGAAAGCTGGCGGTTCTCGGGCGAAAGTCGTCTGGCGGCAGCGACGCAATGCGCTCGCGTGTCATTTTGCCGGTTAGCAGTCCCGACTTCATCGGGGAGTACACAATGACGCCAATGTGCCGCTCCCGGCAAAACGGCAGAAGGTCCTTTTCGATGTCGCGGGTCACGATGTTGTAGTTCGGCTGCAACGAGGTGATGGGCGCGATCCTCTCGATCCGTTTCATCTGCGCCACGTTGAAGTTCGATACGCCAATGTAACGAACCTTGCCTTCCTTTTGTAATTGGGCCAGCGTCTGCCAACCCTCTTCCATCTCGGGCTCTGGATCGGGCCAGTGGATCTGGTAGAGATCGATCACATCCACCCGCAGCCGCCGCAAGCTTGCTTCCAGTTCGCGGCGCACGGAGGCAGCTTTCAGGCTGTGACCGATCTCGTGCTGGTCATTCCACACCAGGCTGCACTTGGTAAAAACGTAAGGACGGTGTGCGCGTCCCGCGATCGCTTTGCCGACGACCTCCTCCGAGTGCCCCAGTCCGTACACGGCTGCCGTATCGATCCAGTTGACGCCCGCATCGAGCGCCGCGTGAATCGCTGCAATCGATTGATTGTCCTCCTGCGGTCCCCAGGAGAAAGCCCAGTCGCCGCCCCCCATCGCCCAGGCGCCAATACCGATGGGCGTGATCTCCAAGTCGGAGTTACCTAGATGTCGAGTCTGCATAAGTTTGCTTGGATGATTTTAAACGTTGGAACACGCTCTGAGTTGTTCTCTTAGTTGAGTTGTGTGTATGAATGTCTGCTTTGCCACAGCATCTCCTTCCACCGGCGAATTTTGGATCTGAACTCAACTGAAGCCCAGTACAGGGTGCGGCGCATACGGCTCCTCGAGAGACGCAATTTCCTCGGGCGTCAGACGCAATGAAAGCGCTGCTACGGAGTCCTGAAGATGATGTGGCTTGGTTGCGCCAACAATGGGCGCAGTCACCGGCTTGCTGAGCATCCAGGCGAGAGCAAGCTGCGCGCGGGCAACGCCACGTTGTTCTGCGACCTGACCCAGGCGGTCCACAACTTTACGGTCAGCTTCTTCGCTCTGCGAGTACATGCTCTTCCCGAACTGGTCCGTTTCGTAGCGTTTGGTGTGTTCGTCTTGCCATGGACGAGCCAGGCGGCCACGCGCCAGAGGGCTCCAGGGAATTACGCCGATACCCTCAGACTCGCAAAGGGGAATCATCTCGCGCTCCTCCTCGCGATAAAGCAGGTTGTAATGATTCTGCATGGAAACGAAACGGGTCCAGCCGTGAAGGTCGGCGAGATAGAGCGCTTTGGTGAATTGCCATGCGTGCATAGACGAGGCGCCGATGTAACGCACCTTGCCGGATTTCACCACATCGTGCAGCGCCTCCAGAGTTTCTTCGATCGGTGTTTCGTAATCCCAGCGGTGGATCTGGTAGAGGTCGACATAGTCGGTCTGCAGACGGCGGAGGCTCTGGTCAAGTTCGTAAAAGATGGCTTTGCGGGAGAGACTATGGCCGTTGGGCTCGTCGCGCATGACGCCGTGGAGCTTGGTAGCGATGACGACAGCTTCGCGGCGAGTGTTGGCCTTCAAGAACCGCCCGAGTACCTCCTCGCTGGCACCGCCTGAATAAACATTAGCCGTGTCAAAGAAGTTGATCCCGAGATCAAGCGCCTGACGAAAGAAGGGTTCGCTCTCTTCTTCGTTCAGAGCCCAGGCATGGCTGCCAGGTTTAGGTTTACCGGTAGCAGGCGCTCCATAGCTCATGCAGCCGAGACAAATGCGGGAGACCTTGAGTCCGGTTTTACCAAGATTGACGTAGTTCATCGCTTCTCCTGAGGGCACAGAGTCGCTTAGGCCATCGTTCCCCGTCGAGATTTGTGCTCCCTCTGAATGAGAGCATACTGCGCAAAGAACGATTCAACATACGCCAGATCTTCGTGGAGCGCTGTATCGTCATAATGGTTCTCATCACCGGGTTGAATATGCTTTTGATTACGGGCGCTTCCGGACGTATCGCACGACGTGCTGCTGCATTACTGGCGCAACAAGGATATTCTTTGCGCCTGATGACGCGTCATCCACAACAAGCTCCAGCAGTGGATGGAGCAGAAGTGGTTCGCGGCGACTTCGCAGAACCGGCAACGCTGGACGGCGCCTTTGCAGAAGTGTCTGCTGCGCTGGTGATCTCGGGATCTGGCAAGCCAGGGGAACGTGCACAACTGCATCGGAATGCGTTCGAAGCTGCCGTGCGGGCACGGGTGAGACACGTCGTCTATTTGTCACTCCAAGGCGCCTCTCCGAGGTCGAAATACCCCTATTCGCGCGATCACTCCCTGAGCGAGCAGTACCTTGCGGCGACAGGTCTCCCGTATACCGTGCTGCGAAACGCATTCTATCTGGATATGTTTCTGGAGAAATTCGATGTCGAAGGGGTGATGCGCGGTCCGGCGAACGAGACGCGAGGCGCTTTCGTTTCCCGCGAGGACGCAGCCCGAACCGCGGCCGCAGTGCTGGCGAATCCGCCCGGCGGCACGCACGATGTCACCGGACCGGAAGCGCTGAGCCTTGCCGAGGTGGCTCGTCGATTTTCTGCGCTGACCGACCGGCAGCTTCGCTACCAGTCGGAGTCCGGCGAATCCGGACGAGAGCGGTTGAGAAAGCGGGAAGAGGCTTCATGGCGCGTCGATCTAGCCGTCGGATGGTTTGAAGCGATTGCTGCCGGGGAGCTAGAACAGACCAGCGACGCGGTTTTCCGTTTTACACGAAAGGAGCCAATGAACATCGAGCAGTATTTCACCTTGTTCCCCGAACTATTGCAATCGCTCCGGCTAGCGCAGGATAAGGATTCTGGAAGCTAACGGACGTGAGTGGTCATTCACCCTGGCATGGGCATCGCCACCGGTTGAGCCGCTTCTCTGAGGTAAGGTCCGCATCGCTTGCCCGGCTGATTCATCTAATTAGCTATGCGTAACGAGTTAGCCGTTTCGGTACTAGATCTTGTGGGCATGCGAGCAGGGGAGTCCGCGGGCAGCGCGATTGCCCGGTCGGTGGATTTGGCGCAGCACGTCGAGCAGTTGGGATACAAACGCTATTGGCTGGCGGAACATCACTCCATTTCTGGACTGGCTTGCTCGGCCACGCCGGTGTTGATTGGGCACGTGGCGGCCGCAACGAAGACGATTCGGGTGGGCAGCGGTGGAGTGATGCTGCCGAACCATGCACCGCTGGTGGTGGCGGAACAGTTTGGGACGCTGGACGCGTTGTATCCGGGACGAATCGATCTGGGGCTGGGTCGCGCTCCAGGCGGCGACTTTCAGACGATGCGGGCGCTACGACGGGATCTGCAGCAGAGTGGGGAAGATTTTCCGGCGCTGCTCGATGAACTGCGAATATACCTCGGGCCGGAGAAGCCGGGGCAGGTGGTGAAAGCAATTCCCGGACAAGGAAGCAATGTGCCGATCACATTGCTGGGGTCGAGTGGCTTCAGTGCGCGACTGGCAGGGATGCTGGGGTTGCCGTTTGCATTCGCCGCGCATTTTGCTCCCGAGTATCTGTATGCAGCCACGCAGCTCTACTGCGAGCACTTCCGGCCAAGCGAGGTGCTCCTTAAACCGTACCTAATAATTGGGGTGCAGGTGATTGCAGCGGAGACGGATGCGGCCGCCCGGCGGTTATTCACGACACCGCAGCAGCGCTTTCTGCGGCTGATCCGGAACCAACTGGTGGAGTTGTTGCCGCCAGTGGATTCCATGGAGCCGCTATGGCAGGACTGGGAGCGGGCGGCCGTCGAGAACAAACTGCGCGCGGCGATTGTGGGATCGGATGCAACGGTGAAGGCGGGGCTAGAGAAGCTGGCAAGTGATACTGGCGCCGACGAAGTGATCGTTGTGACCGATACATATGAGCATGCAGACCGGCTGCAGTCGTATGAGCGGGTGGCCAGCGTTGCCAGGATGATCGAGGCGAAGCCAGCCGTGGCTGTCGGAGTCTGATGGACGGGCCGAGCGGTTATCGTAGGTCGAAATAGGCGAAAGCATCAACGTCCGATTAGTAATGGGAAGTCGGCATCTGGGACATCTCAGAAGTCTCGCGCCGACTGACCGACAGTCAGTCGGCAAGAGATCGGATTTCCTCTGTGCACAGCATCTTTTCAACAACCTACCGGGTTGATGTTTTTCGTCTGTGTCCCAAAACGTGTCACAGATGTTCTAGGCCGTCATTTGTGATGCCACTTCTCTTCCTTGATTGAGGGCCGCACGCACCAGTTCCAGTTCCGGATGTTGATACTGCATCGCGGCTCGCACATCCTTGTGCCCCATCGTCTTCATCACCGCTGCCAGATTCCCGGTCTTCGTCAGGACCCGTGTACCGTAATCATGACGGCAGCAATACAAGACAAGATCCTCGGGAAGGCCTGCCTTCGCACGCGCTGCGCGAAACTGTCGTCCTACATCCGTCAAATGGCCGCACTTCGATCGCTGGGACGGAAACAGCCATCCTTCGCTTCTTCCACCCGCTCGTGTGCGTAGCACATCGCACACGCGATCGCTCATGGGAATCATCCTTCTACCTTCAGCCGTCTTGCTGTCCGGCACAAAGATAATTCGGTTGTTCCAATCGAGGTTCTCCAGGCGAATGCGGTAGAGCTCTCGCTGGTTCCGCATTCCGGTGTCCCTCGCAAGGATGATGACGTCCCGAAGCAGCTCGAACATGCCAGTCGTCCAATCGCACGCGCTGGCTGCGACCAGCAACTTCTGTTCCGCATGATCATCCAGTCTTAACCTGCGCCCGTGCTCCGTCAGCAGCTTAAACCTTGGAACCCTGCCGATCAGATTCCATTCTTCCGCTTTGTGAAGCATCCGGCGCAGGGTTCGAAGTGCACAGTTGGCGTTCGATGCCGAGCCGCTGAGACTGATTCCTTCCACATCATCCTTGGTTATGTGATCCAGGCGCATGCCGACGATTTTCGTCGTCGCAAGCAAGCGCCAACCGTTGCAGTAATATGCTTTCGACTTCCCCGCTAGAGTTGCCGATTCGACCCAACTCAGAAACCGAATCGAGAACCCCTGCAGGCTGGGAGCCTTCCGATCCAACGGACCGATCCCTCCCATGGCTTGGGAGAGCCTCAAAGCGGCAATCTTCCCGGCTCTCTTCTTGTTAGTCTCCTTGGTAGAACTTCGATATCGCTTGCCGCGCCATTTGAAGTCGTACCAGTAAAATCTCGAATCCCTCTTCTTATAGAGTTCCACGAGTTTCCTCCATTGCAGCCCGCACGGAAGGCGCTCGTGTGTTCCCCCTGACGAACTCAGGCGGAACAGGAAGATCCTAGCTCACGAAGGCTCAGATGGCTACTTCGCCGAGGAGGAAGTTGGGTTGAAACCTGGAGGCTCATAAATGATCGATCAAGTGCGCAATCTACCGGAACAGTCATTCCACTGGGTGAACCGTAACCTCACGCGCCTTCCGTATTCACCTTGCCCTCATCTCGAAACCCGCTGGCCCGTGGAATTTGTCGATGAGTGAAATCGGGATTTATCGCCAGTTGAGACTATTGCCTAGCGTTTCGCGGCTCTGATTACTTCCTGTTTGCCGACGATACGCCCGGAATGTGCCGAGCGCGAACGGCACTTCTACGTGCAGCGCGTTTATCAGGCGCGATCCTGATTGGTGGTCCTTCTGGAGAATTTCTCCCAGGGCGTATCTAATTTCCGGGCGCAAGCCCGCGTGGAGTGCGGCGGGGGATCACGGATCCTCCGGCTGCGCCAACACCCATTCGAGCACTGGGTCGCGGCCTACCAGAAAATCGGGCCAGCTCAGATCGATCTCCTGATCCGGCAGAAGCGAAGCCGTATTCTCTTGGACAAGCCTGTAATAGCGCGTCG
Organism: Acidobacteriaceae bacterium; assembly: GCA_003132325.1. GTDB lineage: Bacteria > Acidobacteriota > Terriglobia > Terriglobales > Acidobacteriaceae > Acidiflorens. Next base: position 6,453 of record PKXK01000114.1, read on the forward strand.
AGACGGAGACCACTAAATGCGAATTCGGCAGCGTAAATGACCGATCCTCGCCATAGGCGTTGGGCCTGCCTCCGGCGACGTGGACACGCCCTTCTTCATTTTTATCTACTGATCCGCGGTTGTGGCAGGAATAACTTTCTGGGGCGGGAGGCGAAGGACCTTGTTCACGGGGACAGCCGCAACCAAATTGTCCCTCAACCAGCAAAAGGCCGCGCCCGATACGAGACAGATTAGCTGATCACGCGCGTCACTTTCCACGCGCCATCCTTGTTCTGCCACAGCGTCACAAACTTGGCCTCACCCATGCATCTTCCGAGGGATGGTGAAATCGGAGTGGTTTGAGGTGCTGAACACCGACTTCCGCTACCAGTTGACGGTGATTGGGCAATTCGCCCAAGCCATCGTGGCACACGAGATCGAAAACAACTGGTTCGAGATCAGGACGAGCGCGCCCAACGTCAAGGTCTCCTGGCAGGTGACCGGCGTGCGGCAGGATGCCTACGCCAAAGCGAACCCGCTGGTGGTCGAGCAGGAAAAGGAAGCCCGACTGCGCGGCTTCTATATCCATCCCGAGTTGTACGGGGCACCGCCCGAGAAGCAAATTGAATGGGCGCGCCATCCGCAAATGATGAAGAAGATGCAGGAAACGAGAGCCCGGCAGCAGGCGACGATCAAGGCTGCGGCGCAACCAGCGACTGCTCAGTAAAAGTGAGCGTGGTCGGCGGGTAGCGAGGTAACTGAAACTAAGGCGGGCAAGGGCAACCCGGTGGTCAACGCGGTGAAACAGGACCCCCGCGAGGAGTGCTGGGCCGAGTCTCGGCTCCCCCTAGAAAGACACTGGTGTTCTATATCCCCATCCTGAAAGAACCCCAGTCAGGGTAACGCGAAGCTGCAATGATTTTCGTGGGACGGTTCTTCTTGCCTGTCGAGGGTGACGGTTTTGTTAGGCGCTCTAAGGAGTTGTAATATGTTGAG
>PKXK01000049.1 GCA_003132325.1 Acidobacteriaceae bacterium
CAGCCGAGGGGTCCAGTCCAGTCCGACGGCTGTTGCTGCGAATAGGAAGACATTCAATAGAACTAATCCGCAAGCCACATAGGCCCGCGGGCAATTGAGAACTCTCACTTTGCTTCTCCTGTTCCGTGCTCCGAAAAGCACGGTGGGGGATGTGGAGCAGCAGCACCGTGTCCTGCGACCAAATAGATCCGGCGCAGGCGTGGTGCGTACATCTATTCTTTTGGCTTGGACCTCCTTTGGGCAGATCACGAAAGGGCAGGACGACACACAGAAGGGCATGACGACGCGGGTCTGGTTGCGTACGAGGAGATGTCCAAAAGGACAGGTATATCGGCACGCCATTGTCTGGAAATGACTGTTCTTGGCGGGTCCGCGACTGTTTGGCCAATCGCTGGTTGTGTAGACTCTTCGAGCGAACCGGGCGCCGGGCAGAACGCCGTCGGGGATGGAGGGGAGGCCGTAAGAACAGCCGTCTGCAACTGCTTCAGCGGAAGACAATCAACAAAACGCGTTCGCAAATGTTAGATTGGAAACAGTTTCACAAAAATTGATTAGGTGCGCGTCCCAACCCGGCAGGGGCTAGCATTAGGCAGCAACAGAAAATTGAAACTCAGAACTCAAAGCATAAGATGACGACACGAAGTCAAGGACTGGTCTTCGCCTTTCTGTGCGCTGTGTCCATCTTGTTCTGGTGGCCTAGTCTGTTCATCACCTTGGGGCTGGCGCTAACGAACGAGGCTTACACACACATTCTTCTGATTCTTCCCCTGAGTGCCACGCTCATTGTTCTCGATTCGAAACACCAGGATTCGAAATACGGGAACTTGAAAACGCTCCGGATCGATCCACCGGTGACTCCTCGTGTCGCGGCAGCTCTGCTGGTTCTGGCGTTGGTGATCGGTTGTTATGCGAGATGGGGGATGGCTGGCGTGCAGACTGATGTGCGGGTGTCGCTCGGCATGTTCGCCCTCGTGACCTGGTGGATCACCAGCATCCTGCTCTGTTTTGGAGTGAGGACTCTTTACTTGTTTCTGTTTCCTCTTTGCTTTCTGTTCTTGCTGGTTCCGATCCCCGAGTTTGCTTTGAGATGGATCGTCGAATTCTTGCAACAACAGTCGGCGTTTGCCGCGCGAATCATGTTTCGGGCGGTTGGCGTTCCGGTGACTCAGGATGGAATCATGTTGTCGATCCCCGGACTGGATATCGAAGTTGCACGCGAGTGCAGCAGTATTCGGTCCAGTCTGATGCTATTCGTCACCACCATGGTTTTGGCGCATCTATACCTGCGCTCATGGTGGCGGAAGGTGTTGCTCGTTGCGGCGGCAATTCCGCTGTCGGTGGCGAAGAACGGGTTGCGCATCTTCACGATCGTGGAACTCGGAACGCGAGTGGACCCGGGGTTCCTCACGGGGAAGCTCCATCATCATGGAGGGATTCTCTTCTTCGGTCTCTCAGTGGTCGTGGTGGGCGTGCTGCTATGGATCCTGCGGCGAACGGAGCTCCGAAGCCCGTTGGAGCACTCGGTTGAATCGACGCGTTAGACCGAAGGCAATTTGAGTATCGAGAATGGAAGGTAGGCCACGATCGGGAAAGGCTGCGCCTGGAATTGTCGCACTTGCTTAGCGGGAAAGCGAAGAAGGAAACTGTGCCGCCGCTTTGAGACGGACACGCAGGGAAACGCATTGCTGATATTCTGGTGGCGCAACTCCCGGGCGGGCACGCTGGGAGTTGAATGATTACCCCTGACGTCACTCTTGTCCAAATCAGGTCTTCCATTGCCAATTTGGACAGTATCTGACGGGTTCGGTAAGACCATAGCCGATCAGTTCTGCTGAAGGTCCTCAAGCATCGTCCCACTCACCCCAAACCCAAAAAGCGAGGCCTGTCTCGCGAGGGCACATGCCCGCAAAACAGGCCCATCTTTCTTGCCGGTTAAATTTACGATTGCTACGGTCTTGCTACCCTTGACCGGAGGAACATGGCTCCGAAGCATGTGAGCCCTGCTCCGAGAAGATAAACTGCAGTAGAGCCACCTTCTGGAACCGACTGACGACAACTGTTAGGATCGTCCTTGTCGTTATCGCACCGATTAGTCTGCCCAGCAAACGCAGCAGGAGCGAGGCAGCAAACCACGACGATTGCCAGCCACCATTTCCCTTTACTCTTGCTCATTACAAACCCCCTTTACAGGAAGCAATATGTCGAATCGCCAGGGAAGCGGAGTATTGGGAGGATAACTTCCAAGCGACTCTTTTAAATCTTCCACATTAGACTGCCTGCGGTAACTTGCTGTCAAGATGATAGTTTTTGCGACAGTTGCACGAAAATGCAACATCCGCAACTCGCGTCAAGGTGGCTCCAGACAAAGCCCACCGGCTCATCCCGGCTGTTTGTGGACCATGCCAAGGGCGACGTTAGGGACTCGGAATGACCGCTGTTGCTTGATTCGAGTATCCGCTCTCCTCGGACTCACTATTTACGGCCGTGGCTACGTAGTAGTAGGTCTGGCCGGAGACGACCGTGCTGTCGGTGTATGTGGTCGTGCTGTCGAGCGAGGAGTTGATCATTGTGTACGGGCCCCCCGATACGGTGCCGCGGTAGATGTTGTAGCCGACGGCACCCGACGAGGCATTCCAGGTGAGGTCCACGGTGTGCTGCGTGGGCGCCGTACCGGTGCCCGTCATCGTCTGCACGGTGGGCGAGTTCGAGGCGTTGCTCGAGAACGACAGAGACGCTGAAGTGGCTCCACTCGTCTGCGGCGTGAACGTGACAGTGAAAGTCGCGGATTGACCGGCAGTGAGTGTTGCCGGCAGCGAAATTCCGGAGAGCACAAACTCACTGTTGTTAAGACTGGCCGANNGCGCTCGAAGCCACGGACAGGTTTCCGCTCGCCGCACCGGCGCTGGTCGGCGCAAAGGTGGCAGTAAAGGTCACGCTTTGATTGGCCGTGAGAGTGAGGGGCAAGGTCAATCCGCCGATCGAGAAAGCCGCCGCGGTTGAACTCACTTGCGAAATGGTGACCGTCGATCCGCCGGTGTTGGTCAGCGTCTCAGACAAACTCGTGCTGTTGCCGACCTGAACGCTACCGAAAGCAACGCTCGTGGGATTCGCAGCCAGCGTTCCGGGCGTGACGCCCGTTCCAGAAAGTGGAATGCTCAAGTTGGGATTCGAGCCGGTGGAAGTGATGCTGACGCTGCCACTGGCTCCGCCGCTGGTAGTAGGAGTAAAAAGTACGGTGAACGACGTGCTCTGGCCAGCATTCAATGTCAAAGGCAACGCCAGGCCGCTCAAACTGAATCCAGCGCCACTGGCAGTGGCGGCCGAAATCGTGAGGCTCGTTCCCCCGGTGTTGGTCAAGGTTCCGGTCAACGATTTCGAAGTGCCGACTTGGATGTTTCCGAAGCTGAAGCTGGACGGATTCGATCCCAATTGACCTTGTGCAACGCCCGTTCCGGAAAGTGGTACGGAGAGTGTCGTGTTGCTCGCATTGGAATTGATGGTCAGCGTGCCGCTCGCCGCCCCCGCAGCCGATGGAGTGAAGATCACATTGAATGTAGCGCCCTGTCCGGCGCTGAGCGTGATAGGTGGGTTCGCACCTGTGACGCTAAATCCGCTGCCGCTTGCCACCGCGCTCGACAGCGTAACGCTCTCTCCACCCGTGTTCGTAACCGTCACGGGCGCGGTCTGATTGTTTCCCACCGTTACATTTCCAAAATTCGCGCTGCTCGGATTTGCGGTCAACGCGCCCGGTGTCAGACCCGTACCCGAGAGCGGAATACTGAGCGGCGAGTTGGATGCGTCGGAGACGATGCTCAACGTTCCACTCGCAGCGCCCGCGCTGGTCGGAGCAAAGGTCGCGGTGAAAGTGACGTTCTGATTGGCGGCGAGGGTCACCGGCAGAGTCAGCCCGCTGACGGAGAAACCGGCTCCGCTCGCCGTCGCCTGCGAGATCGTGACGGTGGCTCCGCCCGTGTTGGTCAAAGTCTCGGATTTACTGCTGTTGCTGCCCACCTGGACACTTCCGAATGCCAGGCTGGCAGGATTGGGACTCAGGGTTCCGGGAGTAACTCCCGTGCCCGAGAGATTGAGCGCAACCGTACTGTTTGTCTGGTCTGCGGTGGTAGCAAAGGTGGCGCTGCCGCTAAAGTTTCCGGTTCCGGTGGGCGCGAACGTAATCGTCGCCGAACTCGACGTTCCGGATTTAATCGTGAGTGGCAGGGCGAGGTTGCTCATCGAAAATCCTGCACGGCTCATGGTCGCCGATGTGATGGTGACATCGGTTCCACCGCTGTTCAAGAGAGTCACAGTGCTGGTCTGGTGGCCCCCCACATTGGTGTTTCCAAAGGCAACCGGCGAGGGACTCAGTGAAAGCTTTCCCAGCGTTACAGCAGTGGCAGAGGCGGACAGGGAAGCATAGGGCTGGGCATTCGGCCCATCAAAGGAAATCGTTACGGTCGGATCGCCGGTAGCCGCGGGTTGGAACTGGACGCTGAAGGAAGCGGTTTGTCCCGCAGCCAACAGCAGTGGCGGTGTGATGCCAGTGACTTGGAAGCCGGAGCCCAATCCTTGAATTGAGCTGATGGTAACGGCAGACGAGGTGTTGTTCGAAATCGTGTCGGATAGCGTCTTGCTGCTGCCGATCGGCACCGACCCGAAGTTCAGGCTGCCGCTTCCGAGCCCGACAGTGCCTCCGCCGTTCGAACCTCCGGCTAGGCCCTGGCATCCGGTGAGCAGCAACAGGCCGCCAGCAATCACGACGGAAATGGCCAAGCGACGAAGCAACCGATAACCGTTCATGCGACCTCTGTGTGCCGTCTCCGCAAAACCACGGCGGGGGATTTCGGGTCACTGGAACCCCTAAAATCCCAGCTCTAGCAATCCCAGTGTCGCTCCTGGCGGCCACGAGCCATAGATTGCGAAAGGCTCAGCTCAGGCGCGGCATCTGGCCATGGTGCGCGGGGCAAATTCCGATTCCGGGGTGAACTGCGGTGCGGAGGGAAGAAAACAGGCCGCTATAGCCTATCAGCTATTGCTAATAAACGGATCACTACTGTCCGGTTAAAAGTCGAACAGAATCAATTGGTTGCCGGGATCGGGTAAGTCGGGACAGGAGTCGGATGCGCGAAGTGCCCGTACAATGGGC
>PKXK01000195.1 GCA_003132325.1 Acidobacteriaceae bacterium
GCCACACCGCGACGTGTCCAGGCGGCCTCGTCGAGATTGCGGAAGAGCGAGACGGTGGCGCGGCGCACGGCGATGTAGTCCTCGATTAGGTCGGACAACGGACGCTGCCCGAATGGACCGTTGCGGACGTAGTCGTCCTGCTCGAAGCCTTCGACCGGAGTTGGGTCGTTGCGCGCAATGCGCAGGGCACGGTAACTCATGATGCGCTCGGTATCGTTGACGTGGCCGAGAACTTCCTTCAGGCTCCACTTTTCGGGCGCGTAGCGAAGATCGCCATCGGTCTCGGTGCGTCCGGAGAGCAGCAAAAGCATCTGGCGGCGCTGTTCGTCCAAGGCGGCGAGCGCGGCCAGAACGTTGTTGCCCGGGACCAGGGAGATGTAGCGGTCGTAGTACGGAGCGTATTCTCCGGGCTGAGGCCGGAGGGAGGCGATCGCAGGTGAAGTCGTCCCGGTTAAAGTCATAGAGTCCTCCTCAGGAGTGGCACACCGTCTGGACGCGCCCTACGGCTCCATAGTATCGGATAGAAGTATCGGATAGAGGTACCGCGATAGAAGAATTACCGCAGGTCGGGCAGGGCTTACACGCTCGTAGGCAGGGCGGGTAGGGCGGCGTCGCGGGGTAACCACGAGGGAAACTATGAAAATCCGTTGGAAAAGCTGGATTTCCACAACGCACGGCGTTTACTCGGGAGTACAATTTGCTTTGGCAGCCGAAATGCGGCGATAGTCCAACTATCCCTTAACAAAAGAAAGGATTTCGACGACAATGTGGAAGCCCACGAATCAACCTGCGACACCTGGCCGGCCAGCAGAGCCAGAGCGTCCGAGCACGTCCACTGCGACGCCGGCACCGGGCATGATTACGAGCGAGCCTGCGGCTGTACCGCGCCCTGTCACGACCACCGCTTCGGACCAAGCCACGATTGGCAAGTCGCTGGTGATTAAAGGTGAAGTGAGCGGTTCCGAGTCTTTATATATTGATGGCCGCGTGGAAGGATCGATCAACCTCTCGGGCAATCGCGTTACTATTGGCCGCAATGGAGTCGTCGCGGCGAACATCAGCGCGCGGGAAATCGTGGTCCTCGGCAAGGTGCGGGGCAACCTGACCGCCAGCGACCGGGTGGATATCCGCAGCGACGGATCGCTGACCGGCGACGTGGTAGCCGCGCGTATTTCGATTGAAGACGGCGCCTTCTTCAAGGGCGGCATCGACATTCGCAAGGCGGGAGCGAAGCCGGACTCGAAGATCGAAGAAGTGAAGAGTGTTACGAGTGCGTCGCCGGAACCGGCGATTGCCGCAAGAGCGTAGAAACCGACTCGGCTGCAACTGGCGAACCAAGTTTCAACGAAAGAGCATCCTCGTTTTAAGGATGCTCTTTTGTTTTGGGAGCTGTCCGTGTAGAGACGCGGCTTGCCGCGTCTCCTCCGCGGTGCGCATTGCCGCTGCCAGCGGAGGCGCTTGATTTTGGGTGGCGCAGCGGTTCACCGCTGCGATAACTGGCTTGTTGTCGGAGCCGGCTTTAGCCGCTGGGGGATGAGGCTGCGACGCGGAGAATACTCTCTCCGCGGCCGCTAGGGTTCTTTGCCCGCGGCCATAGTTTCCGCAGTCCCGCCTTCGGCAACTCTTGGGAATGAAGAGGGTTTTTTCCTCCGCAAATCTGCCGGCAATTCCGAACGCAGCAACCAGAGTCCGGCGGCGACAGCTGCCGCCCAGGTTAAGGAGCCGAGCGCGAGGGCGAATAGATCGGCGCGGCGGCTGCCATCGAGCGTTACGCCGCGCATGACCTCGTAACTCACCCCGCCAGAAACGGCGCCCACCAGCGCAGACTTGCCTAATTCCTTCCAGTTCAATCCGCCGAACGGCACTAAGCCGCGAATGTGCAGGAGCGCGGCGATGGCTAAGGCGTTGGCGGCGATGCCGAGATCGGAGGCGATGGCGAGGCCGGTGACCGACAGCGTCCGGAATAACGCCACGTACATGGGCAGAGAAGCGAGAGTGATCAGGCTGGAAGCGATCATGGGAGTCAGGGTATTGCCCGAGGCGTAAAATGCGCGGGCGTACAACGCCTGACAGGACCACAAAGCGAGCGAGAGCGAAAACCAGAAAAAGTAAAGGGCCGTGGATTTGGAATCCGCAAAGGTGAAGTGGCCGCGGCGATAGACCAGATCGATGAGCGGAACGGCAACGGCCATCATCCATCCAGTCATCAGCAGCGACGCCGCCGTGATGCGATAAACCGACGCGTTCACCGTGGCGGCGAATTCGTCGAACCTTTTTTCTCCGAAGAGGCGCGAGAAAAAGGGAAGCGACGCCTGGCCCACAGCCTGTCCGAGAATAGCGATGGGAACGGCGAAGAGACGCTTGGCATAGTTCAGCCGTGCGATGTCGCCGATTCCGCTCGAGGCGAAGTAGCGGAGAATCCAATCGTCGGCGGCGACCAGTGAAACGCCAAGCATCAGCGGGATGGAGAGCCGCACCCATTCGCGGAACGCCGGATTCTTCACCTCGAACGAAGGCCGGTATCCTGTGCCAATCTTGGCCGCTCCGAGCGCGTTGATCAGGAAGGGTCCGGCAAAGCTGCCCGCGAGCGCGCCGAAGGCCAGGGACGCAATTCCCATCCGGTGGCCGGCGACGACTCCACCGGCGATGATGAACACGTTATAAATCAGCGGGCCGAACGCGGGAAAAAGAAACAGCCGGTGTGAGAGCAGCACCGCCGAAACGACTCCGCCAACATAAAAGAAGATCTGCGCCGGTAGCAGGATGCGCGTGAGATGAACGCACAGCCGCATCTGGTACGGCGTGAAACCGTGAAACATCCAACCGGCGAATTGCGGTGTGAAGATCTCGGCCAGGACGGTGCCGGCGACCAGCACGGTGGTCATCACCGTAATAATGATTGAGAAAGTTTTCTGAGCGTCCTGCTCGCGCTTTTCGGCCACAAACCGGGTATAGATGGAGATGAATGTAATGGAGGCGGTGCCGCCGGCGACGATGTAATTGAGCCAGTCGGGCAAGGTGAAGGCGGCGACGTAGGCGTCCGTTTGCAGTCCGGCGCCGAAGGCGTAGGCGATGTAGGCCTCGCGGATGTATCCNNGCAGCAGCGTCGCCGAAAACGCCGTGTGCTGATGCGACGGACGGAAAAAGCGCAGCAGGCGCATCCTCCGCAGATTAACGCATCTGGAGGTTGTGGGGAGAGTTATTGGAGGGCCGGAATCGGAAGCGGCAATCGCCTTTCCCCATGCTCCGGTTGCGACGCGCGGATTCATCACATTCCGGGTGTTAGCCAAATCACAGACTGGAGAGGGAATTGGGACTAGGTTGAGAAAGACGATGCCAATTGCAGATACGATCAAAACGCTGCTCAACCGAGGAGGCCTGCAATCCATTTCGCTCCCGTTCATGAATGGATTGGCTAGGCTGCACGGGCACGGGATGCAGCGGATATTTCTTGACGACGGAATCTGGATGCACCAGACCTCGCGCGGCTATTTTGCCTATCACCAGCCCTACTTGCGATTGGACCTGTTGCGGCTGGATCAGCTTGCCCGCCAAAATTTCTTGTGGGGATACCGGCCCAAAGCCGGAGACGTCATCATCGACGTGGGAGCGGGCGTAGGCGAGGAAACCTTGACGTTTTCCCGGGCGGTGGGCGAGCGCGGCAAAGTGATTTGCATCGAGGCCCACCCGCGAACCTACCGCTGCCTGGAAAAGCTGGTGCAATACAACCGTTTGGAGAACGTGATTCCCATTCATGTGGCCGCGGCCGAACCCGGCTGTTCGGCCGTCACCATCGAGAATGGCAACGAGTATCTGTCGAACCGCATCGGCAGTGCGGGAGTTTTCGTTCCAGCGACGACGATCGACGCAATTCATCGACAAATGAATCTGGGACGCGTCCATTTCTTGAAAATGAACATCGAAGGATCGGAGCGGCTCGCCATACACGGCATGGCCGCCACTTTGAAGCAGACCGAGGTCCTGTGTGTGTCGTGTCACGACTTCCTGGCGCAGAGCGCCGAAGATGACGGATTACGAACCAAGGACTTCGTCCGAAACTTTCTGCGGCAGAACGGGCTGAATGTAGTGGAGAGGGGAGAACCCGGACTTCCGCCCTACGTGCGAGACCAACTGTGGGTCTACAACCGGGGACTTATTCAGAAGGCCGCAAGCTGACGCGTCCGGTGTTGTGGGGAGAGTTATTGGAGGGCCGGAATCGGAAGCGGCAATCGCCTTTCCCCTGTGTACCTCTGTGGACCCTGTGGTTCAGGCTTTTGATTCTNNCACAGAGGTACACAGGGGAACCCAATCCCGGCACAGCTTTGACAGGCTCCTGTTTCGACCAGCATAATCCGCGTGTGACCGAACCTACTTTGACTCAGCAACAACTTCGCACGCCGGTGCTTCGCCGGTCGTTTCGCAAGCCCTATCCCGTGGCGGTGCGAGGCGAAGGCGTCTACGTTTGGGATGGCGACGGCAAGCGTTACCTGGATTTCTCGGGATCGGCGGCGGTGAATTTTATTGGCCACGGTGTGCGCGAAATTGCCGATGCCATGGCGGAGCAGGCTAGGCAGTTGGAGTTTGTCCATACCAGCCAGTTCACGACTCCAGTGGCCGAGGAATTTGCGCAGGAACTGCTTGATTTTGCCGGCGAGCATTTTCGCGGCGGCGCTGTTTACTTCACCTGCGGCGGGTCGGAGTCGGTCGAGACCGCGCTGAAGTTGGCGCGCCAGTACCAGGTGGAGATCGGCCAGAAGAATCGCCATCAGATTCTGAGCCGCCAGCAGAGCTATCACGGCGCGACTTTGGGCGCGCTTGCGGTTTCCGGCAATAAGAAACGGCGCGAGATCTACCTGCCGATGGTGCGTGAGTTTGAGCACGTCGGCATTCCATACTGCTATCGCTGCGCGTTTTGTCGGACTGGCGATTGCACCGATAGTTGCTACAACTGCGGACAGCAGTATGCCGCCGAATTGGAGCGCGCGATCCGGGCAGCGAACGGCGAAGCCGCGGGCTTCATCTTTGAACCCATGAGCGGCGCCACGTTGGGAGCGGTCACGCCTCCGCCGGGATACCTGCAGGCCATAGCGGAGATTTGCCGGCGTCATGGTGTGCTGCTGATTGCCGATGAAGTCATGACCGGCATGGGACGCACCGGTCGGAATTTTGCGGTTGAGCATTTTGCCGTTGAGCATGGGGGAATCGCGCCCGACATTCTGATTACCGCCAAAGGCCTTTCTTCGGGATACGCTCCGCTAGGAGCTGTGATTGCGAGCAAGAGAGTGGTCGATGGAATCGCCGCGTGCTCGGGAGCTTTTCTGCATGGCTTTACTTACAACGCACACCCAGTTTCGCTGGCTGCCGGGCGCGCGGTACTGCGGCGCGTGCGGTCGTTGAATCTTGTGCGGGCTGCCGATTCGGAAGTGACCGGAACTGCTGGCGCCGCTCTGAAAATTGCTCTGGAGAGTTTGCGCGATCTGGAGGCGGTGGGCGATGTCCGCGGGTTGGGCCTGTTGTGGGGCGTCGAATTCGTTGCTGACAAGAAGACGAAGGCTCCCTTCGCGCCGGAGAAGAATTTCGCCGGACTGGTAGGCCAGGCATGTCTCCGGCGCGGGCTGCTGGTCTATCCCATGCAGGGATGCGTGGACGGCGTCGCGGGCGACCACCTGCTGATTGCGCCCCCGGCGGTGATTACGGCGGAGCAGGTTGGATGGGCGGTGGAACAGATACACGGGGCGGTCAAAGAGTCCACCTAACTGCCGACGCGCGCTTCACACTTTGACTACACTTCATACTCGGGACGCGGTTGTGAGTGTAATTGATTCCATGAC
>PKXK01000051.1 GCA_003132325.1 Acidobacteriaceae bacterium
AGGTCAGAGATGTGGAACAGGTGCTCGGCAAGCCGCTCTCGCGTGTCTGAGAACAATGTTTACCATGGGAGACGAATGAACCTTGCGTGACGCCCGAGGGAGTGCGCTGCTTCGAAAATGGCCTGGCAACCACGGATCTGGCAGATGATGCCGCGTCACGTTCTTGGATGGCTCCTTGAGGCGCGGGTCTTCATTTCATGCCGGCGTAGCGGAGGAGGTCCACATTATCCACTGCGGTCAGTGGAGAAGTGACGCGGAAGAGCTTGTGAGTTACGCGATTTAGGATTGCGTAGGATGGTTTGGGGTGTTTTCGGTTCTTCGATGTTCGCGCATGGTTCGCGCGCGAAGCGAAGGCGGCAACTTCATTCCGCTGGAAGCCCCCTGCCTTCACAGCCTCGCCTGTGAAAAAATGTGTTGGGGGTTCGTCATGAAAAAGAAGTCCGCAAGCAAGACGGTGAAGTTGGCTACGCTGTCCTATCAGGACCGTAGTGCATAGCAAGACCTCACTCGGTCTGAGCGACGACGCCTTTTGGACAGCGGCAAACTGACTGCCCGCGATCGATCTCACGATCCTTGAGGAAATTGACCTCGATGTGCCGTCCGAAGAAAAGAAACAGGTGTGACCGCGCGGCAGAAGAGAGAACACTTGAAAGGAATACATCAGGCCGCGCGGCACTAATTCAATTCACTCGGTTCTTGGTTTCGGTCGTTTAATGTGCCTTAGCGCCGTAGTCGGAATGATGCACTCTCCCTCCGGCGTCGTCGATTGAGATTCGTCATGCGGTTCAAGTACGTCATCGATTGGAACGGGCTCACCTGCCCAGTCACCTTGTCGCAAGTCGGCCGCTCCCATTCCACCTCGGGAAAGTTCTGGTGGTAGCCACGCTGAGGTGACAAGCGCTGCGATCCGCACGCAGGACACTGCTCAGGCACCCCTCGCACGTGCCTGATGACGGCTGAGATGCAAAGGCCAATCGCGTTATCAGTAACGGCGAGTGCGGCTTTGGCATCGTGCCAGTGGGAAGATTTGGTATGCGTCAGCCAGTTTGCGAACTCCCACGCGCTTTCGAGCAGTGTTTTAATGAGATGGCGCCTGTACTTGTGTGATTCCCCCGAGAGAGCGAAGCTGCAGATGTGATCCGCCGACGCCTTCAGGTCCGCCTTCTTCGGCGGCTCTTCCGTTCCTGTCCAAGGCATGACGGCCTGCGCTATGTTGACGAAAGCCAGCAGCGCCTCGCGACATCGCACGCCAATCGACTGATAGTCAGCGACCTCTTGAGCCTGCGTGAGCGCCTCAGATGCCTCGTGAAGGCCGCGGAGACACGCCGCAAACGGCTCGGCAGGAATTTCCGAAGATACGCAGCAAAGATTTTGTCTGAACCGTCCCGTGTGCGTCTGCTACAATTTACGTTCGTAGGCTCGAGGAGATACATATGTCGACCACAACGACTACCCCGACGACCCCGGCTCCGCCGGAAGCAAAAGCGGCACCTATTAGCCTGAGCCCAAATGCCATTGCCAAGGTAAAGGGAATCATGGCGCAACAGAATCCCGCGCCGGCTGGCCTGCGCGTGGGGGTGGTGGGAGGCGGGTGCTCGGGCTTCTCCTACTCCCTGCAGTTCGACACCAGCGCGGGAATGATGGACAAAGTGTTCGATATGGACGGCCTTAAAGTGTTCGTGGACGCCACCTCGATCATGTACCTGAACGGCTGCCGCGTGGATTACGTCGAGACCCTGGAGGGCGCCGGTTTCAAATTCGAGAACCCGAACGTGAAGAGCACTTGCGGCTGCGGGTCGTCGTTCAACGTCTAATCAGATTAGCGCGAAAACTACGGAAGCCTCGTCGCAGGGCGAGGCTTTTTCTTTTGCTTGCGCTTTTTTCATTGGCCGCTCGATCTTCGACATGAGGGGAGACTCGATTGTCAGGCACCATAAAAGCGGGCACCATCATAATGAAGGTGGGCACGATCATTCCCCAATCCTTGCGAGTAGAAACGGAACTATATTCACATGGCTGGGAAATCATCAAGAATTCCGACGCCGACGCCCTCGATCGAGACATCCGACGAGCTGACTGGAACTTCTTTTTTCTGGCTGGCAGCATTCAGGCGACCGCCTTGGGTTATTGGAGAGAGAAAACCATACGGAGAGCAATGGAGCGAGTGCTGGCGAAAGCGGAACGGTCGAAATTTAATTGCTTGGAAATAACGAAAATCTCCGCAAAACAATTCCTGGGCCTTCCCTACGTGCACGTCTCGGCGCACTCACGGCATATCCAGAAGAGTCCATTTCTACAAGAGCTTGCCGAACGGGCCGAGCCGTAGTGGATGCCGACTGGGCTACTGCCCGAACCCTTCGTGTCGTGGCGAATAATCTGTTTGGAAGGCAATGCAGCGATATGTCCACAACGTTTACCGCTCGCACGCGCCCCCGGACAAGGCGCGGTGTGCGATCTTTACCTGGCGCTGCTCGGTTCGCACACAAGTCTTGCGGTGGTCATCGTGCCGTTGATATTGACGACGCTGTACCGGGCATGGCGCGGACGGTTCGAGCGTCACAAGAAAATAGCTCGTTGGACGCGCCCTCTGTGGTTCTACGTCTCTGTTACTGGGGTTGTCGTCTACTGGATGCTGTATCACGTGTACGCACAGGTTGCCGCGCGTTAGGGTATGTGCAACAAGACAGAAGTTGCGGTCGGGCTGTCCATTTCCCTGACTGGCAGGTTCCGCCTCCAGGGCCAACAGGCGCTCCAAGGCATTCAACTCTGGCAGTCGTACATCAATGCTCAAGGCGGCATTGCCGTCCGGGACGGGGAGAAAAGGTCTGTCCGGCTGATTTGGTATGACGATCGCAGTCAGATCCGCTTTGCGCGGAACAACGTATTCCAACTTCTGCGCGAGGATCAGATTGACGTTCTCTTGGGGCCGTATTCCAGCAGCTTGACGATGGCCGTTGTGGAGATCGCGGAAGAACACAAGAAAGTCCTATGGAACTATGGCGGCTCTTCCGATGAGATCTTCAGCCATGGTCGGCGCTCTTTGGTGGGCATCGCGAGCCCGGCAAGTGACTACCTGCGAGCGCTTCCGCAATGGCTGGCTGAAGAGTCCCCGACGCTCACTCGAATTTGTGTCTTGTATTCAGACAGAGGAACCTTCGGATGGCAGGTTGCTCGTGGGATATTGGAATCGGTCCTTGTTGTAGCCGGCCAGTCGGTCGAGCTTGTCCCAATCAACTCTTCCCTCGAAAACTACGACACCATTCTTCGGACCCTGTTCGACATCGATCCGGAGGTTGTTGTTCTAGCGGTAACCTTCCCAGACGAACTGGGGATCATGCGAACTCGTCAGCATTGGCCCAGCACGGTTCGTGTAGTAGCGGCTGTTGCTGCTGGCCTCGGTGATTTTTCAGCTGAACTCGCGCAAATAGCTAATGGAGTCCTTGGACCTAGCCAGTGGGAGCCTGGAGTGACCTTCCCGAACATCGCAGGACCGACTTCGGATTGGTTTCTGGATAGTTTTCAAAGGCAGTCCGGCAAGACGCCCGACTACATCGCAGCGGGAAGTTTTGCTACCGGATTAGTTTTGACGGAATGCATCCGGCAGGCGGCTTCCTTGGATGACGAGAAGCTACGAAGCACAGCGTCTGACCTGGACTGCAATACGTTTTACGGACGGTTTCGCATCGACTCCCGAACCGGAATACAAACGGGACACCGCGTGCTGCTCATCCGCTGGCAAGAAGGCTACAAAGTAGTGCTGCCTCCGCGATCTGAGTAGAACGGAATGCATGCCCACAGTGCGCTATCAGCATTTCCAATGATACGTTTACGATCGGGATAGGGGGGAGCGGTCTTCCGCTCGCCCCTCCCACACCACCGTACATGCGGGTCCGCATACGGCGGTTCGGCGAGTTGAGCCTGGGCCGACAAGGCGCAGGCCGGGTGTTGGGTACAGGGGTTGCCAGCAACCGCTCGGTCCCTGGCTGGCCGATCGAGTTGGGCTTTACCCTTCCCATGCCGTGAATCGCGACACCGGGCTGCCTAACGACGGTGAGGTCGAGAAAGCGATTAGAGCTCTGAATGGCAGCATTTTAAGAAATCATACCCTGGACGTGAATTACGCTCGCCCTAGACCAGAACGCCCAGCAGCTTAGGTGAGCGCGGACCGCGACGCGACGGACTCGTGACCGTGTGGGCGAATGTCTCTCGCCCTGCGCCGGAATCCAGGGTCTTCTCGGCCAATTGTGGACAATCACTTTCTTTCTCCATAGATCGTTGGCGAGGCCTGCGTGGTGCCGTAATCCAGGTCGAAGCCAAGCTGGAGCTTAGCTGCGTCCGACATGAGGCCGGGATGCCATGGCGGATCGAACACGACTTCAACATGAACTTCCTTGACACCGGGCAGCCGCGCGAGCTTGTTCTGTACGTCGCCTTTGAGCACGTTGCCCATACCGCAACCGGGAGCTGTCATGGACATCTTGATATGAACCCTGTTCCCGTCTTGCTCCAAGGGCGCAATCACGCACGAGTAAACCAGACCCAGATCCACAATATTGACCGGAATCTCCGGATCGTACACGGTCTTCAACTGATCCCAGACCATCTGGTCGCTGAAAGGCCCTTCCCGGACTGCAGGTTCTTGTGCCATCGCCGTGTTGGAGAGCCCGAGGGCATCCGTATCCTTAGCCTCGACACGGTACATGTAGCCGCGATCGGTCGCCACCGTGTAGCTGCCGGCTAGGGACTGCATGATCCTCACGACGGCACCGGCCGGGAGAGTGCCGCGAGTCCCGCTGGGGATCTCGATGACTTCACAAGCCTGACTCAGCGTGATCGGTTCACTCGCACCCATATAGAACTCCCCTCGTAGCTGTTCTTTCTCCTCACGCTGTGTGGGCGGGCTACTCCGTCGACACAGTGCCCTGTTTCCCTTCCAGCGAAGCGTGCAAAGTGTGCCAGGCAAGCGTGGCGCACTTGACCCGTACGGGAAACTCGGAGACGCCGGAAAAAACAGCCAGCTTGCCCAGTTCAGCCCGGTTCCCGTTCGCCGGCGACTGGCCAGTGACCAGCTTGTGGAACTGGTCGAAGAGTCTTGCCGCTTCCGCCCTGGTCTTACCCTTCACGCTTTGCGTCATCAGGGATGCTGACGCCTTAGAAATCGCGCACCCTGAGCCTTGGAAGCTGACGTCGCGAATCGAGTCGCCCTCCAAGTCCAGGTAGACGGTGAAGTGGTCACCACAGAGCGGGTTATATCCTTCCGCCCTGTGGTTCGCCGTCGCCAGCTCGCGATAGTTGCGAGGCGCCTTGCTGTGCTCCAGGATAACTTCCTGGTAAAGCTCGCGTAGATCAGGCATCAGGCGAACACCTCCCGTACCTTCTGGATGCCCTCGACCAAAGCGTCCACTTCTTCTCTGGTGTTGTAGAGAGCGAACGAAGCACGCGCCGTGGCCGCGATGCCGAAGCGCTGCATTACCGGCTGGGCGCAGTGATGTCCTGTTCGGATAGCAATTCCCTCCTGGTCGAGGATGGTCCCGATGTCATGCGGGTGGATGCTGTCCAGCAGGAACGAGAGCACGCCCGCCTTTTCTTTTGCGGTGCCGATCAGGCGAATACCGGGGATTGCTGAAACGGCCTCAGTCGCATAGGCCAGCAACTCGTGCTCATAGGCGGCTATGTTGTCCATCCCGAAGCCATTCACATACTCGATGGCTGCGCCCAGGCCGATGGCGCCCGCCACATGAGGCGTGCCAGCTTCAAATTTGTAGGGAAGCTTGTTGTAGATCGTCTTCTCGAAGGTTACGGAACTGATCATGTCGCCGCCGCCCTGATACGGAGGCATGGCGTCCAGCAGAGCCGATTTGCCATACAGAACGCCGATGCCGGTGGGACCATATACCTTGTGACCGGAGAAAACGTAGAAGTCGCAACCCAGAGCCTGCACGTCCACTTTGAGATGAGGCACGGCCTGGGCCCCATCGACCAGCACCGGGATGTTCCCGCGATGTGCAATTTCGATAATGCGCTGGACAGGAGTGATCGTGCCCAGCGCGTTTGAGACTTGTGTTACAGCGACGATTTTCGTTCGCGGTCCCAACAGCTTCTCAAAGTCCTCTAGCAGCAGCTCACCGGTGTCGCTGATGGGCGCAACCCGCAGCCTTGCTCCCTTCTCTTCGCACAGGATCT
>PKXK01000305.1 GCA_003132325.1 Acidobacteriaceae bacterium
TCGTTAAACGAGGGCGAGGCCCTTGCACCACGCAAGACCCCGCGCAGACCCGCGCGCTCTGCGCCCGGAAGTCGCTCCCGGCTTCGCTATAATGTGTGTTTGCCCTTCCCCCTCCATTTGCGAAGGGCTTCATGGAAAGGGAACTATGCCGACTGACGTAGTCATGCCCCAGATGGGCGAATCAATTTTCGAAGGGACCATCACCAAGTGGCTGAAAAAGCCCGGTGACAAGGTCCAGCGCGACGAACCCCTATTCGAGATTTCCACCGACAAGGTCGACGCCGAAATCCCCGCGCCCGCGAGCGGAACCCTTCAGGAGATCAAGGTTTCCGAAGGCAATACCGTTCAGGTCAACACAGTCGTCGGGGTAATTGGCGACGGCAGTGCCGCTCCCCCTTCTGCCCCCGCCAAGGCCGCTGCGCCTGCTCCCGCCGCTCCGGCATCGGCAAAGAAAGAAGCTCCAGCTCCGCCACCCGCGCCCGCCGCTGCCCCTCGCGAAGACGAAGAGGATTCCGACGTTCGCTCTTCCCCGCTCGTCCGCAAACTCGCCCGCGAGCACAATGTGGATCTCGCAAGCGTGAGTGGCACCGGCACCGGCGGCCGCGTTACCAAGCAGGACGTCCTCGATTTCGTCGAGCACCGTGCCGCCGCCCCGATTGCGGCTCCAGCATCCCGTCCAGCCGCAGCCCCTGCGCCGGTTGTCATTCCGGGCGACCGGGGTCCCCAGACGGCGCGGTTTTCGCCGACTGGGGTGGAAGACCTCGTGCCCATGTCCCAAATGCGCAAGATCATCGCACAGCGCATGATCGAATCGCGCCGCACCAGCGCTCACGTGCATTGCATGTTCGAAGTAGATATGACCCGCATCGTCAATTTGCGCAACAAGCTTAAGAACGGTTTCGAGCAGCGCTACGGCGCGCGGCTTACCTTCATGCCGTTCTTTGTGCGCGCGGCCATCATCGCCCTTCAGCAGTATTCCATCGTCAACAGTTCGCTCGAAGGCGACAGCGTCCGCTACCACAAGCACGTCAACGCTGGCATCGCCGTTGCTCTCGATTGGGGACTCATCGTCCCCGTTCTCAAGAGCGCCGATGAGCTCAACTTCCTCGGACTGCAACGCGGCATCACCGATCTCGGCGAGCGCGCTCGTTCGAAGAAGCTCATGCCGGCCGACGTCGAAGGTGCGACCTTCACCATCACCAACCCCGGCCAGTTTGGCGCCGTCTTCGGCTTGCCCATCATCAACCAGCCGAACGTCGCCATCATGGGCGTCGGCGGCATCACCAAGCAGCCCATGGTAATCACCGACAAAGATGGCGCGGATTCCATCGCCATTCGTTCGGTCGTTCATCTCACCCTGGGCTACGACCATCGCATTGTCGACGGTGCTATGGCCGACCAGTTCATGGCTGTCGTGAAGAAGACTCTTGAAAACTGGAGTGAAGAAGTCGGCTAGCGGAGATCGGGTCATCTGATCGTCGGGCCATTTAAGTTCAAATGCCAAAGCCTTTGACTTTCAATTACCCGAGGACCCGATTTCTCTTAAAACGTCAAACCAAAGGCGTTTCCCCTAATAGCAACGGCCCGTCTTCCGACCGTTCGATAAAATATCGAGCCACGTCATCGCGGAGCCCGGGTTTGTTTCCTGTCCAGCGCCACAATCCTTGGTAATCTCGCGCGATGTCGGTTGAGGGATTGAAGTCCCACTTTTGCAGAAGCGCCCACCGCTCTCCATACGCGCGCAGCGATTTGCTGCCGTGAAAAGCATGGGTGGCGAAGTTGTCGATGCACCCCATCGGTGATCGGCCTTCGATGCGATTCAGTTTCGCGGCGCGCGCTTGCCAATTAAGTACAGCTTCCACGTAAGGCCCCGTGCACCGCTTCATTTCGGCGGCTACGTTCGTCGCTTGCACCAACCCGAAAGCCATGTGCCAGTCCGCGCTGCCCAGGACGCAGGTGTCCAACATCCCACCCACCATCTCGAAAGCATCCCGGCGCCACGCCCACGCGCCTCCGGTTGCTCCAGGAGGATGACCAAAGGGGAAAGCTTTTGACGGTCGGAGCTTGGCGTAGTAGGTATCTGTTCCTCCGCGCCGCGCTCGCCGGGAACTCAGGAAGTCGGTTTGGTGCAGATAATTCCATGCAAAACTCGTGCTCATGCGGTAAGGACGGTGGCCGAGATGGCTGGTTGCTGTTTCGCCTGTCAGATCGGTATATGTGCTGAACAGCTGGACAAAGCTGTGGTGCTGCAGCATGTGAATTGCTTCCAGCGCCCAGTCATGTCGCGTGAAGTGGAAGTCGCCGTCCACATAGCCACCGTATTGCCAGTCTGGCGGGAACCGGCGCACACCCTCATTAATAGCGCACTCCTTGATCCAAAGGCTCGTATCGGTCCGCAGTTGCAAATCGAGCGGATTGTCCGGGCTGGTGACTTCGTACGGCCGATCTCCGAAGGCGACCTCGACGACATGCAGTGCGATGTTTGGACTGGCCTCCATGTGGAAGCGAAAATCATGGAAGTTTTCCCGTCTGCGCTGCCAGCGGTACGGGTTCGAATATACCGAAACGATGTGCAACTTCTGTGTCTCGGAGTACTCCACGAACTCAGACTGCTCTCCACAAACATTTCATAGAAAAGGATTTGACATCTGGCAATAAAGAAATGTACTCTTTTTGCACCGTGGTAATCGGAGGTAACCTTTTCCGATGACCATGCCCACGGTACAAAGGGGAATCATGGAAGTCACGGTGTACACCCGCCACTCAAAAGGGTGCCGTATAAAAGATCGCCTTAGTCGGAAATGTCCTTGCAACAAGTGGCTGTCCTACAGGCGAGGCGGAATGCAGGTGCGGGAATCCGCCAAGACCCGTAGCTGGGAAACCGCCGTCAAGCTCGCCCGCCAGATGGAGCGGGAACACGAGGATCGGCGTCTGGGGATCGCGCCAGCGCCAAAGGGGACGGCAACCACGATTGAGGATGCGGTGACTGCCTACCTTGCCAAAATCTCAGACCCCAAACAGAGCCGCAAGGCTTCCA
Organism: Acidobacteriaceae bacterium; assembly: GCA_003132325.1. Taxonomy (GTDB): domain Bacteria; phylum Acidobacteriota; class Terriglobia; order Terriglobales; family Acidobacteriaceae; genus Acidiflorens. The sequence continues at coordinate 3,038 of PKXK01000305.1, forward strand.
CGCTAAGAAAGCCCCAGCGCATGACATCGCTGTTGCTTGAATTCTGCGACCGTCACAATCTCACCTACCTAAGCGAGTTGACGCCCATGCTGCTTGAAGAGTGGCGCACATCATGGACGTTCGACCCAAAGGGCCAATCGCTCCGAATACACGATATGGTTGCCCGCGCCTTTTTCCGATGGGCGCACCGCATGGACATGCTGCCTCGTGATCCTTACGAGAAGCTGGACAGGTATAAAGCGCGGAACAATCCTCAGACCATGCCGCTGAGCCGTGAGGAAGTTGACCGCCTGCTTGCCGCCATTCCCTTCACAAACTTGAGCGAAGAGGACAAGATGCACGCCCGCCGCCTCATGCGCCTGCAACGATGGAGCGGGCTTAGTATTTCCGACGCGGTGACCTTGCGGGCTGACGCCTTGCTGTCCGACGATTCGCTGGTGTTGAGGCGCACAAAGACAGGCGTAAGCGTCACCACGGAGTTGCCCCACGACGTGGCGGACGAATTGCGGATGCACCATCGCAGCCCCGGATATTTCTTCTGGGATACCAATGTCAAGAAAGAATCGGCGATCAGCGAGGCGCAGAACTGGTATAGGGCAATTTTCGACACGGCGGGCGTTAGCCGCAGCCGGGAGAAAGGCGGACTTCCATCGTCTCACAGGTTCCGCGACACCTACGCTGTGGAATTTTTGTTAGCGGGCGGCTCATACGAGGATTTGTCGCAACTGCTGGGGAACACCATTGCGGTATGCGAGAAGCACTACAGCGCCTTCACCCCTGCTCGGAAGGAACGTCTGACCAAGGTTGCACGGGAATCATATACAAAGCAGCGGGCGGCAAAGGACGGGGAGGCGACGATCCAATGACGATTGACCTGAAAAATCCCAGTTTGATATACGTTGACAAAGATGGCGAACCTCATAACCTGTTGCCGCTAGATACCGACGGCCCCACGGAATGCAAACTTGGCGAGGTCGGCCGCCAGTCGGCGGAAGGAATCGACTTCGAGATTCCCTCTTTAGATAGCGAGCGGATCGGATCGCTTGGAACGCTGAGGTCGTGCAGAGCATGGCGTCCAAAGCGACAATCCGGGGAAGGGCCTCGAACTCAGTATTGATAGTTGTCGGGGTCTGAGCAATCAGATTCAACCGGGGGCAGGCTTACTGACCTTTGCCTGCCCCAGAACGGTTCCCGATCCGCCCTCGACAAGCGGAACCAACAAGGTCAGGGAAAACAAGGTCAGGATGAGCAGCAAGCTCGTAACAAGAATCAAGGACATCAAGGGCATCCCCGGCAGGCACAAACGTGTGCTTGAGGCTTACGCGGCCTTCGCGAACAACGACGGGACGAACATCTTCCCGTCCAAGGAATCCCTCGGCGACAAAGCGGGGGTGAACAAATCAACGATCTACAGGTCCACGGTTGTGCTGCTTGCGGCGGGCGTCCTAGTGCGTGCGAAAACGCACACCTGCAAGACCAAGCAGTGCAACAAGGGCGGGACGCACTTCACATCGCAGCACGGGCACTACACGGCGGCCTACAACATCAACCTAGCACTCGTGCAAAATGCATCGGTGCTGAAGGAAAAATTAGACGAATGCACTCGTGCAATTTGCCCAAACCTCACTCGTGCAAAACAGCTAAACCTCACTCGTGCAAAACGAGACGCTACTCTGTCAGGTGTACCTACTCAGTCAGATGAACCTACTCGTTCCGTCCTCACGGACGGTGAAGTAAGCGAGTCAGTGAGTGAGGAGGGTTCCTCGCTTCGCTCGTCACCCATAGCCGACAGCAAGAAGAAGATAAAAGCAAAACCAGTTCAGGTCTGTGAGCAAGAACAAGAGCAACACCGGGACGAGGAGCAGCCTGAGCAGCCTGAGGACCTGCCCGTGATCCCGGACACGGACGAGGACGACTACGACCTGCCGGCCCACGAGTTCCGCATCACCGACGAGCAGGCGGCGTTCTACGACCCAGGCGTCCGCTCCTCGCGCCTCGGCCGCGACCTCGACCGCGAGGAGTACCTTGTCGCGGACGACCTGTACTTTGACCTGCTCCCGGACAGGGAGGCCAAGGAGGAAGACGTTGTCCTGCTCGCGGAGCTTGCCCTAGAGTTCACGGCCCAGACTGTCCGCGCCGCCTGGTCCTACAACCAGCGGCACAAGAACGGGAAGCTCAAGTTCTTCGGCGTCCCGGACCTCGCGGCCGCGCTGCGGTCGGACAACGACCGCTGCCTGCTGAACCAGATGCGGGTGCACGACGAGAACATCAAGGCGTGCGAGAAGTGCGAGGGGCTCAAATGCTGCAACCACTGCCTCCAGGTCGAGGACATGACGCGGAGCCTCTACTACGGCAACCCCCCGGCGGACGACCGCAGGAGCGAACGCTTCTATTTGCACAAGGGGTGCGAGAGGGCCTATGCGGGTATCTAGCTAGCGGCGTGCGGCAGGCCCGGTGCCCAGCAGGAAAGGCAAAAAGATGAAATTCAAGTCAAAATTGATCAGGAATCGCCAAGCCCGACCTCAATTACCGAACGGCACGAGCGCCGAACCGCGGCGGATCACCCGGCGCGAGGTCCACAGTCCAAAGATGGAGTATCGCTTCGACTCCGGTCGAACAGTGTACGTCGAGGAAATCCGCATCACCTCCTCGACGCTCGGCTACATTGCTGGGAGCAAAGATGCGATCCACGACGACGTCATCAAGCACCACGCGGAAAGAGTGCGCGAGCAGTTTCCGGGACATGGCGCTTTCCTTATCAAACCCACCCCTGAAGGAGCATTGCCCGCCTTCATAGTCATAGTCGCCTTGGTCTCACAGCCTGTATGCGATCCCGCCGCCGACTTCTCAAGTCTTGTTTTTAGCTGGTTATCCGATGACCTTGGCTCCAGCCTGCCGGAACTGATCGGGCGCGAGATTCAAGGCATTCCTTGGGACAAGCTCGCTGTGGATGGCAATTTCTAAACGCACGACGGCGGGGCGTTGGAGTTTTTGATTCTGATGCAGTAGCGGCCTCTCTAGAAGGCGCGGGTCAAGTGCGGACGGGGGAGTCCGCCGCGAACCCTAGCCGATCAGCGCCTTGATGAACGCCGCCGCGACCTGCGGCACGACCGCGTTGCCGTAGCCCCGCAGCTCCACCCTGCGGGGAACCCCATCAGCCAGCGGCAGTGTTCCGGGTTCAGCTGGCCTGGCTTTTCCGTCGCGGCAGGGGAGCCACTCGCACCCGTCCCAGAACCCACCGCGCACCTGATCAGCGAGTCCATCCTCTCCCCCTTCACGTGCTCCGCCTTGTACACTGCGTCCCTCGTGATAGGCGTAGGCCAGGGCGCCAGCCTCGCTTGGTTCCCCAGACGCCAGTTCTCCTGCCCCCGGCTGCGGCTCGTGCCGACCTTCGCCTTGAAGTTGTCGAACGTCGTCACGGTGCCCCAGGATGCCTCCCCAATAGAGCCGCTGCCTGTGGTGGGGAGCGCCGACGCTGTGTGCTCCCATAACCACCGCCCCGCAGGCGTAGCCTTCCGCCTCCAGCCCTGACGAAACAAGGTCGAGCCATCCGTGGGCAACCGCGTCCTCAACCTGCTCACCAACGACAAGCTGAGGTCTGCGCTCCGCGACGAGCCTGAGGAACTCCGGCCACAGGTGCCTCTCGTCCTCCGTCCCGCGCTTCTTTCCCGCAGCGGAGAACGGCTGGCACGGGCACGACCCCGTCCAGCATTCGAGGTCCTGCGCCCCCGCGAGCTGGAGGGCGAGTGGCCACCCGCCGATCCCGGCAAAGAAATGACACTGGGTATACCGCTTGAGATCATCTGGCTGCACGTCTGCGATGCTTCGCTCATCTATGTCCCCCTCCGGGATAAGTCCCTTGTCCATGAGTTCCCGCAGCCATTCGCAGGCTGCGGGGTCGTGCTCGTTGTAGTACACGCGGGTCCTCATATGCGTTGCCCCGCGGCCGCTGACTTCGTCGTCCTGCACGCCCTCTTCGTCCTGCACGCCTTCGTGGTCCTGCACGCCTTCTTCGTCCCGCACGGCTTCTTCTGCCCCGCCTTCGAGGGAGCCGCCGTGAGCACGAGCTTGCCGCCGCCCTCGTAGCGGTACTCAGCGCCCGTGTCCTCGAAGAAAAGCAGGTCGCCGACCGCGATCCTGCGGACGGCCGCCCTGACAAGGTGCTCCGCGACGCAGGTCACGGCCTTCTTCTCGCCGTCGAACAGCACGTCCACCTTAGGCACGCCGCCGTCTACCTCGTGCACGTGAGCGACGACGCCCGTGCCCTTCCCCGCGACCTTGACCTTCTCGCCCTCCGCAAGCTGCTTCTGCTGGGCGCAGGCTGCAGTTAGAACAAGTTGATTGATACATGCTGCGGACGTATTTTTCGAGTGGGTCACTCAAAGAGCCACGCGCCGTACCGTGTGCGTCACCGACCATCGGCCCGCTCGCCAAATGAAAGCACGCCCGTCCGATCTGCCATAATTCCTACTATGTGCGGACGCTACCGACTGTCGTGGAGAAAGCAGATTATCGAGGAGCACTTCGATAGCGTCTCGGGAGAATCAGAAGGCTGGACGGTTCGGTACAACATTGCCCCTACTCAGCCCGTCCCGGTCATCCGCCAGAATCCAAAGGAGCCCGTCCGAGAATTGTCGCTTATGCGGTGGGGCCTCATTCCGTCTTGGGCGAAAGATTCGTCTATCGCCGCCCAGATGATTAACGCAAGATCGGAAACCGCCGCCACCAAGCCAGCATTCCGCGATGCGTTGAAATTTCGTCGGTGCCTAGTCCCCGCGGACGGCTTCTACGAGTGGTCGCGGACGGGGAAAGGTAAACAGCCTTATTGTTTCGAAGTGAATGAAGGCGAGTTGTTCGCGTTCGCTGGGATATGGGATCGGTGGAGGGACACGAGCGGCAAACTCGTCGAGACCTGCTCGATCCTGACCACGACCCCAAATGCCGTGACCTCAGCCGTCCACGACCGAATGCCTGCCATTCTTGATCCAGACAGCTACGATTTGTGGCTCGATCCCGACATGAGGGATGTGAGTGCAGCGTCCGATCTTCTGAAGCCCTACGATGCCCAGTTGATGCGAAGCTATCCCGTGAGCGCACGGATCAACCGCGTGGCGAACGATGACGAAGAATGCTCCGCGCCCGTAGAACTGGTGCAGATTCAGGATCGGCTCTTCTTCTGACGGTTCAACTATGGAGCCGATCTGCTTTGGTTTCGTGCTCTGCCAGTTCGTCTAGCCATTTCGCCATGCCAGTCCGCCTGAGACACAGGTTTCTACTGATCCGCAATCGATCCCACAACCAGCATAAAGGTAACAGGAGTGGCATTACGAACGGGTCATTGTGCAGATGCAGGTCAGACCGTAAGGTGGTGATGAGCAGTTTTCGGGGGAGGGCTGTTCGAACGAGCGTCCTTGACTCAACCGGGTCTGGGGCGCTTTCGTTTCTCAGACGGCGGTGCCGAACTGCGCTGGCGACTTTAAACGCCATCTGGCGCTTAAACAAAGGAGAACGAGGATGACACTTGAAGTGCGCAACTTTCGGGAGTCAGGTACTTGTTTGCCTATCCGCCAGAAGCAGATTCCTCGATGCGGAAAGACCTGTGCGCGGAGAGTCCGTCGGTGAGCCATAATGACAGCGATTGGCTCGGCGTTTACAGAGCTGCGGCAATGGAATTCGACCGGGACAAGTTGCCAGCGAGCATCGAGGTGGCTGAGAAGGCTATCCACCAGCGCTTACGGGGATTGCCGATTGCACACTCTAAGGAGCATCGCAAACTGAAAGAAGCACTCAACAGTCTCGCGGTTCTCAAGAGAATGCTCTAGCAGATTTGGCGTGTTGAAGCATTTTCTGTTGGCCCGAAATCGCGCTACTGCGGGATCGATCCTGTATATCGTGCAACTCCCACTTCGCAATGCCACGCCCATAACGGTCGTAAAATCCCTATTCACCACAGGCCGTGAAGATTACAGAATTCTTAACGCTGCAGCGACCGGGCAGGAGGAAAGTCTCCGTCTGCCATTGTCCGATCTGCCATAATCTCCCCATGTGCGGGCGCTATCGACTTTCGCGAAGAAAGCAGGTTGTCGAGGAATATTTCGGCACCGTTTCAGGCGATGAAGAATGGAGTCCCCGGTACAACATCGCTCCGACCCAGCCGATCCTCGTCATCCGCCAGAATCCGAAGGAACCCGTTCGGGAACTGTCGCTGGTCCGCTGGGGGCTGATTCCATCATGGGCGAAAGACCCGTCCGTTGCCGTCAAGATGATTAACGCAAGATCGGAAACAGCAGCCACAAAGCCCGCGTTCCGCGATGCGTTGAAATCTCGCAGGTGCCTGATTCCTGCGGACGGGTTCTACGAGTGGGCGAAAACGGCGAAAGGTAAACAGCCCTATTGCTTCGAAGTGAACGACGGAGAGTTGTTCGCTTTCGCAGGGCTTTGGGATCGCTGGAAGGACGCAAGCGGCAAGACTGTTGACACATGCTCGATTCTGACCACGACGCCAAATGCCGTGACCTCGCCCGTCCACGACCGCATGCCCGTCATCCTCGATCCGGACGGCTACGACCTGTGGCTCGATCCGGGAATGAGGGACGCGGGTGCGGCGTCCGAACTGCTGAAGCCTTTCGACGCCCGGCTGATGCGGTGCTATCCCGTGAGCACGCGGATCAATCACGTGGCGAACGACGACGAGGAATGCTCCGCACTCGTGGAACTGGCGCAGACCCAAGCTCGTCTCTTTTTGTAATGGGGCTGTGGGGCTATCCGATGTTCGTGGCGGGTGTGGATGCCTATTCTAAGGCGAGTTTGGAAGGACTTGACTGCCAAGAGGGTTCAGGTCGGCTGGTGCGTTTCAGAGGTGCAGGCAGCCTTTTGTACCACCTTGGCGCCCAGACTATAGGTCGATTTGAACCACCGACCTTATGGGTTATGAGCCATCAACACTTTCGTTGATCTGGTGCAACTTAAACCCGTTTTGGGCTGAAAACGGCCTTCTTGTTGGACCCAACTTTGGACCCAAGTTCTTGGTCGCGAGAAGCCACAGCCATGATTGCGCATCAGCGCATCCCGTACATAGGATCGATGTTTTCGTAATCGGACACGTCATAGCCGAAATCGACCTGCGGCGGCGGAAAACACGGACTGATCCAGATGGCGTCGACCCCAAGGTCGTGCAGGTAGCTCATCTTGGACGTAATACCGTTGAGATCGCCGATTCCGTCGTTGTTGCTATCGGCGAAACTGCGAGGATAGATTTCGTAAAAGACGGCGTGCTGCCACCATCGATGTCCTTCGGCGTCAACCGGTTTGGCTTGAGCCGCGACAAAAGGAGGATACAAGAGAGCCAGCAGCAACGACAGGATCATGCACAGTCGTCTAGACATTGATTTGTGCTCCATTTGGATCTTCAAAGTCATTCGCCAGGGTTGGCGTCGCCTGCTTCGCGGCCGGGGTGCTGCGACCGGCAAGTTCGCCCGCGATCCAGCTAAGGAAACTCTGATTCGGACCAGCAGGCTCCCCCGCATACCCCTGGTTTAAGCCTTTCGCCGTAACCGAAAGACTAAATCACAGTGTCCCTGACGCACTAACGCACGCTGAGAACGACGATTGCCTGGGCGTGTACGGACACGTGCACCTTGCCAGCGATGACTTCCGCGGTACCGTTACCGAAAACCGGTTGCAGTTGGCGCGCGGTTTCGAGATGACTCCGAGTTGAGCTGCCGGTGTCATTCCATCCGGACCACACTCGAGGGTACTTTCTGCGACCTGCCTCTTGAGACCGGCGACTCGCACCATGAAGAACTCATCCAGGTTTGAACCGACGATGGACAGGAACTTGACTCGTTCCAGCAATGGAACGGACTCGTCCTGCGCTTCTTCAAGCACTCGTCTCTGGAACTCCAAAAGGCTGAGTTCACGATTCACGTAGAGCTGAGGATCATCGAGAGGCGGACTGTCTGGCTAGGAAGCGTCTCGCGCCTTAGTGAAGCGACGACTGCCATTACGGCGAGCGCCCGCTTTCCCAGCACTTCTGGCTGGGATCACTGCTTTGTCGATCATGGGAGTTGTCTTTGACATCGGGTTGCGACGCAGGAACTGCAGAGCAATTGTAAATTGAGCTCCCTTATCTAGTCCGGATATAAAACCATGCCGCGCGATGGGCAGCCGGTTGCGGCGCCGATCAAGCTCGAACAACGCAAATATGCGGTCGCCGTCATCGCCCGACTTCGAAGCGGTAACCGATTCCACGCCGCGTTTTCAGATAGCGGGGATGCCGCGGGTCCTGCTCGATTTTCTCCCGCAGACGGCTCACAAAGACGTCAATCGACCGCGGGGTCACGAAGGAGCCTTCTTTCCACACCGCGTCCAGCAACTGGTCGCGGGTAAAAACGCGTCCCCGGTGGCGGGCCAGATATTCGAGGAGCCGGAACTCGCGGACCGTAGTTAGTACTGTCCTGCCCTGCACGCGCACGGTCATCGACGCGATATCAATTTCCAAATCTCCCAACTGAATAACTTCGTGACTGGGGGCTTCCGGCTGAACCCGGAGCACGTTGCGGATTCGTGCAATCAGCTCACGGGGGCTGAACGGTTTGGTGATGTATCCGTCGCCACCCGCGTCGAAGGCCTGGAGGCGGTCCGGTTCCTGAGTCTTGGCGGAAAGGAAAATGACGGGCGTCTTGCCCAGCTGTTGGTGCTGGCGGATCTGGCGGCAGAGATCGAAGCCGCTGATACCGGGCAACATGATATCGAGAAGAAACAGCGCCGGTTGCGCCTTGGCTGCCATCGGAACCACCGGCGCCCCGGAGAAGAATGTGGAGACCTCGTATCCGGCGGTGCGCAGGTTGTGTTCGATCAGGGTTGACACATCCGGGTCGTCTTCGACGACGTAGATCAGCTCTGCATAGCGCGGTTTGTCTGCCGCCTCCAGAGGTTCCATGGGCCAGAAGGAGAGCCTCACACGCTCTCGAAGAGGTTCGCTTAGAACAAGCCTTTGCTTTGCTAGTCCCACCTGACACTAGAAGGACTGTGTTGCGGCAATGTTGCGCCAGTGTTAAAGGATGGTTAATTTGATCCGGGCATCTGTTACCGAGTGCGCGTATGGAAGGACGTCTTGCCCGTCCAACGGGGCGGAGGCGAGACGGTACGCCTTTATGAGTTTGAACACCGTACAAAATTAACCACTGTTTAACATTGCATTCACTACGCCTTCACAACACCTTCCTAGAATTACTAGTTCAACACCAAACAAGAACGAATGCGTTGGAAAGAAGAAACATTCTTCTCCGGATCAGGAGGCTTATGCGACCCAGCCATTCTTCTCCCTCAACCTCACTCTTCGCTCTAACCCAAACCTCTCTTCTGGCCTTGTTCTTCCTGACGATCGCGTGGGTCGGAGCATCCGCGCAGATCGATCGCGCTGTGCTCGAAGGCACGGTGGCCGATCCGACGGGCCGAGTCATCGCGGGAGCCAGCCTGAAAATTCTTGCCGCTGATACCGGCATAACACAGGAACGGCAGGCGAATGCAAGCGGTTACTACAGGTTTCCCGGCTTGGCTGTCGGACACTATACGGTGACAGCCTCCAGCAGCGGGTTCCGGACCAGCGTCATCGAGAATGTCGGACTACAGGTCGGACAGACGCATACGCTTGACATCCAGCTTCCAGTCGGAGCGGCTACCGAGCACGTGGACGTTAGCGCATCGAGTGCCCCGGCGGAACGCAGCTCCGCCGAAGCGGCCACGGTCATCGGCGAGGACCAGATCGCCAACCTTCCTAACAACGGGCGTGACTGGGCCAGCTTCACCCTGCTTGCCCCTTTCGCGCAGGATGACGGTGGCGGCGATCAGCGCACGATTCGCTTTGCCGGGCGTGCGCGCGACGACAACAACTTTCAGATTGATGGCGTCGACGCCGGCGGCATTCAGGAGCAGGCACAGAAATCGCAGACGCGTCTGCAGATTTCTCAAGACGCGATCGAAGAATACCGCGTCAACAGCGCTTTATACGACGCGGAATACGGCACTCAGGCGGGCGGCCAAGTTGACATAGAGACCAAATCGGGCACGAACAATTATCACGGCACCGCCTTCGGCTACCTAAGGAATTCCGTATTCGATGCGCGCAACTTCAATGACTTCGACGTGAACGGCAACCCGGCCGTTCCTCCATTCCGCATGGGGCAGTACGGAATGACTTTCGGGGGGCCGATCGTAAAGAACAAAACCTTTTTCTTTCTCAGCTATGAGGGGCTACGCCAGTTGCAGTCGACGACGCAGGTGTTTACGGTGCCCGCCGGGGTTTGTTGCGGCCTCCTCTCGTCAGGCGCTCTTACTGTTCCATTCCAGCAAGCTGTGTTGAGCACTTCTCCGATCATGTGCACCATCATGCAGGCATATCCATGGCGGGCGTCTGTGGGGACCATTAACGGGTGCGCACCCCACTTCACTTACCCGGACGCGGCCTTCCAGTGGCTGGGGAACGATCCCACGAACCCAAGTAACAACAACGTGGATCAGGTTACCGCGGCGACTCCTACAACCGTGCATGAAGACACATGGCTGGTGCGAATCGACCACAAGATCAACGAAAAGGCTCTGCTTTACGGACGCGCCCAACGCGACATCAGCCTGGTGAACGCACCGAATGGCTCGAGCCTTCCGGGGGACAAGCTCCAAACTATCAACCACCCCGCGAATTACCTGCTGGCTTTGCAGCAGACTTTCAAGCCGAACCTTCTCAATGAGGCGAAGGTCTATATCAACCGCTCGCCGTTTCACAATCCTCAGGCCAGCGCGCTCACGTTTGCGGTGGGCTCAAATACGAATTTCGTCGGACTCAACGACAATACGGCTGACATCGAGGTGGGTACGACCTATGGGGTGGTTGACAACCTGACTTGGACACACGGGCGGCACGCGTTCAAGACCGGCATGGAGATTCGACGCGTCCGGCTCAATCAGGGGCAAACATCGGATAACGTCCTCAATTTTGACACGTACGATACTTTTGTGAGCGCGTCGCTTTCCCAAATTGCCTATATAGCGCCATGGTGCTGCCACCGGCTGCGCCGGACGTTTTACATGCCCTACTTCCAGGATGAGTGGAAAGCAACACCAACTCTCACCTTGACAGCGGGAGTGCGTTGGGAATACCACGGGGTTGCCAACGAAGCAACCAATCGAACAACTGTGTTCGACCTGAATCAATTTCACGGTGTCTGTCTGGGGTCAGGTTCGTTCAATGTTGCTCCGAGTCCTGGCCCTATCAATACACCGCCTTGCCCCAAGAATCCGGCGCTCTACAACCCGGATTACAAGAATATTGATCCTCGAATCGCCTTAGCGTGGGCTCCGGCGGCACTCCATGGAAAAACTGTTTTGCGTGCAGGATTTGGCATCTACCACGGTGCCGCCCAGAACGACGATTTAAACGCGGGACTTGAAAGCGATACCTATCGAGTGACCGTTAATCCCCCAACCGGCTCCAACAGCTTCCCCCTCGAAACTGCCTACATGCAGACGGATCCGGACCTCTCTGGTCTGAGTGGAATCCAGAAGGCCGCACAGCATCCTCGGGCGTTGCAACGGCAAGGGCGCCGCGACTTGTATGCCGAAGAGTGGGGATTGACCATCGAGCACGGGTTGCCCGCCAAGTTCTCTGCGTCAGCCCAATATATTGGTACCCGCGGTGTGCGGCTTTTTTCCCGCGGCGGCGTCAATCTATGCACGGAACCGGTCACTTTCAATTCCACGGGTGACTGCAACCGACCATTGGACCAGTATTATCCCGCTGGAAATCCTTTTGGGTCGGTCGATATCAAGAGAGATATCGGATCCAGCACATACCACGCCTTGGGACTATTGCTGGAGCGGAGGTTTAATAAGGGAATATCGTTCCAATCGCGATACACATGGTCTCATTCCATCAACGATGGGTCGGTCGGCGGCGGCGAGTCCAACGGACCGGAAAACGTTAACTGCCTGCCCTGCGACAAGGGGCCGAGCGTCTTCGATATTCGCCACAATTTCACCGCGAACGCGGTGTATGAACTTCCCTTCGGCCCCGGCAAGGATTACCTGAACGATGCTGGGGCCCTGGGCAAGATCGTGGGAGGCTGGAGCTTGAGTAGCATCGGCACTTGGCATACCGGCCACCCCTTAACCGTGGGGATGAACCTCAGTGGGTCGCAGACCTACCTTCTCCCCGATGGTAACGATCAGACCAGCCAGCGACCAGACCTCGTCCCCGGAGTGCCCTTGACATTGCCCGGCGGTGGACATAACAACGTGCCCCTGATTAACGCCGCCGCGTTCCAGTCTCCGCCTGTCGACAGCAGCGGGAACTTTACCCGTTTTGGCAATGCCCCAAACGGAGTGGTCCGGGCCCTCGACAGCTGGCAAATGGATTTCGCGCTCACGAAAGAAACAAAGGTCACGGAGCGCTTTTCCATGGAGTTAGCAGTGCAGGCGTTCAACATCTTCAACCATGTTCAGTTGGGGGACCCGGGTACTCTGTCACTGAACTACACACCAATGGCGACCCCGACGAACCTGACGCCGCCGGGCAACTTTGGGGTCATCAACTCGACGGTAAACTTCAATAACAACAACGACAATAAGGCTTCCCCAAACACTGGAACTGGGCTGCCGCGTCAGCTCCAATTCATGCTGCGTATCAAGTTCTAAGGTTTCGGGATTTGCATGGTCTTTCAGAATGCTTGCAGTGTTGCAGGCGTAAAATTGTTGTTATGGAGAATTTAACGATGAACCGATGCGCAAGAGCTTTGACCGTCTTTGCCGTGCTGATCACGCTTTGTCTCTCGGCGGCTGCGGCGGGCAGCGGCTACAAAGTCGTCAAGAAGATTCCTGTCGCAGGAGAGGGCGGCTGGGATTATCTCAACGTCGACTCCGATGCGCACCGGCTCTACGTTTCCCATGGAACCCGTGTCGAAGTCATCGATCTTGACGCGGAGAAAGTTGTCGGCCAGATTCCGGACACGGCTGGCGTCCACGGGATCGCACTGGCGCCGGAGTTCGGTCGCGGCTATACCAGCAACGGCAAGTCGAACAACTCAACCATATTCGACACGAAGACGCTGAAGATCCTCGGCCAGGTGCCGACCGGGAACAAACCGGATGCCATCATTTACGATCCCGCTTCGAAACGTGTGTTCACGTTCAATGGCGATGGCAAGAGTGCGACGGCCATCAACGCTGCCGACGGCAAGGTCGTGGGCACGGTGGATCTCGGCGGCGGGCCGGAGTTTGCTGCCGCCGATGGCGCCGGCAAAGTCTTCGTGAATCTGGAAGAAGAAAACATGACTGTCGCCTTCGACTCGCAGCAGTTGAAGGTGCTCAATAAGTGGCCGCTGGATCCCTGCAAGACTCCCACAGCCATGGCAATCGATCGCAAGAACCGGCGACTGTTCATCGGATGCCGCAGCCGCGTAGCGGCCATCGTCAATGCCGATACTGGAAAAGTGATCCAGACCCTTCCGATCGGCGATCACGTTGACGCCGCCGCTTTCGATTCCGAGGCTGGCCTCGTCTTCTTCTCCAACGGCGATGGCACCATCAACGTCCTTCACCAGGTTTCTCCGGACCGTTACACAGCCATCGACACCATTCAGACTGCGCCTCGAGCGAAGACCATGACGTTCGATCCCGCCACCAAACGCCTCTACCTTTCCACGGCTGAAGCAGGACAATTTGAAGTGCTGGTGGTGGGCCGCTGAATGAAACGAATACAACAATTACCGATTGTTATTCTCTTTCTCGGCTGCGTTGCCTGCTCACGCTCGCAGTCACAGGCACCGCCGCAAATCGAACCGGTGGAGTTGCAACTGCAAGTCAGCGCGCGTTTCCACTTCGTCGCCTACGGAGATTCGCGCTTCCATGATCCCAAGGACACCGAAGCGGCGAATCCGCCCGTGCGTCGCCAACTAGTGCAGGCGATTGCCCAAACCAATCCTGCGTTCGTCGCTCTCACTGGCGACATCGTCTACAACGGCTACGATAAGGACGACTGGAAGGTCTGGGATAGCGAAACTGCGGTATGGCGCGCCAAGAAGATCCCGGTTTGCCCCGCGTTGGGCAACCACGATCTGCACGGCGATGAAAAAATTGCCCTAGCCAACTATTTCGAGCGTTTCCCCGACCTGAAGAACAGCCTCTATTATTCCGTCCGAGCTGCCAACACGCTGATGCTGGTGCTGGACAGCTCTCTCGACGAGACTGCGGGCCCGCAAGGGCAATGGCTCACCCGGAAGTTGGACCATATTCCTGGCGATGTGGACTTCGTTTTCATTGTTCTTCACCATCCTCCCTACACTAGTTCGTCGGATGCAAAGAAGTTCGGCGGAGGACACTCCGTCCGCTCGCATGAGCAGGAGCTGGCCAAAACACTGGAAGGGCGGCAGCAGAACCTCCGTGCCCGAATTGTGGTGTTCTCCGGACACGTGCACAACTACGAACGCCATGAGCACGGCGGCGTGACCTATATCGTGACGGGCGGTGCGGGAGCGCACGCGTATCCGATTGAACGCGCCGCGGACGATCCCTTCCAGAGTAAGGACGTGAATTACCATTACCTCTTGGTCGAAGTTGATCGCGGCAATCTCAAGATCACCATGCGCCGTCTGGACCTGACGAGCGGTACAGCCGTCTGGACGCAACCTGACTCGGTCGCGATTTCGGTACCGGCTGCCCTTGCATCCATCGCGGATTATATTGAACGCGCTGTCCCACGTCAGACCAGCGGCATGCGAGGTGTCCTGTCTCTGTTTGCCATGAGGATCTCATCGCTGCTAACCTCCGAACGTTCTGCCGAAACTCGATTATCGATTATTCAGGCTACGCTGCGGTCTGTCTCGCCATATTCGTGATCGGTAGTGGAATGCGGACGCGTCTCGGGCGACCCGACCTCTTCTCGGTGACATCCACAAAAACCAGGTCATCCCCCATTACGATGGGCTCGCTGACGACTTCAAACTGCAGCCCGTACATCTTCATCTGGTTCCCTGGGGTGAAACCCAATCCCTTTAGTCTTTTGCAAAGTCTGACTTGTTGCTCGTCCATATATGAAATACCTGTGTTTTTCGCTGACTTGCGTTTCATTGAGGTAGGAAAGAAAGGAAACGATTGTTCAACTACCAATTATAGACTATCCACCTGTACCGTAGTGCTTTGCCTCCACTCGCGAGAACCGGCCGTCATAGAGTGCTCCGAGTCCCCAAATCAGGAACGGCAATTTAATCGTCCCGTAACACTTGGGGCGTAATTGTTTCGGAGAGAGGCAGACGTGTCCCTCGCGGTTCCATTGGCGCTGCTCGCGGTGCTCATCATCCTCTTGGCCGCAATGCCGTGGAGTCGCCCACATCCCAATCATCTGTTCATGTTGGAATTGTTGCGGTCCCAACTGGAAGACGAACAGGCGAACTTCCACGATTCACTATCGTAATCACTGTCGTAAACAGATGGGATGAGAAGGCCGGTCTCCGACGGGACGCTGTACGCTCCCAAGTTATCGACGCGCTCGAAGCACAGCTTGACCCCCATCGTTCCTCTGGCTAAAGTCTTCGGGAGATTCACGCGCCCCTAGAACGTGAATCGTGCAGAAAACTGCAAAACGCGCGGAAGGCCGTTAGGGCTGATCTCCTGCAAGCTTCCGAAATTGCCCGGGCCCGAATTTGGCACCAGATAGCAGATCTGGTTGAGCGATGCTCCATCGCCGCAGTTGCTCCCAATGGGGTTGTATTGCAGTTGATTGATGCCGTTGCCGTTCTGCACGTAGTAGTTAGCGTGGTTGAACAAATTGAACGCCTGCACCTGAAATTCCAGTTCCTTGCCTTCCTTGACTTCAAAACTTCGCGCCAGCCCAACGTCAATCCTCTCCAGCCAGGGGCCATAGAAAGAATTCAGACCGATGCCGGGCGTGGGGCCAGCGCCATTGATGCCTGCGGCGGTGTTCGCCGTAGCCTGATTAAACGCGCTGTCGTTTAGGTTGTCATTGCCCGTCAGAACGCCGTTGGCGACGATGCCGTTGCATGTGTTAAAGGACAGGGGAGCAGGACTGGTGCAGGCAGGGCTCAACAACGCCGCGTAGGGGCGGCCCGAGGAGAACTGCATGACGCTGCTCAGAGTCCAGCCGGAGAGGAGCTTCCGGCCCGCATCGGAAGTAGTGAGCCGTTCCATGCCGGGCCGATAGACCGCGGCAAAACTAATGTTGTGCCGCTGGTCGAGCAGCGAGGGAGCATGGGTATTGCTGAAGTCGAACTGATTGTTGAAATCCATTCCGTCGAGCATGATGCTCTTGGCAAACGTGTACGAAAATTGCAGCGAAACACCTTGCGACATGCGGCGCTGCAACTGCACGAACAAAGAGTTGTAGTGGTTTTGCGCGGGGCTGATCAGTTCGTTGATCCCGTGGAAGCTCGGGTTGATGCGGCCTTCGGTGAGCAGTCCGTTGTCCATGTTCGGTAGGGTGATCGTCCGTCCTGTGCAGGGCGCGGTCGTCGCGCCGGGAGGACAGACGGTGTAGGTCGTCGTGCCTTGCAAGGGTTGCAGATTCAAGTCGTAGGCGCTGCCCGAAAACAGATGCACACCGTGATTCCACATGGTGCCGATGGTTAGCGTGGTGTTCTCGAAAATCTCGCGCTGAATCTGCAAGCTCGCCTGCAGGATGTAAGGCACGTGAAACTGCGGAGAAACCAGGGAAATGTCCTGAGAAGCAGAGAAGAGGGGTGAATTGGCGGGGAGGATGTTCGGGAACGTTGGCGTCTGCTGGCTTGGGGCGCCGGCGCCGTAGCTGACACTAGCCGAAGACTGCTGTGACGGCAGGCCGTTCGAGGCCACTGCGTTGCGGTAATTCAGGCCGTTCATGTTGGTGTAGAACTGCCCGAATCCGCCACGCACTACCGTCTTCGACTCAGGTTGCCAAGCAAATCCGAAGCGCGGCGCGAGGCGCGGGTACTGGTTCGGATACTGCCCGGTGAGCGGGAACGCCGGATTTCTTGCCGGCTGCGGGTACACCTGGAAGTCCTCGCGCAAGCCCATTTCGAGCGTCAACTTCGGCAAGGCGCGGAAGGTATCCTGCACGTAGAATCCGTAGTACGGCACATGAAAAGAGAATGTAGGGTTGCCCGCTGTCTGGCTGAAGATGTTGTACTCACCGAGAGCAAACGCTTCGAGGTTGGAAAATTCATAGCTGCCAAGGGGCGACCCGAACTGGACCGCAGCGTTTGGGTCCGCGCCGCCATCATTGTTGTCCGCATCCCAGGCGCGGTTCATATCGAAACCGAATTGCAGCGTGTGTTTGCCGACTACGTAATCGACCCGGTCGGCCAGAGAGTACTGCCTTTCAAACACCCTTCCAATCGAAAAAGGGGCGTTGCCTAGAACGAAAGAGGCTGGACTGTCCAGAATCAAGGTGGGGATGTTTGGAGCCAGGCCGGTGGGGGTCGAGATCTCGTTGTCTTGCGAAGTGCCGGCGTGAAATTCGTTGAGCAGGCGGGAGGAGAACGTGTGCGTCCAGCCCAGGGTGGCCTGGAAGGTGTGCACAGTGGCGTTAGCCAG
>PKXK01000119.1 GCA_003132325.1 Acidobacteriaceae bacterium
CACGGAAACGCAGCCCGCAGTTTTGCCCGCGCGTTTTCCCAACTTGCTGGTCAATGGCTCCGATGGCATCGCGGTGGGCATGGCAACCAAGATTCCGCCCCACAACTTGACTGAGATCGTCGATGCCACTATCACGCTGGTGAATAACCCCAGCGCGCAATTGCCGGAAATTCTGAAGTTCGTGCAGGGACCGGACTTTCCGACCGCGGCGATCATTCACGGCCGCGCCGGAATCTTCGAGGCTTACCGAACCGGCCGCGGCCGTTTCATGATGCGCGCTCGCGCCGCCATCGAAAACGTTACCAAGGAAAAGCAGGCGATCATCGTCACCGAGATTCCTTATCAGGTGAACAAGGCGCGCCTGATCGAGCGCATCGCCGACCTGGTCAACCAGAAGACCATCGACGACATTTCCGACGTTCGCGACGAAAGCGATCGCGACGGTATGCGCATTGTGATCGAGCTCAAGCGCGGGGCGGAACCGCAGATCGTGCTCAACCAGCTCTTCAAGCACACCTCGATGCAAGAAGGCTACAGCATGATCCTGCTGGCCGTGGTCAACGCACAGCCGAAGGAAATGGGACTGATCCAGGCGATCAAACACTTCATCGACCATCGCGTCGATGTGGTGCGGCGCCGGACTTCATATTTGCTCAACAAGGCGCGTGATCGCGAGCACATCCTGGAAGGCTACCTGACGGCGCTCGACCACCTTGACAATGTGATCGCCATTATCCGGGGCAGCGCCAACCGCGCCGACGCCCGGGAGAATTTGGTCGCGTACTTCGGCGGCAAGAAGATCGACATCAACACCACCGGCCGCGCTCCCAAGCTCGCCGCCGATAAGCCGTTCACCGCGAAGCAGGCCGACGCCATCCTCGAACTGCAACTGCACCGCCTGACCAAGCTTTCGATCGACGAAATTTCTAACGAATTGAAGCAGGTGCGCGAAGCCATCGCCGAATACGAGTCGATTCTTGCTTCTGAGCCGAAGCTGCGCAAAGTCATCATCAAGGAACTGGAAGAGGTCAAGAAGCTTTACGGCGACGCGCGCCGCACGGTCATCGAAGATGAAGCTGCGGAAATCATGCTGGAAGACCTGATCGCCGACGAGCAGGTTGCGGTCACGGTCAGTCACTCCGGCTACATGAAGCGCACTCCAATCTCGACCTACCGCATGCAGCGGCGCGGCGGCACCGGGCGCACCGGCATGAAGACGCGCGACGAGGATTTCGTCGAGCATCTGTTCATCGCCTCCACCCACGCNNCACGTGGGCAACCTGGTGGGCCTGCAGCCCGGCGAAACCGTGCGCACCATGCTTGACGTACGCGATTTGGAAGAAGCAGGCAGGTACGTTTTCTTTGTCACGCATAACGGCACGGTGAAGAAGACCGAAGTGAAAGACTTCTCGCACGTGATGCAGCGCGGCATCATCGCCATCAATATCGAAGAGGGCGACGAGCTGGTCGCGGCCTCGCTGACCGACGGCAACCAGATCGTCTTCCTCGCCTCGCATGACGGACAAGCGATTCGCTTCGACGAAAACGACGTGCGCTCCATGGGACGCAACGCCACCGGCGTGCGCGGCATGAACCTGGCCGAAAAGGATTACATCGTCGGCATGGCCACGACGATCAAGCCGGAAGCGAAAGCGGTAGTGAAAGAGGGAGACGTTGCTCCCGAGATCGCCGATTTGATCCCGGAAAAAGGCTCGCTCATTCTTTCCGTCACCGAGAACGGATACGGCAAGCGCACTCCCGCCGACGAGTATCGCCTCACCAATCGCGGCGGCAAAGGCGTGATCAACGTCAAGACCACGGCGCGCAACGGCAAAGTCGTCGGCATTTCGCAGGTGAGCGAAAAATCCGAGGTGATGCTGATCAGCCAGTACGGCAAGATCATCCGCATCGAATCAAAGTTCATCCGCGAATCGGGACGCTCGGCCCAAGGCGTGCGATTGCTGAACGTAGAACCCGGAGACCGGGTCGCGGCGGCGGTGGTGATCCCGCCGGAAGAGCCGAATGGGAATGGGCTGCTGCTGCAGTAAAGCGACACGCGAGTCGAGTCACTGACACAGAAGCCTCGCTGATTCCAACGCGGGGCTTCACTTCTTAGCGGGGCACCCTCGCTCCCCGCGCCGCCTGTTTCGTTTCTCGCCGCCCGCATTACCGCAGTTACTTCTAAATAGACCTGCTTTCCGTTACTGTTTACCTTAGTGATACTGCCCCTCCCCGTGTGTGCCCGCGCGGTTGCAGACTATTTGTAAGCGAGCGTTTGTGCATAACATCGACATTGCAAAAACTGAACCCGCGTACCAGGACCTTCTCAGCCGGCCGATTCGCGAGCTGGGGCTGAAGCTCGAAGCCTCGCCGGTGGAGCGCTTCGTAGAACAGCTCTATCGCGAACTGGAGGCCAAGGGGCTGACAAAATTTCGCCCCGCCTGTTACTTGACCGACGAGTGGGGATGCCCGTCGGGCGAGCCGATCATCGGGATTCCGTTTTATCTGGCGAATGCGGCGCTGGCGCAGCTGGAAGAAGAAACGCATGACCTCGAAGACGCGAGAGAAATCATGATGTACCTGCGGCATGAAGCCGGACACGCGTTCACCTATGCGTACAAGCTGCACAATTCGGCCGAATGGAAGAAGATCTTCGGGCCGTTCCGCCGCCCGTATCACGATATTTACCGCCCCGCGCCGTTTTCGCGCGACTATGTGCGGCATTTGCCGGGATGGTATGCGCAGAAGCATCCCGATGAAGATTTTGCCGAAACGTTTGCGGTGTGGCTGACCCCGCGCTCGAACTGGCGCAAGCGTTATCGCGGCTGGGGAGCAATGGAGAAGTTGCTTTATCTGAACCGGCTGGCGCGCAAGTTGGGGAAAAGCGACCCACCGCGGCGTCGCGGCCAGGCCGACATCACGGTCGATGACATGGACACGACGGTGGCGGAGTTCTATCACCAGAATCGGCGGGAAGAAGTTGCGGTCACCGAGCTCACGCCCGATACGGATTTGCGCGACATCTTTCCCGTATCCAAGCGGAAGAAGACGGCGCTGCCGGCGCACGAGTTCTTGCACCAGCATCGCAAGGCGGTGATCGACAAAGTGGCGCAGTGGACGGGCGCGCAGCGTCCGCTGGTCAAGACTTTGATGGACACGATCGAGAAGCGCGCCGGTGAACTAGACTTGCGCGCGGATAAAACGCGAGGCGCGGAACATTTGGCCGAAGTCACAGCCTATGCCACCGCGCTGGTGATGACCTATGTGACGAAAGGAAAATTCATTCAGCCGTAGCCGCGGAAGAAACTACTTGCAACTGGCCGCTGGCAACTGGCAACTGGCAACTGTTTTCCGAGGTGACACAATGATCGGAGCAAAACTGAAAATCGCGCTGCTCTATGACGTCTGGAACGAAGATCCGGTCGCGGCGGCAGAGAAGGCGGCGGAGAAGGAAGAAGCGGTTCCCGCGCGCAAGCCGCGCAAGAAAGTGAAGAAGGTCAAGAAAGAGAAAACCGACCGCGAGGAAATCTTCGAAGCGATACAGAAGCTGGGACACGAACCTTCCTATTTCGAGCTGGATGGACGTCCGCAGTCGTTGCACTCGCTCTCGCGGTGCGATGCCGACCTCCTCTTCAACCTGACCGAATCTTTCGACGGCGATGACACCAAGGAGATGAACGTGGTCGCCTATGTCGACCTGCTGGGATTGCGCTACACGGGTGCCGGTCCGCATGCCATTATTCTTGCCCAGGACAAAGCGATTGCCAAAAAGATCTTCGCGTTTCACGGTATCAAGACTCCATTCTTTGCGACTGCCTATCGCGGACGCATTGAACATGCGCACGACATTTCTTTTCCGCTCATCGTCAAACCAGCGTGGGAGGATGGATCGATCGGCATCGATGCCGGCTCGGTCGTGAAAAGCGTCAAGGAGATGATGGAGCGCGTCCAGTACATCCAGGATGAATTCGACTCGCCCGCCTTGATTGAGGAATACATCGAGGGGCGCGAAATTTACGCTGGAATTCTGGGCAACTACGAACGGGCGCGGGTTTTGCCCATGGTCGAACTCGACCTGTCACGCTTGCCCGAAGGCACGCCAAAAATCGCCAGCTACGATGTGAAGTTCGAGAAGAATACCGAAGCCTACAAGCTGACCAAATCGGAGATCGCGGAAAATCTGGACGAAGAGACGACGAAGCGTCTGTCCGATACGGCGCTGGCCGCCTATCGCGCGCTGAAGCTGCGCGACTATGGACGCATCGACATGCGACTGGCTCCGAACGGCGATGTCTACGTCATCGAAGCGAATCCGAATCCGTGGCTGGC
>PKXK01000163.1 GCA_003132325.1 Acidobacteriaceae bacterium
CCCTTGCATACCATATCCGTGCACGGGACCTCCTCCGGAATTGCCGTTTGAGAATAGAGGACACGATTAGACTCATTTCTTCGGATCGTCCGCCATCCCTTTATCCTTGTTGGTCGTCTTCCCACTCTTCTTGTGCATGTCCATTGGCTCGGGCATCATGGCCATGCGGTCGGTCATCGCCTGCATGTGATCCGTCATCGTTTGTAACTGGTTCAGCATCGCCTGCGGCCAACACCGCGCGAACAACGTTCCAGTGCCCTTTTGGGACACGGTCAGATTCGCTCCCTTGCTCTGGCAATTAGCGCAGAATGGATCATGTCCTGAACCATCAAACAATCTCCCCTCCGGACTCTTCCCGATTTGGAACCATCCACCTTGCCTTTTCAAAAAGTGAGCAATTTTGAACAGTTGTGGTACCGCCCATCTAACTAAACTTTCTTTCAAGTGCAAGATTCCACTGGGCGGCAGCAGTTGAGCCGAGAGGAAGAAGGATGACGGTCATGCATCGATACAACAATCACATTTGGTTCATAGCATTCCTACTGCTCATTTTCGCCGCCGGATGCAGCGATCCGGACAAGACCGGCACCAACCCAGGCCTAATCCCGCCCACCGTGATTTCCGAAACCCCGCCTAGTGGTGCGGCCGGCGTCTGTCCCACCGCGGTAATCACCGCCACCTTCAGCGTGGCGATGCAACCTGCAACCATCAATGCCACAACCTTTACGGTGACACCTGGCGTAATTGGAACAATCACCCACGATACAACCAACACAATTTTTACCTTTACGCCATCAAGCGCTCTCGCACTGAGTACCCAATATACCGCCACGATTACGACCGGAGCCATAGACGTATATGGCATTGCGCTAGCGAGTGACTTTGTATGGACCTTCACAACCTCTAGCGAAGCATGTGCTCCGCCCACCGTGCTTTCCGTGACCCCTGGAAATGGGGTCTGTCCCAGCACGGCAGTGACCGCTACCTTCAGCGAAGCGATGCTTGCTTCCACGATCATCAGTCCTGCCACAACCTTCACTTTGACAGGGCCGGGCGTTACACCCGTGGCAGGAGCAGTTACCTACGCTGCGTCAACCGCGACCTTCACACCAACAAACCCACTCGCAGTGAGTACCCTCTATACCGCCACCATCACCACGGGGGCCCAGGACCTCAATGGCGATGCGCTGGCGAGTAACAAGGTATGGACCTTCACAACCGCTGCCGCTGCATGTGCTCCGCCCACCGTGGTTTCCGTAGCCCCGCCTGATCTTGCTGTCGGTATATGTCCCAGCACCCTGGTCGTTGCCACCTTCAGCGAGGCGATGAATCCTGCCACGATCATCAGTCCTGCCACAACCTTCACTTTGACAGGGCCGGGCGTTACACCCGTGGCAGGAACAGTTACCTATGATGTGTCAAGCTACGCCGCGACCTTCACACCAACCAGCCCTCTCGCACTGGACACCCTCTACACCGCCACCATTACCACCGGGGCCCAGGATCTCGGCGGCAATGGACTAGCAAGTGACAAGGTATGGACCTTCACAACCGCTGCCACGGCATGTACAACTATACCCCCCGTACCGTTGGGATCGGCCTGCAGTTTCGGGATTCTGGGCGGCTCCACGGTCACCAACTCCGGGACGTCCACGTTCGTTAGTGGGAATATTGGCGTGTGGCCCGGAAGTGCGATCACTGGATTTACGCCGTCAAATTATAGCGGCACGCTAGACGCGGGCAATGCGGCTGCCCAGACAGCCCAGGGTGACTTGACCACGGCGTATAACTTCGCCGCGGGAGCGGCAGGAGGGGCCGTCCTCCCCGCCAATATAGGAGGGGAAACACTTGCTCCTGGCGTTTATAAGACGACGAGCGCCCAGCCCTCGCTGGGAATAACCGGGAACCTTACCCTCAGCGGCAATGGAGTCTACATCTTCCAGATCGTGTCCACGCTGACCACGGCAGCAACGAACAGCGATGTCACTTTAAGCGGAGGCGCCACGTCTGGAGACGTGTTCTGGCAGGTCGGTAGTTCGGCCACGCTTGGAACCAGCACAACCTTCGCAGGGACCATTATGGCTCAGGCGTCCATCTCGCTTGGCACCAACGCGACGCTGAATGGCAGAGCGCTGGCCCGGACGGGCGCAGTCACATTGCTAAGCAATCAGGTGACTGTACCTCCCTGTCCGTGAGGTATTCGATAAGAGGTATCCGGTAGTGAGATTAGCTTGAGGCTGGTCCACTCCGGGCAGGCTGGAAAAGCATGATTTCACGTTATTGACGTTCGGAGGAACTGGCACATGTCATCTCACTCTCATAAGCCTTGTGGCCGTCGTGCAGTTACGTTGTTGGCAGTAGTTGCCGTCCTGTGCAGCGTGGGCACGTTCGCGGCCGCGCAGGATCAGCCAGCTCCCAAATGGGAACTTTTCGGCGGGTACTCCTTTGTCTATCCCGGCGCCGATGTGCACGGCCTGCTTCCATTAGGAGTGTCCCCGGTGAGCAGCCGCCTGGAAGCGAATCCGCGGGGCGTCGGCGCCAGCCTCACCTATGACTTTAACCGCTGGTTCGGATTGACGGGCGATATCAGTGGGCATTGGGGCAGCGGTGAGAGCGGGTTGAACAACCGGATTGACGACGCCGAATTCTACAACCTCTCGGTGGGTCCAAAGGTTACTTTCCGCAGCGCTCATTTCTCTCCATTTCTTGAGGCGTTAGTGGGCGACCACCGTCTTGAGCCGGAAGCTTTCCACGATATCGACAGATTAGGGCTCATGTTCGGCGGCGGTCTTGATGTCAACGTGACCAGGCACTTTGCTTTGCGCCTACTCAGGGCCGACTACGTAATGTCCAGCTACCGGTATGGTCCTTCGACCACGACTCCGAGCACCGATCTCAGGGGCGTAAGACTGCAAAGTGGCCTGGTATTTATGTGGGGTGGTGAAGAAGCTGGCCCGCCTGTTTCAGCAAGTTGCACCATCAATCCCAGTGAAGTCATGGTGGGCGAGCCGGCGACGGCAACCGCTGCCGGCAGCAACTTCAATCCCAGGCACACGCTGAACTACACCTGGAGCAGCACCGGCGGACAAATTACCGGCAAGGATAATACTGCGAGCATTAACACCAATGGCGTGGCGGGTGGCCGTTACACGGTTACAGCCCAGATCTCCGACCCCAGGATGAGGAAGGGTGGCGAGACAAGTTGCATGGCGAGCTTCACCGTGAAGGAACCGCCGAAGAATCCGCCGGTCGTTTCATGTTCGGCTGACCCGTCGACAGTTCAGGCCGGCACGTCTTCCACCATCAGTTGCACCTGCACCAGTCCCGATAATGCCTCAGTGACGGTGGGCGACTGGACCGCGAGCGGCGGCAGCGTTTCCAGCAGCGGCGCCAATACTGCGGTTCTGAATACGTCCGGTGCTTCACCCGGCCCGATTACGGTAAGTGCGAATTGCAGCGACTCGCGCGGCTTGAACACTCCAGCTACCGCCCAGGTGATGGTAGAGAACCCGCCTCCCTCGCCTGAGTTCCTGAAACTGGAAGCCAGACTTGCGCTGCACAGCATTTACTTTCCGACAGATCTGCCTAGAGTCACGAATCCCGACGGCGGCTTGCTTGAAAGCCAGCGGCAAACCCTTATTTCGCTGGCGGAAGATTTCAAGAAGTATCTCGAGACGAAGCCGGATGCTCACTTGACTCTCGGAGGCCATGCCGACCCCCGAGCCTCCGTGGAATACAATCAGGCGCTCTCCGAACGGCGTGTCGATCGTACCAAACGCTTCTTGATCGAACACGGCGTTCCCGAAGCCAACCTCGCAACCAAGGCGTTTGGCGAGGAACAAAATCTAACCGAAGGCCAGGTGAGAGATGCGGTTGAGAAGAACCCCGAGTTGACTCCCGAGCAGCGGCAGAGGGTGCTCAACAACCTGCAGACGATCCTGCTGGCGAGCAATCGCCGCGTGGACGTCACTCTGAGTACCACCGGGCAAACTTCCATCCGCGAATACCCGTTCAACGCGGCGGATTCCCTGACTCTGCTGCAGCAGAAAGGAACCAAGAAAACGACTGGGACAGCGGCCAAGAGAAAGGCACAGCCTAAGGTTCAATAAGCCAACCTGAAGGCGTAACACAACGAAAAGGCCGGTCAGGTGCATCCCTTGACCGGCCTTTTCTTCCTTCGGTCAGGTAACGCTGCCACTCGGGGCAAGCCCGGTCGTTGAATGAGCCGCAACAAGATTGACGGAGGTTGGGCTGCAATGCAGCAGCGTTGCGGTCAGGGGGGAAACCCACACCTGCCGTCGTCGCAGGAATCGGCGCAGATCCCTTTGAGTACTTGGCCTGCTACTCGGTTGCTCCCGTATTCTGGGGCGGGTCGGCGCGCCAAACATACAGGAATTTCTCGTCGCTCGACGTTACCACGGGGATATTCTTCTCGCGCGTTACGCGATTCAAAGCAGAGCGCAGATTCTGCATCTTCTCGCCGTTCAGACTGCTCAGCGGAATCTTGACCGCTTGCCGGGCGTTCAGCTTTGTAAGGTCGGACAGAATGTCCGCCACCGTCTTGCGATGTTTTCCTTTGCGGCCCTGCGGAACATCCGACCGATCCACCGACGCATCCCGCGAATCCCAAAAGGTCGCGCCCAGACCCCCCGCAACGGCAAATCACTAGTTGACTCGTGACAATCCTTCGCCAATTTCTACCCCATGGCTGAAAAGCACCACCCTGGTGAAACTGGGCCACCGGAGACTTGCGATTCGCCGTCCGTCCGAGCTGTTATGTTTCTCCTAACTCGCTAAGAAATAACCCAGTTAAAAAAAGTTTCACTTGCCGCTCGACATTGGCACCAGGCCTGCATCCTTCCGCGCAAGGAACACAAACACCCGCCGGTTGCTGACCTGAGCACGCCCCAAGCAAGCAACCGGCGGGTGACGACGCCACGAGCACGACCGCCACTGAACCGCTGCTTTCCGAAGTGCTGGCCGAAGGAAAAAAGAAACTCTTGGGGTGAGTTATGCGTATTTGGCAATGGGTGATTGCCGTTTTCCTGCTGCTCACGCTGAGCGCGAATGCGCAGCCGTCGGCGAACCGGGCAGCATCCGCGAGCACCGCGTCCGCCTCTGCACCGTCTACCATGATGGACCAGGTGGTGGACCGCGCGCTCGAGCGGGAACACGCGCTGATCGAAATGCTGAAGACCCGCACCCCGCTGGTTGAGACCTATCTGCAAAACCTGAAGTTCGACCCGCAAGTGGGCCCGACGCCGGTGCAAGACCATTACTTTCTCGGCCGCATGGATCTGGGCGAAAGCATGGACCGCCGGGATTATCTCTCCAAAGACACCAGCTTTGAGAGCCACCTGTTGGGCGGCTTCACCAAGTTGTTTAAGTTCAAATACAAACCCATGGGTTTCTCATGGATGATCTACGCCGACCGCGACGACTTCAATCGCCACATCTACGATTTCAAGTACGTGCACCGCGAGTTCCTGGGTGATGTCCGCTGTATCGTCTTCGACGTTTCCGCCAAAAAGGGCACCGGCAAGGGCCGCTTCCGTGGCCGAATTTGGGTAGAAGACCAGGATTACAACATTGTGCGACTGAATGGCACTTATGAGCCGCGCCCCCGCAACGCTTACTTCTTCCACATGGATAGCTGGCGCTTAAACCTGATCCCGGGCTACTGGGTACCGGCTTACATCTACAGCGAGGAAGGCGATTTCAGCAACGGTTCGAAAGACAAGATGACCTTCAAGGCCCAGACCCGGCTCTGGGGTTATGACCTGCAGAAGGGCGCCCAGAACAGCGAATTGACCCAGATGATGGTGGACTCCACGGTGAAGGACGAAAGCGCGGCGGCGCAGGATGCTTCTCCGCTGCAAGCGCAGTGGCAATGGCAGCAGCAGGCGGGAGACAACGTGATCGAGCGGCTGCAGAATGCCGGCCTGCTCGCTCCCGAGGGTGAAGTGGACAAGGTGCTGGAGACCGTGGTCAACAATTTGCTGACCACCAATAACATTGAACTGCCGGGCCCGGTGCGCACCCGTGTGATGCTGACTTTGCCACTGGAGACGTTCAGCGCTGGCAACACCATCGTAGTAAGCCGCGGCCTGGTGGACGTGCTTCCGGATGAAGCCAGCCTGGCCATGGTGCTTTCACGCGAACTGGCCCACATCATCCTGGGACACAACTTGGGCAGCAAGTACGCCTTCTACGATCGCATGTTGTTCTCCGATGAATCCGCCTACCAGAACCTGGGCTTCCGGCACACTCCCGAGGAGGAAACTACAGCCGACAAGAAAGCTCTCGAGCTGCTGAAGAATTCACCGTACGCCGAGAAGCTGAATACACCAGGACTGTTCCTGCGCGAGGTGGCGGCGCGGGGACCGGCGCTTTCGGCGCTGCTGACTCCCCACTTAGGCACTGGCTTCATCGACCGTAAGGGCGCCGTGGATCGCATGATGGTGTTGATGAACTCTGCTCCAGCCCTCGATCCCGACAAACTGGATCAGATCGCAGCCCTGCCTCTGGGCGGACGCGTCAAGCTCAACGCCTGGGATGACCATGCGGAATTGATCAAGACCACGCCGCTGGCCATCACCTCGGCGCGCGACAAGATGCCGCTGGAAGTGACGCCATTTTTCCCTCGGCTTACCCGCTCCGGAGCAGTCGTCAACCCGACCGCTACGGCGAGAGCCACGAACCCAATTCCAAGCAATTAGTCATTGTCCTAAAGGGCGCTTCGAGACCCGCCAGCGGCGGTAAATCATTAGTTTGCTGGATCTACTCCGGTGAGTGGCAACATTTTCGTCGCCACCAGAACTTCCAACAGAGTGGCGGTATTGCGAACGCTTCCCGAGATGACGAGGAGCGCTTCTGAGATCAGGGGATGTAGCTCCGACATTGAGTCAAGGCGGTCGCTCACGCCGTAGAGTCGTTGGACTTCTTGCAGGATTGCAGTCGAAGGCATTGGGCTACCGACTTTCCTGAGAGCCTAAGGAGAGGAGAACTACAGATGGACTGACTTAGTTCAGAGAACCTGAAAGAGGAGAAAGTCGTGACCGCCTCAACCAGAAGTATAGCAGGTCTATCCCGGGCAGTCGCTGGCGCACAATGCCCTCAGCAACCGACGCATTGTGCAGCGGAAGGCTAGAATTCACCGCTCGACGTCTCGACGTGATTCCCACATATTTAAAACTGAGCAATTCTGAACAGATTTCGGAATTGGCACTGGTGTACTGTGCTCCTCATCAACATCAACGCGAAGAGATGTGAAGGAGCTACACGGCCACCGCTAACCCCGGTCGTTCTTGCTCCCCGGGTGGCGCAGCGGCAGAAAAGTCTGCGCCACCTCTTTTTTGGAAGTAGCAACGCACAATACCCTTTGATTTTAAGACTGTGCAATTTTGATCAGATTTCCGAGTTGGCACTATTGTAAGTTCCTTTCTGACGAGCTATGCGGCCCGAGAGGTCGCCGGGGTCGTCTGCTCGAATAATGGCGTAGCTGTTAAGGCTGCGCCATTTTTTCTTAAGACGCTGTCGCACAGGACGACCGACGTGCCATTCACTCCTCTCGGTGGATCACATCCGATGAGTTCTTCCGCCTGACACGTGTGGAATCCACGACACGTGCATAGTTTGAGCAATTTTGAACAGTTTTTCGGGCCCAAGTATTGAAAACTGGTTCTTGAAGGTGAACCATGCCCCTATCGACTTATCCGGAACTCTCAAGCGGGCTAGTTCTGTGCATCGACGACAACCAGGATGTACTGGAATGCGAAAAGGCATTCCTCGAAACCTTTGGGTATACCGTCCTGACCGCACCCAGCGGCAGCAAGGGACTGGAACTGGCTTCCGCCCATTCGGTTGACGTTGTAATCGTCGACTATTTCATGCCCGGGATGAGCGGACCAGAGGTTGCCATCGAAATGAGACGGCTTAGGCCGCAAGCGCCAATTATCATGCTATCGGGAGCGGTGGATGTACCGGAGCAAGTCCTGAAGTGGGTAGACGCCTTTGTAGCGAAAGATCGTTTGGCCAGCCAGTTGTTGTCTGCGATCGCACAATTGCACGGATGCGGATCAATCCCTCCGCGTTCTTATAACGCATGACGACGGAAAAGCCCCTCGTGAAAATCTTGCTGTTTTACGGGCCTGCTCCTGGTTGTGCCCGGCATCGCATCCCTGTTTGTACCGATTCCCCCCAGCGAGACGCAGGGTACTCAGGCCGGGGGACCTAAACATGGGCGTGCAAACCGGTCACAGTGAACGCGTGTCACCAATCATTAGTGCGGTGCCGATCGCAGGCGGGGTCGCGCGGCTCCGTGAATATTGCACAGGCGAGGCATGAGCGTTTGAGTGGAGACGGGGGGCTGGCTCAAAGGAAGGCTGTTCGTACTGCGTCCTGCCTTCGACGATGGTGTGGTTCTTGTCGATGGTGATCCTCCGGGCCTGACCGAGGTCGGAAATCTGTATGTTGTGCAGTTGGATGTCGAGGCCCTCGGTGATGGCCGTGCCCCCAGTGAGGCGGGCTATGTCGTGCAACATACTCTTGCGCTGATCCCCGAGGCCGGGAGTCTTGACGGCAGCGACTTGCAGCGAGCCGCGCAGTTTGTTCACCACGAGAGTAGCCAGCGCCTCGCCCTCAACCTCCTCTGCGATGATGAGCAGCGGCTTGCCGCACTTTGTGATCTGCGCAAGCAGCGGGAGCAGGTCCATCTTAAAACTGATTTTCTTTTCGTGAATGAGAATGTAGACGTTCTCGAAGGCAACCTGCATGCGTTCGGGGTCGGTGATGAAGTAGGGTGAGAGGTATCCGCAGTCGAATTGCATGCGACCCGTCTGCGGTTTGTCTTTGGAGCCGCGGGCAATGATGCTCCCGGCGCGGATGGCGGCAGCTTCTTCCATACGAGCCAGAATGCGGTCGTCTACGGTAGCGAGTTTTGCAGCCATGATTGCAATACCTCCATCGCCCGTGCTTCTCGGGCTGGGGAGAGTAAAAGAGGGCACCCTGTGAAAACTCAGGATGCCCAGAGAATTACATCCCAGTTTGATTCAAACGAAAGCCCTGTCGTTACTGCGGCGGCTTCTCGTCTTTTTTTGGCTTTTCGTCCGGTTGCTTCTTCTCTTGCGGCTTCTGTTCTTGCGGCTTCTGCGCCGCGGGCTGCGCGTGTTGTTGCTGCGGCGCAGGCCGCGCTTCTGCAGGAGGAGAGGTGTGCTGGGGCTGCGCCCGCTCGCTCGGCGGAGGAGTCTGTGGCCGCTGAGCAGGCTCATTCCGACTCGGCTCCGGCCGCGGATTCGGCTGGGCCGCCGGCGGCCGGTTCGCTTCCGGCTGCGTGTTCGGCTGCGCGGTCGGCGCACGGGGCGTTTCCGGCTGCTTGTTCGGTTGTGCCGTCGGCGGACGGTTCGCTTCCGGCTGCTTGTTGGGCTGCGTGGGGCTAGCGGCGTTGTTCTCTGGATGCGTGGCTGGCGTATTGGCCGCCGGCGGAACGGGGGCATGCTTGGCCGGAGCGTTATAAGGCGCCCCTGCCGCTTTGGCCGGTACGACTGCGCGATCGCTAAATGCTCCAGGCTTCGGAGTAGCAGCGACTGCTGGTTTGCCATGATTCACGGAAGCCCGCTGCTCCGGGTTCGTGCGGGCGGCCTGTGCATGTTGAGTCTGAACGGCTACAGCCGGAACATGCTTCTCACGTGCCACAGCCTCATCTTGAGACGTTGGACGCGCGCTGATCCCGCCAGTGCCGCCGTTGAAGCTGACCCGGTTCACCGTGGTGCTGTTGATCACCGTGGTGTTGTAAACGTTGTGACTGACGGTGACGCTCACGTTGTTCACCGATTGGTTGTAGAAAAAGTGTCCGTTGTCCCAACGTCCACCTTCATAGCCTTCGCCGAAGTAACCGTAGCCGTAACTAACCCCGCCATAGAAACCGACATGCGGACCCCAGTAGCCATCGTGGAAGACGTATCCGTTGCCGCCCCAACCCCAATAAGCTGGAGTCCACAGGAAACCGACTTCCGGAGCCATTACCCATGTACCCGGCACCCAGTAATAATCGTCGAAGTCATCGCCGTAAGCCCAGTACCCAGGCGTCCACAGATAACCATCGCCGGGACAAAGAGGCTGCTCATAAACGGGCAGTTCCGGCGGGGCGAAGCTGATCGATATGCCGATTTGTGCAAACGATGCCGCCGACAAGGACAGCATCACGAGCGCGAACAATAGCGTACGAATGAAACGAATATGCATTGTGGTTCCTCTTGGCCGATGATCCTTCGCTTGCCCGGTCTCGCTCTACGGCTGCGGGTTGCGTGGATGGAAAGGCCGATTTCCGCGACGAAACGTACTAAAACCTCCGTCTCGCGCGCAAATAGTTCTCGCCGAAACCTTCTCATTTCGGAGATTATGAAGTCTGTGCAAAAAAGCTCACTTCGAGCCTNNCTCCTGGAACCTGGTCAGAATTGGACAGTTCCATCGCGTATGCTTTGCCGAACTCGCCGCGAAAAGGGTGCGTGCTTCTCTTCTGTTGCGCATTGAAGAGTGTTGCTCTGCCCACGGTCGGCGCCTTCCCGTGACCTCCCAAGACGCCGCAGATGTGCCGGCGTTTGAGCTCTCTGCGTTTGTTCGCGAAGTTGGATCGGTTTTACATTCAGAATGAAATGGACAGTCGCCCACAGGAAATGAGCCCCGTCGGACTTGGCCACGATTGCGTCTACCGACTTCAAAGCACCGTCAGGCAATTCGAGGTGATCGACCAGCATGACGATGGGAATCGTCGGCCGGACCCGCTTGATCTCAGTCGCGAGGACTGATCCTTCCAACACATCCAGTTGGTGTTCGAGCACAACTGCATCGACGGGCCGCGACATAAACAACCGCAGACCATCGGGAGCGTTGGTAGCGTTGATTAACTGGTATCCCTTTTCCTCTAGTAATCCCAGTTGGACTGGATCCCGGTGTATGCACAACAATGTGCGGTTGATACCCATGAGGATCAGGTATACAGGCAGCCTACCTGCCAATCTGGTCACAATTGCTCAATCCAGAAGACGGTGGGAAGCGCAGGCGGGTACAATCCGTGCTTCTCACAAGCCAACGGGAGAGCCCTACCTGCATTTCAGGCCGTGAGCCTGGTTTCTTGGGAACCCGGAGGATTTTCACCGCAGATGCTGGTAAGCACCGGCAACAAGCGGCTGGATGCTTCGTTCTTGGAAACGAATGCATCTACCACCTTCAATGCGTGTTCTGCAATTTCTTCGTCGCTAGAAAGCATGATGATTGGAGTATATGGCCGGAGGCGCTTTATTTCGGTGGCAACCTCATGCCCATTCATCTCGGGCATATGGTAATCGACGATCACCGCGGCCAGCGCGCAAGCTGCCGCAATTTGTATGCCTTGTCGAGCAGAGGCGGCAGTGAGTACGGAAAAGCCACGTCTCTCAAGCAGAGCCCGTTGGTAGCCCAGTATGCTGTGATCGTCGTCGATGCACAGAATCGTTTTGCGCGCTGGGTAATTGGACATAGGTTGGACTCCCTATATCACAATGATCGGTGATGTGCGCGGCTAAAACTGGTCAAATCTATACACTTCCTCGACTATTGCTATCCAGCTAACCTCCCGCGAGTCGATTCTTTTCACGACCCCTTGCAAATGCCAAGTCGAATGACGCAACGACTTACGGAAACATAAGTGGCGCCCTGCACACACTGGTGGGTGGCACATAACTCAGCCGGCCTCCGCTTGTCCGTGCTCACGCAACCGTTCCGAACAGCCACCCGACACCCGCGGTCAGCGCCATGGCGAGCGCACCCCAGAAGGTGACGCGCATTGCGCCCATCGTAACCCCTGCGCCGCCTGCGCCTGCGGCCAACCCTCCGAGAAGCGCGAGGAATAGCAGTGAAGTTCCAGCGACCAGAAGGATCAAACCCGCCGCCGGGGCCAGGGCGGCGACCAGGAGAGGCATGGCTGCTCCAACCGCGAAGCTGCCGGCTGATGCCAACGCAGCCTGAATCGGACGTGCACGGAGAGTTTCGGAGATGCCGAGTTCGTCGCGGGCATGTGCGCCCAGCGCATCATGGTCCATCAGTTGCTCAGCGACCTGTTTCGCAAGCGCAGGTTTGAGCCCGCGAGCGACGTAGATGGCCATCAGTTCCTTGTGTTCGCCCTTGTCGTCTGCTTTGAGTTCCGCGCGCTCCAGCGCCAGGTCGGCCTGTTCGGTGTCGGCCTGGGAGTGCACGGAGACGTATTCCCCGGCCGCCATCGACATAGAACCAGCCACCAGGCCAGCGATCCCCGCAACCAATACGTTGCTGTGAGTCGCATGCGCAGCCGCGACACCAAGCACCAGACTCGCGGTTGAGAGGAGACCGTCGTTCGCGCCCAACACCGACGCGCGTAGCCAGCCGGTGCGTCCTGCGCGATGCCGTTCCCTGTGGCGTACAAACATTCCCGAGGACCCTCTTGATCTGGAAACCGCCAGGGCCGGGAGGACAAACCGGCGCGGCGTTTGGAAGATTGATCTGTTGACGCCAGCTACAATCCTTAGCTGCACGAGTAAGTTAATGGTTTCGAAGCTAAGTCTTGACCATGCCGAATGAATGCCTGGCTGCCCGGAGGTGTCAACTCGCACACTTGCCGGGTTGTTTTTTCAGGATGCTATCGCGTAACAGGCACGCGACGTGCTCCTTAATGTGTTGTGGCAGGCGCCGATACGCCTCCCGCAACTCCTCCAGAAGTTTCCCAGCGGACTGAATGTCGTTCATGGCAACCTCCACCTGTTCCAGACCCGCTTAAACTCGCGGTCCGTTTTCCATATGTTCCGTAGCGTGCCCCCAAGTTCCGGGGCGAGTTGCACGCGCCCGTTACGCTGGACGAATGTACAGCCGGAGCTTCCGCCTATTATCCAAGTGCGGGATGGCAAAAACTGGTCAAAAGCGAACAGTGAGGGTTCGACCGTCTTGAGTCGGGAGTAGGACCGCCCCGAAAGGGCTTTCCGAGTTCTGGCTAACCTGAGAGCAGAGTGCCGCGCTCCCTTTCCTTATCTCACGCCCGACCCACATCGAGATGGACAGCGCAGCCAGACGATCAATATTGCTCAGTAATTTGAAGACAGAGGCTTGATACTCGCGGTAGATTACCCTCTCCACGGTTGAGAAGCCACCGGATTATCCGGCGGTAGAACTCTTGTGACCCGATACCCAAGAGTTCCCAAAACCTACCCACCGCCGTGCGAGCGACTCGGAGAAACTCTCAGGAGAAGATTCATGACAACCGCTGAACTCAAACTGCCGGCTGCGAGTACCGCGACTCTAAGCACCAGCACGACCATGAAAGCGCTGGTCTATCACGGTCCGGGCAAGTATGCGTGGGAGGATAAGCCACGCCCTACCATCCAGGATCCGGGGGACGCGATCGTGCGCATCACGACGTCGACGATCTGTGGAACCGACCTTCACATTTTGAAGGGAGATCTCCCGTCCGTGACCGATGGCCGCATTCTCGGCCACGAAGGGATTGGCGTAATCGAGCAAGTCGGAACGGGCGTCTCGGAGTTTCACGTTGGAGACAAAGTCATCATCTCGTGCGTCACTGCCTGCCTCAAGTGCGACTTCTGCAGAAGAGGAATGTATTCTCATTGCCGACACGGCGGCTGGATTCTGGGCAATACCCTCGACGGAACTCAGGCCGAGTCCGTGCGCATCCCGCACGCCGATGGAAGTCTCTACAGCTTACCGTCAGGTGCAGACGAGGAAGGCATGGTGATGCTCAGCGACATTTTGCCGACTGGCTTCGAGTGCGGCGTTCTGAACGGGCAGGTAAAGCCCGGTGACACGGTCGCTATCGTGGGCGCAGGGCCTGTCGGGCTTGCGGTTCTGTTGACGGCGCAGTTCTATTCACCGGCGGCAATCTTCATGATCGACCTGGACGACAAACGCCTGGCGGTCGCCAAGAAGTTCGGCGCAACCACTCTGATCAACAGCACAGATGGACACGCCGCTCATCACGTGATGGAACTGACCGAGGGGGCCGGCGTCGACGTGGCTATCGAGGCCGTCGGGCTTCCTGCCACTTTCGACATCTGCCAGGCCATGGTCGCGGCCGGCGGACGCATCGCGAACGTGGGCGTCCACGGCAAGCCCGTAGAACTGCACATGGAGAAGCTCTGGGACCACAACATTTCGCTCACCACCCGGCTGGTGGACACGGTAACCACGCCGATGCTGCTGAAAGTCGTGCGCTCTGGCAAGCTGCAGCCCAGCAAGCTCGTGACTCATCGCTTCGCGATGAACGACATCATCAAGGCGTATGACACGTTCGCCAACGCGGCAAAACACGGCGCACTCAAAGTGGTCCTCACGAACGGCGCGCCTCGTGAATGAGGTCGTATGACATGTCATGAGGGCACGTAGTTTCTCAACCAACACTGAGCAATAAGGAACAGCATTCCGGTTCGTGTGCCCTCATAGTTCGAGTTGGGAATTAGCAACATCTCAATTACAGGAGCGACCACTATGCTTGCGAGAAATAATCGCGGTCAGGATGGAACTGGACCCAATTCAGCCGTTCAGTCTGGCGATCTTCAGGGAATATCGGATGTAGCCGATGCCGATTCGGAGAGCGTGAAGCAATTAGCAGAACAGGGAAACGCCTTCGAAGCCGAGGCCTTAGAGGGTGTGGAGAACGCCAAGGATCCTGACGTGTCTGAAGTAACTACGCGCCAGGTTCCGGAGGACGACGTCCCTGAAGAGTATCGGAACGCAATCTAGGCACATTGCGTAAGACCGAATCTTGGCTGAGAGCAGAGCGATCTAACCGGTTAGGAGTACATCATGCCACAGAGCCCGCACAATCGAGTTGTAGAGCTCCACAACCTTGCGGCCCACGCCCACGACGCAGCCGCCGTCGCTCACGGCAGAGGAGATCACCTAAGCGCTCACGAACTCAGCAAACAGGCTCTCGAGCACTCCAGGAACGCCCACAAGCTCTCCGAAGAGCTCGCCACGAAGGCCGCAAAGCCCAGCAAAGCCTGACGGGGGCGGCCCCGGTCACGCATCGCGCGAGTGCAGGTTTGAGCACGCGAGCGATGGCTCTGGCCACCATCAGCAATGGTTGTGTGCCTGGGTTCGATAGCAGTGGTGCGGTTTGAATTATTCAGAGTTTGCGCTCTTGCCTCTTGCATGATCGGCGCAAACGTGCAACGCAAACTCTTTGTCGCGTTGCAACTCGAAGTTGTGCATCATTTCATCGAAAGATGGGCCGATGGGCGCTCCAGTGGGGACGAAACGCCAGTTACATTCCGGGCAACCAAAACCCCGAAACCGCTTTTGCTCAATCCAGACCAGCTTCCGGCTCATGGCCTCCTATTTCGTTGCGCCCCAGCGTTGTCGGACTCCACAAAACCGTCACCCGGTCTGGGCGTAGCGGAAAATGCGTAAGGGGACGGGCGAAGTTTAAATGCGCCAATTTTGGATGGTCTGTAGGGCGCCCTACATATATGGAAGATTTTTGTTGTGCGCACACCGATTTTCGGAGCTGCGGTGAGTAGCGGAATCGGTCTAGGTGTCGGTCTGGTTTCGTGGGTCTTGAAGCGGTCAGTATTGCTCAGTAGCGGGGTTCGTATCCACGGTAGTGTTGATAGGTCCCCTAGCGGGGTTCATCATGCCCTCCGAAAATCCTACCCCGTTTCGCACGGCATGGCGGGCAATTTCATCCCCGCATCGGCGAGGGTTTTCGATCCTGATTCCAGTCTGGTTAGGATGGTTGTGGAAAACAAAGGTCTCCAAGTCGTGCAGTCTGGCGAGCGAACGAATGCTGAAGGGAAACCCGTCAGCAACCTGATTCTCCTATCGATCTCCGATAGCGACTACACCTCTCTTCGTCCTCATCTCGAATACGTCAGCTTGCCAAACCATTTAGTCCTTCACGAGGGGGGTGGAAAACTGGAATTTGCGTATTTCCCGAATCGAGGTTTGATTTCTCTTGTCGTCGTAATGAAGGATGGAAAAACCGCCGAAGCCGGCATCGTAGGCAATGAGGGCTTTACAGGAACACCGGCATCGGTTGGCCTGAGCAGGAGCCCGCTTCAAGCGGTGGTTCAAATCACGGGGGATGGGTTTCGGGTAGAGGTCGCAGCCTTGCAAAACATTTTGGAATCCGCTCCACACCTGCAGTTAATGTTGAGCCGCTATGCCGTAGTTCAGGGAATGCAGGTTGCACAAACGGCGGCGTGTAATCGACTGCACGATATTAAGCAGCGGCTTGCTCGGTGGTTGCTAATGACCCAGGACCGAGTGGATTCGGAGTCGTTGCCCATCACCCATGATTTTCTCGCAACCATGCTAGGAACAGACAGGCCTAGCGTGAGCTTGGCAGCGGGTGTTCTGCAAAAGAAGAAGCTCATCGAGTACGCCCCTGGCGCAGTGAAGATCGTGAACCGCAAGAAACTTGAAGACTCCGCCTGTGAGTGCTACGGGATCACCCAACAGTACAATGGCGAGCTCGGCTTGAAATAAGCCCGCCCCCCGCTCTGTTTTTTGTTGCCGACCGATCACGGATTGGAACCCGGATTCGGCGCTCCGTGCGAATTGTTCAGGTGCATGCGAGAAAGCCATGAGTGTGGCCCGCTATAGAGGAATTCCAAAGCGATGTTTCCACCCACATACCCCAGCACGCTGTAGTTGGCCATTCGGAAACCATCCTTGTAATTGTAGCGGCCGGGATACCAGCCATAGACGGCCGTCATGGTGCCGACATACGGAGCAACTACATCAGGAAAAGAAAAGACGCGATGGCCATCGTCGCCGCGGCGTGCCGTAAAGGTCGAAATTACGGCATGGCCCAGCCGCCGAAACACGCCTTTACACTCACAGCGGTAATACAGTGTGTCTTCGTGGAAGGCTTCCGAGAGCGCATAGCGCGTCGTCGTAGTCACCGCCGCGATGCCGAGGTCGGAACCGAATCGCTTGCTATAACCCTTTGCGCCTTGACCCCATTCCGGAGGTGTCCTGTCCGCCTGGTTGATGCCCGCAGCAATTCCGGCACCGACGATGGGATACGGCCCGAACGCATCAAAGAGGTAGTTACGGAGCTTCGTTGCCTGCGGCGGACGCATGTAAGTCAGATCCGGTTGCGGGGTCGCTGTACTTACTGACAAGTCGACCGTGCTTTTGGAGGACTCTCCCGAATCGACCAGTGACTGCGCCTTCGCCAGCACGGGTATGGCCGCGAGGGCCGCGATTACCAACAGCAAGAGCACAATTCAGCGCATTTTCATGAGAGCCTCCCTGGTCAATCTAAGACCAGCCTATACAGCACAGCGTTACTTCATGCGGTAAGCGGACAAGTTCCATGGTCGCACTGGCACGCAATCTCGACCTCTTTGGATCCCGCTTCCTTACAGGCTTGACTGCAGTATTTGTCGCCAGACGGCACCATGCACCGGCATGGTAGGTGGGCACACTTGTTCTGCTCGATTGTCGTCATCATTTATGTTCTCCTTGATCTACTTTCGTTTCATCATCCAGCCGATCAATGTTCCTGCGGTGACGCCGACCGCAAATGACGTCGCCACGGTTAGCACTGGGTGTCGCTGGATACGCTGAGTTGTGTCATTCAAAAACTCTTCGGCAGCATCGCCGCCCTGCTTCGCGGCCCGCCTCACTACTCCCACTCCATCGTCGATCGCATCGGCAATCGCACTGGTTGCACGAGACGCCTGGCGAGCTGACTCACCAATGTGTTCAGCTGTTCTTTCTATTACGGTTTGTGACATGACCCCCTCCGGGTATGTTTTGCGAACAAGTAGTGATACGGCTTTACTCTCCGACAGCTTTTTCAGCGCGGCCGATCCACTTTTGAACCTTGCCGGCTTTCTTTTCCGCTTCCCCTGAGACTTCCAAATCGAGGTTGTTCGTCACCTTTCCGGCCTGTTCCTTAATCTTCCCCTTCACTTCGTGGAGGTTGCCCTCGGTCCGGTCTTGCGTGCTTGGTTTCATCAGGTTGTCCTTTCGTCTCGTCGTAGTCGCATGGCTTTTCACCAGTGTCGGTTCCACAGGCTGCTTTGGGCGGGATGCCATAGGTTGCCAGATCGGCCGCCGTAAGCAGCCCGTCTTTTGTATTGTTTTTAGCCATTACGCTACCTCTTTTCTTTCAACACTCACCGGCGCCTGCACCAGCTCCTCAAATAGAGAGTGGTAGTGGATCATCGCCGTTCTCAGATCTTCCGTGGTTGCTGCGTCTTTCCCAACCCGCAGCGCAATCTCATGCGCGGACCGGTAGTTTTCCACGACGCGGGGATGATCAACAGAAATGTCGGCGGCACGCTGCTCGAAATCGGATACAGGATAGCCACGAGCCTTCATTGCCGAGGACACCAGGTCATCGGCTTCAGTGACCGCGCCCTTAGGGGAATCGACAAAGCGAGACTGTACAGCTTCCCACCGTTTCGAAAAACGCTCGTGTTCCATCGGATCAAGATCGCGGATGTTGAGC
Source organism: Acidobacteriaceae bacterium (assembly GCA_003132325.1). Classification (GTDB taxonomy): domain Bacteria; phylum Acidobacteriota; class Terriglobia; order Terriglobales; family Acidobacteriaceae; genus Acidiflorens. The sequence continues at coordinate 18,485 of PKXK01000163.1, forward strand.
TTTTCCACCCGCTTCTCGCGATCCTCTAACTTCGATTCTGCTTTTCGTCCTGCCCCATGTACCAGCACCGCGTGATCGTACTCGGGTCCAAATTTCTTCCGCAGTTCCGCGGTCGTACTTTTACTCNNAGGCATCAAGAATGTTCACAAATCCAGCGTCGTTCGCGGAGTTCCCTTCGGAGTCAGAAGCTTGTGAGTTTCCAGTATCGAACTTTGGGCCTCGGAAGACTGGTCATAATTGATCGCTTTTTGAATCGGCGCTCTGGCATCCCGGAGACGGCGCGGGACGCACTTTCTCGCAAAGTGAGCGATTCTGCACAGCACTGCCGCAGCAATTGAGCGAATCTAAGGATTGTCTCCACAAGTAGCGGTTGCTCATTCTCCCGGATTCAATCTCGATGCCGATCAAAGGAAAAATGTGAAAACGACTAAATTGTTCTTTACCATGCTTACGCTGCTCGCCGCCGGGATTCTGGCCGGATGCTCAACCACGGCCGCGAAGTCACCTGATGTTTCCGATAGCATTCGCAAATCGCTCGATGAGGCAGGCTTTAAGAGCGTCTCCGTCAGTCAGGACCGCGACAAGGGCATCGTCACCTTCAGCGGACAAGTTGCCAGCGAGAACGCCAAGCTGGACGCCGAATCCCTGACAAAGTCTTTGGCAGGCGTCCAGGTTGTCGCGGATCAGATTGCCGTGATTCCCGTGGGCGGAGAAAAAGATGCCAAGACGGTGAACTCCGATCTGGATAAAGGTATCGAACAGAATCTGGACGCTGCCCTGATCCAGAACAAGATGCACGACAACGTGAAATACGAAGTGAAGAGCGGCGTAGTCACGTTGAGCGGGGAGGTGAACTCGGAAGACAAGCGAACGCGCGCCGGGAAAGTGGCGAGCGGGGTGCCGAACGTTCAGCAAGTGGTAAACGACTTGCAGGTTAAAGATCAGAAGGCCAGTTCATCGCCATCAATGTAGAAATTAACTGTGGAGTTGATCGGTGCCAGAGGACGCTGACTCGCTAAGGAGATGCTATGTCGTTCGGACTTTACGCGATGGGTTTCGCAATCTTGATCGGCGGACTGATTTACGCCGCACACCTGGTGCATATGCCCACGCATTGGATTGTTGTGGGAGCGATCGTACTCTTGGGTCTTGGGATTCTGTCGGGGGTAAAAGCGACGCGTCAGAAAGATCCTCCGGAATAGCTGCAGGGTCAGAACCTGACTCTCCTTCCATGAAATCGCCGAGACCGGCGGCCTAGGGAAACTCTGATTAAGTACCATCGAAAGCGTTAAACCACGGGGTACACAGGGGTGCACGGAGGCACCGGGGACTTAATCAGACTTTCCCTAGACAACAAACATGGCAACGCCTGCGGCGAACATTGCCACTGTGGTGATCGCCACGACCGTCCATGCCAGGCGTGAACTCGGTTGGCCCCGCATCAGTTTTTTGTCCGAAGCGATGACCAGGATTGCGACGAGGAGGAACGGCGCTAACAATCCATTGATGACCGCCGTCCAGTAGAGCGCCTTCACGGGGTTGATGCCTACGAAGTCCAGTCCGACGCCGACCCCGGTCGAAAGCAGAATGAGTGTGTAGAACGCCCGGGCTTGCTTCAATTTCTTGTCCAGGCCTTGGCGCCACCCCAGCGTCTCCGCGAAGGCGTATGCCGCCGATCCCGCCAGCGTCGGGATAGCAAGAAATCCAACTCCGACAATACCGACGGTGAACAGACTCGTAGCAAACTTGCCGGCAAGCGGACGAAGGGCTTCGGCGGCCTGACGAGAAGTCTCGATGTGCGTGATGCCGTGACGGTTGAGTGTGACCGCGGTTGTCAGGATGATAAAGAACATGACCACATTCGAGAAAAACGTACCGATGCCCACATCCATTCGCCTCAGCTGAAGTTCTGTGTCCGTTGCTCCTCTCCGTTTAGCAAGGGTATTCTGTCCTGCCGCCTTTTCTTCTTCAACTTCTTCGCTCGCCTGCCAAAAGAACAAATAAGGACTGATCGTGGTGCCGAGAATCGCGACTAGCATCGCCCATTCATCTCGGGTGTGCGGCATCGAAGGTACGAGGGTATCGCGGGCCACTCGTCCCCAATCTGCCCCGACCACAAACGCGGTGACGGGATACGCGACGAGCACCAGCACCAGCCATTTGAGCACGTTCGCGATCTGGTGATAACGGAGCCGAACCGTTGCCCACGATATCAAGAGTGCAAAAACCACGACCAACAAGTGCGCGTTGACCCCGGACAGCATTGCCGCCGCGTCCGCCATGCCGGCGAGGTCTGCCGCGATATTAATCGTGTTGGCCGCAAGCAGGGCCACGACAAAGACGCCTAGCAGCCACTTGGGAAATCGCTGCTTAAAATTCCCGGCCAAGCCCTGCCCGCTCACCATTCCGATTCGGGCACACATCATTTGAACCGCCGCCATCAGCGGCCAAGTCAGGAGCGCAGTCCAAAGAAGCTTGGTTCCAAGCTGTGCGCCCGCAACCGAGTAGGTGGCAATTCCGGATGGGTCATCGTCAGCCGCCCCCGTGATAACGCCCGGACCCAGTGACTTCAACAGCAATCGCAGCCATCGAACTGGGGCCAAGGTCGGCGCGACCGAGTCGGGGCGGGCGGACTTGTTCATCGCTATCGGAAACTCTGTTTGCGGGATAGGTGCGCGGATCCTAGTCGTGAAGAACGATATTCAAAAGTGAGCTATGAACTTGCAGTCCGTTCTCACCATAGTCAACAAAGCCTAACTTTCTGAACCTGTTCATGAAAAAACTGACCCGAGACCGGGTTGTGCCTATCATGTCTGCGAGGGTCTCCTGGCTGATCTTGGGGATTACCGTCTCGGGCACGCTTTCCTTGCCGAAATGTGCAAGCAGGAGCAGAATCCGAGCGAGTCTTTTTTCACTGGAATTAAACAGTTGGTCGACCAAATCCTCTTCGTATCGGATATTCCGTGCCAGCAGATACGCTACGAACAGATCCGAGAACGTGTGTTCCCGGTGCAGTGCCAGCATCATCGCCTTCTTATCAATGCGCAGAACTTCGCAGTCCGTCATTGCGGTTGCTGACCCCATGCGGAAAGGCTGTCCCGCCAAGCCACCTTCTCCGAAAAACTCCCCCTCACTCAATATGGCCAGAGTGGCTTCTTTGCCAACCTTGGATACGACCGTGAGTCTAACTTTGCCCTTCTGGATGTAGAAGACTGCGTCAGCCGCTTCCCCCTGCGTAAAGATTGTTTGTTTCTGGGGAAAGGTCACGACTTTCCTGCCCGTGCCGATGGTGGCAAGGAATTTTCTCGGGTCGAATTCCGGCTTGTTCATGACCGAATTGGGTAGTGCTGCCATCAAACACTTCTCCAANNTCCCATGGCTGACAAAAAATGGCACTCGTCGCCTGGCTAAATGTATGGCAAGTGAGCAATATTGAGCATCCTCCCCACACCGGAACGTTGCATTATGCAGTTGTGAAGACCAAAGAACTCACTCCGAAACAGATATTATTCGTGCCTTGTAATACCTGTGGCGCAGCGATCGGAGAGGCTTGTGAATTGCACACCGGCGCCCCGCGCACCGAGCCACATCGGGATCGAAAACTTTCCGCAGCCGAGGCCGCGGAAACAAAGCCCCGCAAGCGGTGACAGGCGGTGAGGCGACGGGGTTTTCGTGCGCAGGCGGATTGTCACGCCGAGAGTCATTGTCTGCTCGTGTGCTTCCTGTGACGAACGACGCGTTAGCCTCTGGCCGGGCGGCATAAACTGCCATTGACGTTGCGCCTTGCCGAACGCAATTTCTGCTCTAAAAACGAAGATGCACTGGCTTGCGATAGTCCTGGTCGTGTCGAAAAAAAGCGCCCTGCGATGGCTGATTCATCTCGGCGGCCCCGGCCTGATTTTGCTGGGCCTCGCCGACAACTCGCTCATTCCTCTACCGGGTAGCACGGATGTCGTCACCATCCTGCTGGCTGCCCACCATCGCACCCTGTGGGTCTACTACGCCCTGATGGCGACCGCGGGAGCCGTTCTCGGCGGTTACCTTACCTACCGCATGGCTCGCAAAGGCGGCAAAGAAACTCTGGAAAAAAGGTTCTCCAAGAAGAAGACCGACAAGATCTACGCGATTTTTTCCCGCTGGGGCTTCGCGGCGGTCGCGATCCCGGCCATGCTTCCGCCGCCGTTTCCCATCGTTCCCATGCTCCTGGCCGCCGGCGCCATGCAGTATTCCACCGGGAAATTTTTGACAGCTTTGGCCGTGGGGCGCGGCATCCGGTACACCATTCTTGCTTATCTCGGGTTCCACTACGGCCGGCACATCGTCAGGCTTTTTGCGCTGTACTACTGGCCCGTGCTGATTATCCTGACCGCATTCTCGGTGCTCGGTGCACTGTTCGGCCTGTTCGAATACAAACGGAGACAGAAAGCGAACGCCCCCGAAACTCTCCGCCCAAGAGTGCTACCTCGTCGCCGGAGGGCCTAATCGCTCCAGGTCTCTTTCTTGCTGTTTGCCTCTCACGTATGTTCAAAACAGCATCGGTAATGTCATCAACGCCTGAGAGCTACGGTCCCTTTTGTTGGGGGCAGGTTTGACCGTATCAGAGACTCGGCTTGCTTCCACACCTCGGGATCACATTCAATTTGGGTGTGGGACTTCCCAAAGATGCGATCGTACCAGGGATACTTGCCGCAATTATATGGACTCGCTTTGTAATCGAATCGAAAATTCCCGATGATTTTCGTGCGTGCAGGATCGACAGCGCGAATCTCGGACTGGCCGTGGAGAAATCCTTTTGGTTGGTAGAAATTGGCGGCCTGGGCTACGTTCGCCGGGATGAGCGCATCATTTTGATGAAGCTTAGAGATACTATCCACTTGAATGGTGAGCAACACCGGAATGCCATCCTTCTCCAGTTCACGTGCCAGGGCGACGGCGTCTGAGCCGCCCCAGCTATGCCCGTAGATGATGATGCGGCCATTCTGTTTCTCGTCGGACGTGAGAGTCCCGTCATGGTTCGTGTCCAGCAGGCTCAGGACTTTCTTTCTGGCTCTTTCCCCGTGGTAACTCTCAAAGGTCTCCACGTCCACGCCTGTGGGGTAAGCCTCGCGCAGGCGCGCCGCAAGCTGCACTTCGCTGTGGACGAGATTGTCGTGCTTGATGAACCCCCCGACGAAACCGATGACGATTACGGGCGGCATCGTGCGGGTCACAGTCACGGGAACAGATTGTGCGAGGCCTGCCTGGGCAAGCGCAAGGACGGCACCGAGAGAAAAGATCGCAGTGGGAAATTGTAGTAGCCAACGACGTGTTCGTGGTTGGGGCAACCCTCGTCTTGGGCACGGATCGGGATCACTGTGCAAGGCCGCCCTCCACCCTCGGCACCGGCGCCGCGGACTTCAACTGGTCTAACTCTGTCAGTACGTTTTTCCAGTTATTCTGGTCTTTTTTCGTGTCTATTGAAGCCGAGAGGTCGGAATAAAAGTCGAGAATGTTGGCGCGCAGCTCCGGAGTCGTCCGATCGAACTTCCGGCTCGATAACTGCCCCAGCAACTTTGCATAAGTGTCGTCGGTGAGCGAGTATTCCGCTGCCTTGGTCGCTTGGCCACTATCAAGATCACAATTGGGAAGTGCCAGTGTGTCCGTGCGCACTTCTTCGAGAAAGACCCGGTATTGGTCGACGGTCGTATTGATGCTCTTGATGTACAGGTCCTCGGTTTGCGGGGTCGGATTATTGAACGCCAACCCTTTAAAGGGACCAATTTTCGGCATATATCGTAAGAACACGGCCAAGATCCGGCTACCCAAGCCCGGCTTCACGTAGTCCTTTCCCCACTCTTTTTCGTAGCTGGAGCGCGAAAGTCGGTACAGGAACTTCTGTTTCGAGAAGTTCGGGGTCTCGCGCATCAGGTCCTTCTTATGGGTTTGCAGCGCGACTCGGGTCATTTGCGGAATCAACTCGTTCACCGAGAAACGATACGAACCCACCGCCAGATCCTCATGGGCAAGCACGTCTTTCAGTTCCACTCCGTAGACGACCGGAAAGGTCCGCTCCAGCAGGGGCTTGGACACCTGGAATCCGATGAAGTCGTGGTACTGCTGCGAGGCATAACGATTCTTCGCGACCTGTAGCGTGTCAAACCCGAACTCGGTTTTCAGATGCGCCGTCTTGTCTTGCGCATACCGCACGGACTGGCCAAACTTCGCTCGCAATTTTGGATACGCGATGGCCACCGACTGGTTGACTGCCGGGTGACCCGCGATGTCCGACGCATAGTGCGACAGCGCGCCCAGCGCGAAGGCGTACTCGTTGGCATCCTGGCTTTCAAGCAGCAGCTCGCGAACAAAATCACCGCTCCGGACGTAATGCACCAGGTTGCTGAATTCCGCGCTGCCGAACGGGTAATAACCCAGATCCTGAATGACGGCGCCTCCATAGGCGTAGGCATGGGCTTCCTTGATCTGATCTTCCGAGAGCCCCGGGTAGCGCTTGAGCAACAGGGGGCGGATCTCGCCGGACCAAAGCAGGTCCACGATTTCCTCGTGGGTTAAAACCGAGTACGCAAGCGAAGCGCCGCTGCCCATCACCACGAGGAGAAGAAATGCCGCCGCGCGGAGAGAAAGCAGGCGCCAACCCTTGGCTATGGCGCCTGGCGATTTTGGGGGGTGTCGCATGGTTCAAATCCGCCCGAGGATGAGAAGAATCACCACGACCAAGAGGATCAGTCCCACTCCACCGCTCGGGGCATAACCCCACTCCCGGCTATGCGACCACCGTGGCAGCACGCCAAGAAGTGCCAGAATCAAGATCACGATCAATATAGTTCCAAGCATGTTGTGCTCCTTGTCATGGATTCGTGAGNNGGGTCAACCATGCTGAACCAATAGCCGTTGTATTGGAAGCGAGGATATCCGCCTTCAACCAGGAAGGGGAGCCCGTAGATGCGGAACCCATGGTCCGGCCCAAAGTATCCCCGGAAGCGGTCATCAGGAATGCGATAGCCGTCGTAGCCACCGCGTTGTTGCCAATTGCGGTGGTCCGAATCCCAGTGCTGTGAGCGATGCTGCTGCCATGCACTCTGCTCCACACGTTGCTGTTCCTGAGTGCGCTGGGGGCGTTGATTACCCTGCTGCTGTTGCTGGGCGCGCTGCTGGGTCTGCTTGTTCTGGTTCTGCTGCTGTTGCTGGGCGCGCTGCTGGGTCTGCTTGTTCTGGTTCTGTTGCTGTTGCTGGGCGCGCTGTGGCTGCTGTTGCTTTTGCTCTGACTGATGTTGCGGCTGAGCATGCTGCTGTGTGGGCTTGGCTTGCTCTTGCTTGCTCTGTTTCTGTTGGTCTTGTTTTTCGCCCTGCCGCTCCTGCTGTGCGTTAGCAGGGGCTGCAGCGAGTGCAAGAAGCAAAGATAGAAAGGCTGTGCCGGTAATTCCAATTATTTTCATAGATGCTACCTCCGTTACTGTTCCTTACGTACGCCTGCTCCAGGCAAGCTTCAGCTCTCCCGCGCAATAAGCCGTCGCGTTAGCTTGGTTTTTCCACCGTGGCTTCCCTAATGCTCAAGCCCCGTACCACCACTCAGCCGTGAGGCAGAGCCAGCTTCGTTTATAGGCGTTCCGCCACTTTCATAATGGTCAAAACTGCTCATTGGGAAGAATAGGGTCGAAAGGGCGCAATGAGTGCTCCCGTGGGCGATGCGGGCGAGGACAGCGGGTGGATTCCATCTCCGCGAAGCGGGATATCACTTCGATCGCGCACAGCTAGAAAGGAAACGGCGCGGGCCCACAGAGTGGGCCCGCACCAACGTAAGAGTTAATCGACTTTCTTATCCCTTTTCTTATCCCTCTTTCCTATAAACTGAGCGGCCCGACGCGATACGTCGCAGTCAATTTGCTACTGGCGAGGCGGTTTACCTCCAGGGGCTTTCCTCTCAGGAGCGCTCGCGGGGCGAGCC
>PKXK01000215.1 GCA_003132325.1 Acidobacteriaceae bacterium
AAAGAGTAGTTCTCACGCACACGCTTCAGCGCTGCGGTAACGGCCGGTTTTCGATGCGGCTTCAGCCGCTGCGGGCGGCCGCGTGCGCGAATCGAATCAGCCGCCATCCCCCGCACGTCCTCCCCCCGTAGAAACATGCGATGATGTTCCGACTTTCCAAAGGAGCCTTTCCCCCATGGCCGACGCCCCCCAGAATTTCTCCAATCACACGCGCCTTGATCCGCCCTTCCATTTTTTCATCCTGCCCGTATTTGCCATCTCGCTGATCGCCACCATCGTCCATCTGGTCCGCAGGCCAAGCGTGCATTCTGCCTGGCTGGTCGTCTTCATGATCGCAGCCATCGCCGCCATCTTCAAAATCCGCCTCTACGCCCTCAGAGTGCAGGACCGCGTAATCCGTCTCGAAGAAAGATTGCGCCTCGCAACCTTACTCGATCCCGCCCTCCGTTCCCGCATCGCGGAATTTACCGAATCGCAATTAGTCGCACTGCGCTTTGCCTCCGACGCCGAACTCCCCGCCCTCGCCGCCAGAGCCCTCAACGAAAAACTCTCCCGCGACGATATAAAGAAATCGATCCAGCACTGGCGTCCCGACTACTGGAGAGTATGAAAGACGCATGAACTCACGCAGTTGCCAGCGGAGTTTGGTCCTGCCTCCACTGACAGTCTGAGAACTGACAGCTGACAGCTGAGAGCTGACAGCTGTTCCTACGCCTTCAAATGCCAAGGCACATTGACAATATTGATCCGCTCATCTCCACCCAGCAGCAATAATGCCGTCAGCATCTGTCCGCGCTGATTGTGCAGAAAATAGTGATACCAGTGCCGCTCCACCATCGACGCAATTACCACCGCAATCGTCCGATCCGGATTCTCCTTCTCCACCTTCAACACATAATCCACAATGGGATGCACCACCAGCCGAAACGGCGACGCCAATGTCACCTCCTGCGGCATTCGCGCTCCCGCCGGCTGTTCTTCCGCGCTCAACCACGATGGCCGATTCTCATCCGCCTCGCTCGTCACATGCACCGCTTGCACATCCGGTGACAGCGTCATCGCAAACCGCAGCGCCTTCTCCGTCGCCGCATTCCATCTCTCCACCGGAACAATCAGAATCGGCGGCGCCAAATCCCGCGGCCCCGGAACCATCCCGCCAGTCACCACCAATTCTTCCGCCACCCGTTCATAATGACGCCGCACCCGCCCCATAAACACCACCGCCGCCGGCAACAGCAGCACCACCACCCAAGCCCCTTCCGCAAACTTCGCCACCACCACCACCATCACCGTGATCCCCGTAGCCAAAGCCCCCACCCCATTGACCAGTATGCTGTGCCAGGCCCGCGCCCCCGATTCCGTTCGGAGCCAGTGCCCCACCATCCCCGCCTGCGATAAAGTGAAAGCCAGAAACGCCCCCACCGCGAACAGAGGAATCAACCGGTCGGTCACTCCACCAAACAAAATCAGCAACAGCCCCGCAAGAATCGCCAGCGCCCAAATGCCCTCCGAGTACACCAGCCGCCGTCCCCGCGCCGCCAGCGAATGCGGAAGATAATTGTCCCGTGCCACCACCCGGCACAGCCGGGGGAAATCCGCAAACGAAGTGTTCGCCGAAAGGCACAACACCAGCAGCACCGAGAACATCGTCAGATCGTAAAAAATCCCTTTCCCCGTCACCGCCGCCGTCAACATCGACAACACGCTCTGATACCCCGCTTGCCCCGGATCGGTAGCGGTAATTCCGTAATACCGCACCAGCACCGCAATTCCCCCCAATAGCACAATCAGAATCGCGATGATCGCCGTCAACGTAGCCCGTGCCGCCGGAACCACCGGCTTGCGAAACGCCTGCACTCCGTTGCTAACCGCCTCGATTCCCGTCAACGCCGTACACCCCGAAGCAAACGCCTTCAGCAGAATCCATATACCAACCATCCGAAGAGACGGGCCTAGCCCCGTCTCCGCCGGCGCCAACGAAACCACCGCCACCGGATGTCCCCCCGACACCACCACCTTATAAAGCCCAATCAAAATCACTACCGCCAACGTCCCCACAAACAAATAGGTGGGAGCCAGAAACGCCGACCCCGCCTCCTTCACTCCTCTTAGATTGACGATCGTCAATATAGCCAGCACCCCGAGACACATCGCCAAAGTGTGCGGCTGCAAAGAAGGCCTTGCCGAAACCAGGGCTCCGATCCCCGCCGATATTCCCACCGCCACATTCAGCAGGTAATCGATCATCAACGCCGCGCCCGCCAGCACTCCCGCCCCGCTCCCCAAATTCTCCCGCGCGACGGTATAAGATCCTCCGCCCATCGGATAAGCCGCAATCGTCTGCCGATAACTGAAATACACAATCACCAGCAGCCCAATAATCGCCGCCGTCAGAGGCACAATGTATCGGACCCCCAGCAACCCCAAAGGCAGCAAGATCGTCAAAGCCGCCTCCGGCCCGTACGCCGCCGAACTCAGAGCATCCAGCCCAAACGTAGGAATCCCCTGCTGAGGCGAAATCCGCTGCCCCTCATCCTCAGAAGAAGCCAGTGGCCGTCCAAACAAAACATCAATCAATCCCATATACCCTCACACCCAGCGACGATAACAAAATCAAGGCCGTCAAGCGACCACGACCCTTGCCCGCTCCCCTCCTCCCCTCCGCTCTTGTCATCGGGAGCGAAGGCGGAGAGCCTGCCCTGTTTGCCGAAGCCCCGAGCGAAGCCGAGTGGGAAGTCGAAGGGACCCCTCCATGCGGTTGACTTGCCTGACAGCTAACCGTAAGATTTCACGCCAGCGTGGGGTGAAGCAATGGTGGGCGAGGTTGTCTCGCATTACCGCATTCTCGAAAAACTGGGCGGCGGCGGCATGGGCGTAGTCTACAAGGCCGAAGACACCCGCCTCGACCGCTTCGTCGCGCTGAAATTTCTTCCCGAGAATGTCGCCCAGGACCGCCAGTCCCTCGAGCGCTTCCGCCGCGAGGCCAGGGCCGCATCGGCGCTCAACCATCCGAATATCTGTACCATCCACGACATTGGCGAGCATAACGGCAAGGCCTACATCGTCATGGAGTACCTCGACGGCTCGACGCTGAAACACATCATCGGCAACCGTCCCATGGAGCTCGACACACTGCTTTCGCTGGGCATCGAAATCGCCGACGCCCTCGATGCCGCCCACGCCCAGGGAATCGTCCATCGNNCACAGCCCGCCACCCGCCCATCGGAGCCCGCTGGGGTGACGGTAGAAACCTCGGTAGCGGAGGAGCATCTGACCAGCCCCGGTTCCGCGGTTGGCACGGTCGCCTACATGTCTCCCGAGCAGGCCAAGGGAAAGGAACTCGATTCCCGTACCGACCTGTTTTCCTTCGGCGCCGTGCTCTATGAAATGTCGACCGGCATAATCCCGTTTCGCGGAGACACCTCAGCCCTGATTTTTCAGGCCATCCTCGATCGCGCCCCCGTTTCCCCGATTCGCCTCAATCCCGACCTGCCTCCGAAGCTCGAAGACATCATCAACAAGGCGCTCGAGAAAGATCGCAACCTCCGCTACCAGCACGCCGCCGACATCCGCGCCGATCTGCAACGCCTGAAGCGTGACACCGACACGGGACGCGCCGTGGCCGCAAGTTCCGGCTCGGTCGCGGCGGCCCACGACTCCGGATCGCGGCCAGTGTCACAGGCCGTCTCGCCAGGTTCTGGTGCGGCGGTAGCCGCCGTTTCGTCGGGCGCGGTGATGCCCGCCAGCGCCGCCGCTCCTGCGGCTCAGAGTTCCGGGCAAAGTTCCGGGCAAAAGAAATCGTGGAAGATTCCCGCCATCGTCGCCGCCGCTCTGCTGATCGCAGCGCTCATCGGAGGCGCCCTGTTCTTCCGCTCCCGCAGCGCCAGCGCCCTAACCGCAAAAGACACCGTGGTCCTCGCCGACTTCGTCAACACCACCGGCGACGCCGTCTTCGACGGAACTCTAAAGCAGGCGCTGGCCGTGCAGTTGGAACAATCTCCCTACCTCAACCTCTTACCGGAATCCCGCGTCCGCGAAGCCCTGCGCTTCATGGGCCGACAGCCCGACGAACGGATCAGCAACGACGTAGCCCGCGAGATCTGCATGCGCGAAGGCGCCAAAGCCATGCTCACCGGCTCCATCGCCAGCCTCGGCACTCACTACGTAATCACCGTTTCCGCGCTCAACGCTCAAAACGGCGACGTGTTGGCCCGCGAAGAGACCGAAGCCGAGAGCAAGGAGCAGGTTCTCAAATCGCTCGACCACGCCGCTTCCAGCTTGCGCGGCAAGCTCGGAGAATCCATCGGCTCGGTGCAGAAGTTCGCCACCCCGCTCGAACAGGCCACTACCTCATCGCTCGAAGCCTTGCAGGCCTTCAGCCTCGGCCAAGCCAAGCACCAGAGACTTGACGATGCTGCGGCCATTCCCTACCTCAAGCGCGCCGTCGAACTCGATCCCAACTTCGCCATGGCGCAGGCCACCCTGGGCGTCGCATACAACAACATTACGCAGCAAGGACTGGCCGACAGTTATATCACCAAGGCCTTTGACTTGAAGGAGAGAGCCAGCGAGCGCGAACGGCTCTATATCTCGTCGCACTACTATGACATTGTCACCGGGGACCTGGACAAAGCCATCGAGACCTACGAACAGTGGGTGCAAACCTACCCGCGCGACACTGCGCCTCGCGACAACCTCGCCTTGCGCTACCAGGCCCTCGGGCAGCAGGAAAAGGCTCTGGCCAGCTCCAGCGAGGCCATGCGCATCGATCCGAAAGATAGTTATGCATACCAGAACGTGGCCGATGCCTATGAACGCCTCAATCGCTTCGACGAGGCCCGGGCCGTGGCCGAGAAAGGGGTCGCCGAGAACATGGGCCGGTCGCTGCATTTCACGCTCTTCGACCTCGCCTTCATTCGCGGCGATGAAGCCGCCGAGCGCCGTGAGCTGGAATTGGCTGCCGGGAAACCGGACGAACCCATCCTGCTTCTGGACCAGGCTGAGGCCGAGTGCTCACGAGGAAGGCTGCAGCCAGCCCGCGCCGCTTATGCCCAAAGTGAAAGTGCCTCCCAGCGCCTCGGATACAAGGAATTCAGCGGCGTCGTTCTCGCGCGGCAAGCGGTATGCGAGGTAGAACTGGGCAACTTCACGGAAGGACGCCAGAGAATTTCCGATGCTCTCGCCCGCTCCGAAGACCGCGATACCCGGAGGATTGTCATGGTGGCGCTGGCCCAGACCGGCGACGCCGCTCGCAGCCAGAAAATCGCAGACGATCTGGTCCGCCAATATCCCACCGATACCCTGATCAACAAGGTCTGGGTTCCTGTCACCCAAGCCTCGACCGACCTACAGCATAATCAGCCGGCACAGGCCGTGACGCACCTCGAAGCGGCCACGCCCTACGAACTCGGCAGCGAGCCCGATTCCGCGCATTACTTGGTCAACGACGTGCGCGGCCAAGCCTTCCTCCGCCTGAAAGAAGGCGCCAAAGCCGCCGCCGAGTTCCAAAGAATTCTCGACCACCGCGGCATCGACCCGCTTGACGTTAGCTACAATCTGTCCCACCTGGGACTGGGTCGCGCCCAAGCCCTGCAAGGCAACACCGCCGCCGCCAAGTCCGCCTACCAGGACTTCTTCGTCGCCTGGAAAGACGCCGATCCCGATCTGCCCATCCTGAAACAAGCCAAAGCCGAGTACGAGAAATTGCAGTAAGAAGAAACAGACGGGAAGGGCACGAGTTTACTCGTGCCGCTAAGTCGTTGAAAATTTGCCCGCGCTTTAGCGCCTGAGGTGAGCTATCCGCCCCCCTATCCGCCCCCTCCAACCGCTAGGCCCATCCCACTTGTTACTCCCTGGATTCCTCTGTGTCCCCCTGTGTCCCCTGTGGTAAACAATCCCCAATCGAAACACGAAATCCGCAAGTTGAAGCCGTTTTCTCGAAGGAACGAACACCGCACGCGGCAATCCGCCCGTCCAACGCCATCCGCGTACCACTATTACTCCCCAGATTCCGCTGGAGAACGCAGCCCCAGAGGGGCGACCTAGCTAGCCCAGCGCTTCACCGCTGGGGAAAGTGGAAGAAATGACTCAAGTCCCGGAGGAGTCTGTGCCATAGCTCGATTGTGCCTGAGAAAGTGGGATTGCCAGGCCTGTTCCCAGCCGCGAAGCGGCGCAAGAATGCAGACCACGGCGCAAGCCGTGGGTGGCCCAGTGGGAATTGAGCAAGCCCCGAAGGGGCGAAAGAGAAGCTACGACACAGACTCCGGAGGGACGACCGAGTTCTCGCACGCACTCTTCAGCGCTGGGGAAAGGGGTGGACATTCTAGTCTTCTGAGAAACACTCGGGGCGCAAGCTCCAGAACACAAAGCCCTCGCCGAAACGAGGGCCCTGTGGCTGACCTGCGATTTGTCTAGCTGCAGCCCGGGAATTTGAACGACGCGATCCGTGTGCTCCAATTAAACGACCCGTTGCTCTTCAAATACTCCTGCGTATACCAGAAGGTGCAATCGTCCGCCGGGTCCAAGCTCAAGGCACGTTATGGCCTAAACGCAGGCGTAGGGACAGCCGCCCTCGGCTGTCCAGCCGAGCGAAGCTCGGCCGCCGCCGCCACCTGCAGCAACTCTGGATTCAACCCGCGTGATTCTTCGCTACCCCCGAGTCGCTGAGGCCGCCTTTGTCAAGCTTGACATTTCAATCGGGATGAAATGGGGTCCGATCGGACTCCCATGAGCTAAGTCCTTATTCCAGAATACGTTGATATAAAAGCCCGTCAGGGAGCATCCTAACTAGGGTATTAATATACTTGCCTGACACAACCTGCTAGGATGAGCTTCAGGGCCAGATTCACGGTCTGACCCCCTTCAGAAGTGTCGGTTGTTGGGCAACCATCCAAATCAGATACCGGAGGTTTGCCCATATGCAATTAGTTGAGGCTGGGGCCGTAAAACGAAGGAGTTTAGACATGGAACGCAACATGGATCTGATTCGCGAAATGTTGCTCAGAATAGCCGCCGACCCAAAGCTTGACGGTAGTAAGCATTTCGTCTTCACCAAAGACAATCTGGGGGGCTACTCGCAGGAGGAACTCAACTACCATGTCGATCTTTTGTTCGAGGCAGGCTTCGTTGCGGGGAGTCCGGACAGTAACCCCAATCCGATGATTTCTAAACTAACCTGGAAAGGCCACGAGTTTGTTGATACTATCCGCGATTCTGGCATTTGGAGCAGCGTGAAGGAACGGCTAAAAGGACTGCCGAGCGTTGCACTCAGTGTTGTAGCTGAGATTGCCATTGCTGAAGCCAAGAAAAGAATCGGGGGGCTGCGATGATATTTGTACAGCCAGGAATATGAGGAAAACCCTGTTCGCGATTCTGCTTCTATCCGTTCTGACCGCCTGCTCGAAGCAGGCTTCTCGGCCGGTAGCTTCCGAAACTCCCCAACCCGTTATCTCTCAAGAATCCAAGCATGGATACGAGCTGGCTAAGACTTGGGATGAGGCAACAGAAAAGGAAAAGGACGCTGAAGCTGACGCCTACTACACTAGTCGGTTTACCAGATTCGGCAAGACTGATAGTCAATTGGCGCATCTTGAGCTTGACCGCACGACCTATGAAGTGTGCGTGAATGAGGCCATGCAGGAGACTGCGTGTAAAACGCTGTCAGAACTGCCTGCCTACCAGACACCGGAGACGAGAAAGGCTTGTGCGGATGCGGGAGAACTAGGGCCCAAACATAGAGTTCAGTGCGACAAGCTAATCGACGAACTCCCCACGCTGATTGAGAAGCAGAACGCCGCTTTGAAGGAAGAGTTGAAGCGTTGAAAGAACTGCTGGCTGCATAGGGCAACAAATTGAAAAGGCCCGCGTCAACGGGCCAATTCAAAAGTCAGACAAAACGCGGGATAGCGCTTCGTGGACTCCGTCCACAGAGAATCTACCACAGAGCGCATCCCGATAAAAGGCGAGCGTGCTGCGATGTGGGAACGGATAACTGCGATTGGTACTGTCATTTTGATCATACTCACCCTTGTACTGATATCGCAGGGCCCGGCCATCACTCACCTACATTGGCCTTGGTTCCTGTTGCCGCTGGGTATCGTCGCTGGGTTGGTTGTCTCTGCCATCTTCAATTTTCGGACTGCAAGACTTCATAACCCCAAGCCTGAAACTCACAAATCAGAGCCAAGCTGGCTCGACAAGCTAGCTGATGATGATTCGGCTGACATGAACAAGAGGCTGATCCTGTGCGGGACAAGCGCGAAATTGAACAAAGATACGATTGCCCCATGTATCGAAGTGACTTTCAGGTTAGTTAATGCGTCACTATTCAAAATCACGACAGAGAAAGTCGAAGGCAACGTCACATACCCTACTTATGCGAGGAGAGCCGCACCGACACCACTCGGAAGGATAGAATTGCCTTCGTCCGACAATCGGCCATTCTCGCAATGTCCTCAAATCGTGAACTCGCCCTTTACGCTTGATCGTGGGAACGTGGGAGAAATGAAGCTTTGGCAGTTCGTACCGCTGGAGTTTACAGATAACATTGCCAACGCTGGCGGGAAAATAAAGATAGACTTCAGCTCGGCATCGATTTGGTTCACGTTTCCCGGAACCGGGGGGCACAATCGCTTCTGTTGGCGGGGAGAAAAAGTCGAGGTTTGCGTTTCCTGATTAAGATGGTCTGAAAATGAAGCTCTATGTGATCGTGGTGACCCTCGCGTTGGCGCTGATCGGGACTCTCGCCTATCTGTACAACAGGCATCTCCGAAAACAAGAGGATGCCGTTGCGATCTTCGCGCTCACTGAAATCGACAGAAAAGACGAAGCGTGTCGCAAGCCCTACGAAACGGAGGAGTGCAAGCGCTATCCCATCGGATGCCGGATACCGCTAGAGGGCTGCAGGGAGCGCAAGGCTGCCGCTGAGCAGGAATGGGCGCTGAAATACCCAAGGCAAGCGGCTCAAGGGCAGGCGAATATCCTCGAACAGAAACGCAGGCAGGACGAAAAGCAGATGAACAAGCAGCCGTGACGTTACCTGGCAGGGCGATAGATCACACGAGGCGGTTCCCCGCAAATATGGCTGATGGATTCACCATCGTTACGTGAATCACAAGTAAAACATCACCAATATCCTCGTCCGTCTTTTTCGGAATGACTAGATGGTCTGTAATTACAGTGACGCTGGTGATTAGTTTGTCATCCTCCAGAAGACAAAAAAATGGTTCCTCATCTTGGTCTATCGCGTAACCTCCAAGCTCTTTGACATCTCGCGGCATCCTGAGTCCGTCGAACAGAACCTTGATGCGGTTGTCGATGTCGCCGTGGTTCTCTATTAGATTTCCCGGATTGTCTCTCCGCAGGAAAAGAATGCTAAGGTCACACGTGAAACCACCGGCATTCCTGATGAGTGGAACGAATCGCCCCCCACATCGGAGATAATTATCTGCAATATGTTCGACCCAGGTTTTAGCATTTGGATGTCCACTAGGAACTGCTTCTATTTGCGGTACTCCTGCCCCCGGTGCGCTTACTTGGTTACGTGGTGTCGTATACACTGCATACCGCTGCTCAGATTGCGCCCTTAAGTCAGGGTACTGCTTCCACAGTTCGCGCAACTGCAAATGAAAATGTTTTCTTAGCCGATGCTTGTCTTTAGCCCTGCCATAGCCTCCGCTTCCACTGACCAGTTTATCCTCACATTTTTCGGACGGCAGCGCCCCCTGATAGATCAAACGAAATTCCATTTGTTCTCCTCCGGAAGCGTCGAACTCTTCCGGCTTATAGAAACTGAAAATATCGATACGGGGCATCGGTTGACTTTTGGCACACGTAGAACTACCCTTCTCCCTACAAAGAGAAGGTGGACGTGTCCCAAAAGCCAACTCGCCCCGCCAATCCCGCAAAGAATGTTGAGGGCGATTTCGGCAAGTTCACGAATTTTATGAAGCGTCTTTTGGCCGTTCCCCATTCGGAGATCAAGGCCAAGCTGGATGCTGAGAAAAGAGCAAAGGCGCGGAAGTCTATGCGGACTTCCGCTTCCCGCGCTTCCCGCGCAAAGGATTAGAAGGCCGTTTCTCCCACCTTGCCAGTCACCTCCGCATAGGTCAGACGCTTCCCAACAATCTGCGAGAGTGCTAGCTGGAAACGATCCGCATTGTCCATGTCTTTCCGGTTGTTGTAACGGAAGGTCTGCTCGTCTAGGTAGCGGAAAAGGTGAAATGGTTCCACGCTCACATAGGTTCCGCTGATCCCGCGCTTGAGCAGGCTCCAGAAGTTCTCAAGGCCGTTGGTATGCACGCGGCCATCTACGTATTTCGCCGCGTGGTCAATCACCTGATGCGCGTAGTCGCCAGCGAGGCCGTCATAGGAAAGCAGCGCATCGGTGTATAGCGCGGCTCCCGCTTCCAAATGCTTTTTCACTTCGCCTTGTAGAACCTGCTTGCGACGGCTGCCCACAACCACAGTGCGAACTTCGCCGCCACGCTCAAGGATGCCCATGACTGCGGTTTTGTCCTTGCCGCCTGTGCCAGTGATCCGGCGTTGCCGTTTGCTCAAGTGCATGTTCCGCGCTTTGCCGCCGATGAAAGTTTCGTCCGCTTCAATCTCGCCGCCGTTGCCGCCCAGCTTCTGAAAAGAACCGGAGTGCATAGCCTTGCGAATGCGGTACATCATGAACCATGCCGACTTTTGAGTGACACCGATAGCGCTGGCCACTTCGTAGGAGCTGATCCCATTTTTGCAGCTCACAAGCAACCACACTGCGGGCAGCCACTTTTCCAGTGGGATCGGAGAATCCTCGAAAACGGTTCCGACCTTGAGCGAGAATTTCTGGCGGGGGTGGTTTTGGTAGCACTTGTACAGGCGCGCATTGGGAAGATACTTCACTTCGAGAGAGTCGCACTGTGGGCAGCGCACTTTGCCGTCTGCCCAGCGGTTTGCAATCATGAACTGCTGGCAGTTCTCAAAGTCGCTGAAGTATTGAATGGCCTGCTGAAGTGTTTTTGGGCTTTCCATGCTTAAAAGTTAGCACGGAACCACCTGTCAGTCAAGTATATTAATGCCCTAACTAGGCTCCAGCCGAGAAAAATATTTTCTTAGGGGGCTGGACGGCAAACCCAGCACGCCCCCATCCGCAAAGCAGCGTAAGAATGCAGCCCACGGCGCACCGTGGGAAAAGTGGGAAACCGTCGAAACCTTGAAACCTCTGAAACCTTGAGACCTGGCCCTACTTCCCCTTCAACATCCCTACCACCCGGTCAAAATCCTCCAGCGTCCCATACTCAATCGTGATCTTCCCTTTCCCCTTCCGATCGCGAATCCGCACCCTCATTCCCAGCACCGCTTCCAGCGATCGCTGCGCCGCCCGCACATTCGGATCCACCCACCGCGCCCCGCTCNNGCCACTTTGACGATCTGGCTCTCCTCGCCCAACGAGAGCAACAAACGCGCATGACTGTATGTCAGGTCTCCGTTCCGCAGCGCGTCGAGCACTTCGCGCGGCAGTCGCAGCAAGCGCAGATAATTCGATACCTGCTCGCGCGACACCCCCACTCGTTTCCCAATCGCTTCCTGCGTCAGGTGGAAGTCCGTGCTCAGCTTGGCGAAGGCCACCGCCTGCTCCAGGCAGTGGAGATCCTGGCGCTGCAGGTTCTCGACCAGCGTCATCTCCGCCGCCTGCTGCTCCGAGACCCGTTTCACGATCGCCGGGATCGTCGTCTTCCCCGCCATCTTCGACGCGCGGAAACGCCGCTCGCCCAGAATCAGGATGTAGCGCTGCTTTCCTCCCGGAGCCACGGGTGCGAGGGGTGGCAGTGCCCCAGCTATTTCTGGTGGAACGACTTCTGTTCCCTCGTACGTTAACCCAAACGAGCCTCGCGGAACTGTCGCCGGCCGAACCACAATCGGTTGCAAGACTCCCTGCTCCTGGATCGAGGCCGCCAACTCGGCCAGAGCGTTGGGCTCAAACTCCGTACGCGTCTGGTACGGATTCTGCTCGATCCGGTCAAGCGCGAGCTCAAATGCCTGTTCGCCGTCCGCAGTTTGCCCCGCATCCGCAGCCTGCAACTCGTCAACAACTTCAGGTGGCCGTCCCCCGTCGGTGCCAGAAGAAGAAAGCGCGGAGCCGGGTTCCTGAGAACTGAGAACTGAGAACTGAGAACTCGCCGAATCGGGTGCCCCATCCTTCCGCGTACTTTGCGGAAGGGTGGGAGCGGCCGGAGGGCGTGCGGGCGGCGCCGAAACCACCCGTGGCCCCGGCAACAGAGACTCCAGTCCCCGCCCCAAAGCCCGCCGCTTCTCCGCCAGCTTCTCGTGCGCCTTCTCCGTTCCAGTCTTAGCCGCCGTATCAGCCGCCGTATCCGATGTAGTCATCAAAGTAATCTCTCCCGAGGTCGGAGGTCAGATAGCAGATTTGAAAATCCCGCGGCTGCCGATGCCGTTTGCGAGCCGGGTTTTACCTCTGCAATCTGACCTCTAACTTCTGACCTTTCTTTATATCGACACACATAAATATTTATGTCAATCAATCTAAGCCGCTTCCCCCGGCCCCTTGGCCGCCTGCGCCTGCCGGTCCAGAATCTCCTTCGCCAGCCGGATGTAGCTCTCCGCTCCCCGCGACCGCACGTCATACACCAGCGCCGGCAGCCCGTGGCTCGGAGCCTCCGCCAGCCGTATGTTCCGCGGGATCGTCGTCGTGCACAGCTTCTCCCCAAAATATTTCCTCAGCTCCTCCGCCACCTGCTGCGCCAGGTTCGTCCGCTCATCGAACATCGTGATCACCACGCCATCAACCGTCAGCGCGGGGTTCAGGTCCACTCGGATTCGGTCGATCGTGTCCAGCAGTTCCGACACACCCTCGAGCGCAAAATACTCCGCCTGCATCGGGATCAATACTCCATCCGCGGCGACCAGTGCGTTCAGCGTCAGCAGGTCAAGCGCTGGCGGACAGTCCAGCACGATAAACTGAAAACGCTCGCGCAAACTCGCGAGGGCATCGCGCAGGCGATACTCGCGCCGCTCCGCCGCAACCAGTTCGAGGTTGGCTCCAATCAGATTCTTGTGCGATGGAATCAGCCACAGTTGTTCGAGCGCGGTGAGCTGCAGCGCCT
>PKXK01000009.1 GCA_003132325.1 Acidobacteriaceae bacterium
CCCCCGGAGGCGAGCTGGTCTCGGCAAAACTAGTCGGCGACATAGTGTCTAAATGGGAGGATATATGTGCAAGCGCTTCAGAACGCTACTGCTTGTGGCTGGTGTTGCGGCCTGCTTGCTGCTGCTGCGACCCTTCACCTATGCACAGCAGCCAACGGGCAGGATTCTCGGCGTCGTCACCGACCCACAGGGCGCGATGGTGCCGGGAGTCGCCATTACCGTCACGAACGTCGCGACCGGCATCAAGTACAAGACCACTACCGACAAGGACGGCGCCTATCAGGCTCTGAACTTGCCGATCGGAGCCTACACGGTCACCGCCGAGCGGCCGGGTTTTCGCAAGATGGTGGTCAACACCGGCCAACTGGAGATCAACCAGAACCTAAAGATTGACGTCGCGCTGCGGGTCGGCGCGGTGAGTGAAGTCATAGAGGTCACCGCCAGCGGTCTCGCCGTTGAAACCCAGAGCGCGACGGTCGGCGATTCGGTTACCAGCCGGCCAATTGTCGATATGCCGCTGAACGGGCGCAACGTGTTCGACCTCGCCCGCCTCGAACCCGGTGTGACCGACGTCAACCAAATGACGGGCGATAAGAACTACTCCGGCCAAAGCTTCAGCGTAGCCGGAGGGCGCGTTGACTCGGTCACCTACCTTCTGGACGGCGGCGATAACAACAACCTGCTGGATAACAATGTCGTGTACAACCCCAACCCTGACGCGATCGCCGAGTTCCGCATCCTGGAGAACAACTACAGCGCCGAATACGGCCGCAACGCCGGTGGCATTGTCAGCGTGGTCACCAAGTCAGGCACCAATGACTGGCATGGCACCGCCTTTGAATTCCTGCGCAACGATGCTATGGCCGCCAACACTTTCTTTAACAACCGTGAGGGCGTGCCGAAGAGCATCCTCAAACGCAACCAGTTCGGCGGCACCCTCGGCGGCCCCGTCTATAAAGACAAGGCGTTCTTCTTTTTCTCGTACCAGGGACAGCGGCTCACGCAGGGGATGACTCCGGGCGTACAGACCGTGTTCACGGACGATGAACTGAATGGGAACTTCTCGAATTCGCCCGACGCTTCTACCGTGGCAGCCTTCCTACAGGCCAACCCTTACTTCCAGCCCGATGCTACGAAAGCAGCGCAGGGCATCATCGCCACGATCGATCCGGTGGCCCAGAACTACATCGCAGCCGGCATTATTCCACACAGCGCCAGCGGCACCTTGAATCCACAATCTACCTACAAAGATAACTTCAACGAATATACGGGCAAGCTCGATTTTAATCTGACCGAGAAGGACAAGATTTCCGTTTCTCTGGGCCTGAAACGGGACACCGATCTCTGCCCCTTCGCGCAGGACGGTTGCACCAGTAATCAGACGACCATCCCGTTCCCGGACAACTGGGGCAGCAATACGTATTTTCTGAACCTTGCCTACACCCGTTCGTTTTCTTCCACCCTGTTGAACGAGGTGCGGGTTACGGCACAACGGCTGAATATGCTGATGGGCAAGCCGGCAGTGAGCCTGCCCAACAACACCGCTCTGGGAGTCGGAAACACACCCGACCAGGCCACCGGCCCGCCGGAGATCTACTTCTACAATGAAGGCGACTGGCTGGGGTTCAGCTATCGCGGCCCGACCACGGAGGTCAACAATACGTTTGGGTTGACGGACACGATCTCCTGGGTCAAAGGCAAGCACAGCATGAAATTTGGCGGCGCCTTCTCGCCCTTTGAGAACAACACGGTTTACGACTACTACGTCAACGGCGAGTTCGATTTTTATGGAACGAGCACCGCCTCCGGCAGCGGCTCGGATTTCGCCGATTTCCTGATGGGATTGCCCGACGAGTACTATCAGTGGCCAAAAGCTCCCTCCAATATCCGCAGCAAATACTTTGCGGCTTTCGCCCAGGATGAATGGCGCATCACCCGGAACCTGGTGCTGAGCTACGGGCTGCGGTACGAATACAGCTCACCGATGTATGACACCAAGGGGCGCTCGTTCACCATCGTGCCGGACGCACATTCGACTCGGTTCGTCAATGCGCCGGTGGGATTGCTGTTCCCCGGCGACCCGGGCGCGCCGAGCGGAGCTAATTATCCCGACACGAAGAACTTCGGGCCGCGCTTTGGCTTTGCCTGGGACCCGAGCGGTTCGGGCAAGACCAGTGTCCGCGGCGGCTTTGGCATGTTCTACGACATCCTGAAGGGCGAAGCCAATTTGCAGTTCAATGGCCAGGCACCCTTCTTCGGCTACACTGATTTCAACTTCTATTCGCCCACAGTGACCGGGACGGTCAATTCGGGCTACACCGGCGCGCCGAATTTCCTGAGCGATCCTTTCGGTTCCACCGGCACCGTGAACCCATTCCCGTCGAAGCCCCCGGCGCCCAACATTGATTTTGGCGCGGCTGGCTTTCTGCCCTTCGGGGGAGGCGGAGTGTATTTTGTCAATCCGCACATGAAGACACCCTACAGTTACCAGTACAACCTCAGCATACAGCGCGAGATTGGCCGCAGTTTCAGGGCCGATGTTTCCTACCTGGGAAGCATCTCGCGCAAGCTCAGCGATTTAATCGATACCAACCCGTTCATCCTGGGGACGGCAAACCGCGTCCTCTGGACTCAGCCCGGCGCTGGCTCCGGCGACTGGAGCTACACGCCCACCTTCGCCAATGTCGGCCATGCGAACTACAACGCCTTCCAGGCCAGCCTGAAGAAGCAAACGTCAGAGCACAAGTATTTCGGATCAAGCTACTTTACGATTGGCTACAGCTGGGCGAAGAACCTGGACAACGCCTCGGGCTATCGGCAGTCCTCGAGCAGCGTGCCGTCCTATCAACCGAACCTCTTCTATGCCCTGTCGGATGGCGACATTGGGCACTCGATCACCGCGAGCGGCGGCTGGGACCTGCCCTTTGCGGATTTCTGGCCGTCAGCGCCCAAACGGCTCACCAAAGGCTGGAGTTTGTATCCCATCGTCACCTGGCGTGATGGGTTCCCAATCGACATCTACGCCCACCTGCCGCAAAACCGGAGGTATCCGGGTCCGTCGGGCGCGGGAGACTCGCAACTGGTTCGCGTGAACCTGGTGGGCAACTCCGTCACCACCTTTGACCCTTACGCTCATACCGACCCCACCACCCTTGGCGCCATTTACGTCAATCCCTCCAACTTCGAGTGGGCGAGCCTGCAAGCCCTGAACGGAGCAGGGATCGTGCCTACTGCCGGCCAGCAGACCTACGGCACCCTGCCGCGCAACTTCTTCCGCGGGCCCGGACGCACCAACGTCGATTTCTCGTTCGCAAAATCGACTTCGCTGTGGAGCGAGCGTACCAAGCTCGAGTTCCATGCCGACTTCTTCAACATCCTAAACTCCACCCAGTTCTATAACCCGAACGTAGCGAACCCGGACAGTGGTTTGTTCGGCGAAATCACTCAAACTTACCCCGCGCGCGTAATCCAACTTGCATTGCGCTTGACCTTCTGATCTTCTGTGGACTCGCTTAGGGGCGGCCGGTGGCCGCCCCTTCATTTTTGCTGTCAGGAAATGAACGGATGACATGACTGAGGGTGACGGTTGATGGCTGATGGCTGCCCTTGCTGGAGATGCCTGACACTAATTAACCGTCTGCGTCAGTGAAGCCGAACTGCCGTTAAAGCTGGTGCTGCCGTTGTACGTCGCTGTGATCGTGTGCGTTACCAGGTGTTCCACGCTTTTGTTTGGGATCGTGCGACCGGGATTACGGACCTGGGTACATTGGGAGGAAATTTCTCAAATGCATGGGCGGTTAACCAAAACGGGCAGGCTGTCGGTGGCGCTACGAATCAGGGCGATCTGCAGAGCCATGCTGTGCTTTGGCGTAAAACTGGCAAGAAATGGCTGGCAACTGATCTGGGGGCGGTCAGCGGTTCAAACTGCAGTTTTGCCTTCTCAGTTAACGCTTCGGGACGCCAGCAACCCGCTTCGTAGCAGACCGTCCAGCGGTCGTTGGATCACAACCCGGTAATGAGTGCAAACTCTCTGTTCTCGATAGGCACTTCAGCAGCGCTATCTGTGCAACTCCGGCACTTTACTGCCCCTGCTCCATCGCCTTCTCCAGATGATCCGCGGCATTGCCAATCGCGACCGCGACGTTTTCCAGCACTTGGCCAACTACGGGAACCTGGGCATCAGCTTCCTTCCATTTTTCCTGATCCATGTATTCACGAACTGGCGGGTGGGCCACTTTAACGGGAAAGTATAACGCGGATTTGTCTTTTAACATTGATCGAAATAACTGGGTGCGCCACTTCTCGCGCTT
>PKXK01000094.1:0-3128 GCA_003132325.1 Acidobacteriaceae bacterium
CATTATCTTGGAGCATCTACATTGGCCTGCGATAGCGCTGTCTGACCTCAGTTAGGCGTTGTAAAATCATGGATTACTCATTACCGAACTACCCTTATCTATGCCCCAGGAAGACAAGCCGATCCCCACCGCGCGCCTCGAGCGTAATAATCTCGAGCGTAATAATAATGATGAGCGTTACGACGCGCAGCGCATTGAACAGAAATGGACCGCGCGCTGGCAAAGCGATCCGTCGCTCTATGCCGCCGAGCCCCACTCCGCCAAGCCGAAGTTTTACGTGTTAGAGATGCTTCCCTACCCTTCCGGCGCGCTGCACATGGGACACGTGCGCAATTACTCCATCGGCGATGCCCTGGCTCGCTACATGTGGATGAACGGCTACAACGTGCTCCATCCCATGGGCTGGGATTCCTTCGGATTGCCCGCGGAGAATGCCGCGATCAAGAACAACACTCCCCCTCGCGAGTGGACTCTTGCCAATATCGCCGCCATGAAGGTCCAGATGAAGCGCCTCGGGTTCGCCTATGACTGGTCGTGCGAGGTCACAACTTGCCTGCCCGATTACTACCGCTGGAATCAGTGGTTCTTCCTGAAGCTTTACCAGTCGGGACTAGCGTATCGCAAGAAGAGCAAAGTGAACTGGTGTCCGCAGTGCGCCACGGTGCTGGCCAACGAACAGGTCGTGGGGGGGATGTGCTGGCGCCATGAGGACACTCCCGTCGAGCAGCGCGAACTGGAGCAGTGGTTTTTGCGCATCACCAAGTACGCCGACGAGTTGCTGCGCGATCTCGAAAAGTTGCAGGGCTGGCCGGAAAAAGTCCGCATCATGCAGCAGAACTGGATCGGACGCAGCGAAGGCACGCTGGTCGATTTCGATTTGGGCGGAACCGTCGGCCCCGCGGGATCGACGATCACAGTGTTCACCACCCGCGTGGATACGATTTACGGCGCCACCTCGGTCCAGTTGGCGCCGGAGCATCCGATTGTGGCGGATATCGCCGCCCGCAATCCCGACTTGCGCAGCCAGGTCGACCAACTAATCGCCGAACAGCGCAAAGCCAACGAAGCCGGCGACGTTGGCGCCATCGAGAAGCACGGCGTGTTCACCGGCCGTTATGCCAAGAATCCCTACAACGGAGAAGCCGTGCCCGTGTGGGTGGCGAACTACATTCTGATGGACTACGGCACCGGCGCCATCATGAGCGTTCCCGCCCACGACGAACGCGATTATGAATTCGCCCAGAAGTACAAGTTGGACATCCGCTTGGTGATTCTGCCGCAGTCGAGCGACCCGGAAGAAACCATGGNNCCTTCCGCATAAAAGACTGGGGTATCTCCCGGCAGCGTTACTGGGGCACGCCGATTCCGATGGTGTACTGCGACAAAGACGGTGTTGTGCCGGTAGCGGAAAAAGACTTACCGGTTATTTTGCCGCACAACGTACCCATCACGCTGGCCGGTGGATCGCCGTTAGCGGGCGTGCCGGAGTTCTTAAATACCACTTGTCCGAAATGTGGCGGCCCGGCGCGCCGCGAAACCGACACCATGGACACCTTCGTCGATTCGTCATGGTACTTCTACCGCTACGCCGACGCGCACAATGACAAGGCTCCGTTCGACAGCGAAAAGATCGCCTACTGGTTCGGGAAGAATGGCATTGATCAGTACATTGGCGGCGTGGAACATGCCATTCTCCATCTTATTTATTCGCGCTTCTGGACCAAGTTCATGCGCGACATGGGCCTGGTGAAAAACGACGAGCCCGTTGCGCGCCTGTTCACCCAGGGGATGGTAATCAAAGACGGCGCCAAGATGTCGAAGAATCTGGGAAACGTAGTGTCGCCGGATGAGATGGTAGCGCGCTACGGAGCCGATGCGGCCCGCCTGTACAGCCTGTTCGCAGCGCCACCGGATCGCGACCTCGACTGGCAGGACTCGGGAATCGAAGGCATTCAGCGCTTCCTGGGCCGTGTCTACCGCTTCTACCTGCGCACCCCTCCTGTAGAGACGCGGCTCGCCGCGTCTCCGGCGGCGGAGATGACGAAGCAAGCGAGGACGGGACAATCCCCGCCTCCCCAGAGCGAGTCGTTGTCACCTCAGGCTCGCGCGATTCAGCGCAAGCTGCACCAGACCATCAAGCGCGTGAGCCACGATTTCCAGGGCCGCTGGCACTTCAACACCTGCATCGCGGCCATCATGGAACTGGTGAATGAGATTTATGGCGCCGAGCAGGCGATTGCCGCCGGGCGAGTTCCCGCTTCGCTGCTCGCCGACGTGCAGCGCAACATAGCACTGTTGCTGGCTCCGATGGCGCCGTATCTGGCGCATGAACTTTGGGAGATGACGGGCGAGACCAGCAATCTGCTGAAAGCTCCCTGGCCAAAGTACGATGCGGCACTGGCAGCGGAAGATGAGATCGAGATTCCGGTGCAGGTCAATGGCAAGCTCCGCGGCTTGGTCGTGGTGCCAGCGGGTGCGACCGACGATCAAATCAAGCAAGCGGCGCTCGCCAACGACAAAGTGAAGGCGGCGATCGCCGGCAAGCAAGTGGTAAAGGTCATTGTGGTGCCGAAGAAACTGGTGAGTATTGTAGTGCGCTAAAGTGCGATCACCACAGGGAACACAGGGGAACGATCGCTTTCCCCCGTGTTCCTCTGTGTCCTCTGTGGTTAAGGTTTTGCTTTTGTTTGCAACCGGGGGCGTCAATCTGAGAAACTCATCCGTGGAAACCCAATCCATCGTAGTCCTAGACTTCGGCGCGCAATATTCGCAACTAATCGCCCGCCGCATCCGCGAACAGAAAATCTTCTCGGTTGTCCTGCCCTTCAACGCCAGCCTGGAAGAGATTCGCAGCTATTCTCCGGTAGGCATCATTCTCTCGGGCGGCCCGTCGTCCGTATACGACAAAGGCGCACCCCATGCCGACAAGAAAGTCTTCGATCTTGGCCTCCCCGTGCTCGGCATTTGCTACGGATTGCAGTTCATGGTCTATGCGCTAGGCGGCAAAGTCCGCCCCGCCGCAAAACGCGAGTATGGCCACGCCAAAGTAGAAATCCAGGAATCCGGCTCGCAACTTTTTCAGGGACTGCCCAAACTGCTAGCGGTCTGGATGTCGCACGGCGACTCGG
>PKXK01000094.1:3213-3736 GCA_003132325.1 Acidobacteriaceae bacterium
GGACGCGCCATCTGTGCCCTTTCTGGCGGCGTGGATTCTTCCGTAGCGGCGGTCCTGGTCGATCGCGCCATGCGGGATGCGTCCGGGAAGTCGCGGCTCACCTGCGTCTTCGTCAACAATGGAGTGCTGCGCAAGAACGAGTTCGAGAAAGTTCAGAAGAATCTGCGTGACAATCTTGGCCTGCACCTGGTAGCGGTCGACGCCACCGACCGCTTCATGAAGAAACTCGCGGGCGTAACCGATCCGGAGAAGAAGCGGAAGATCATCGGCAAAGAGTTCATTGCCGTCTTCGACNNTATCCCGACGTCATCGAATCGCGCTCCGTACGCGGCCCATCGCAAGTCATCAAATCGCATCACAACGTAGGCGGACTGCCCGCGAAGATGAAGCTCAAACTCATCGAGCCGCTCAAAGACCTATTCAAAGATGAAGTGCGCCGCATAGGCCGTGATCTCGGCATGCCCGAAGACATTCTGCAGCGCCAGCCGTTCCCCGGCCCCGGCCTCGCCGTTAGGATCTTGGG
>PKXK01000291.1 GCA_003132325.1 Acidobacteriaceae bacterium
AATCGCGGTGCGCTGGTACGCCAATGTTCCCCTTCCGCCGGGCGTCCGGAAATGAGCCATTCTGCACAGTATTCCGCGAGGGAATGAGCAAATCTATTGAAGGTTTAAGAGTGCAGTCTATCCGGAAACCAGACCACCCATCTGTGGCAAAGGGCAGACTTGTGGTTTCTAGGGTGCAGCCCGACAGGGGTAGCGCGCAGAGAATGTAGGCACCCAATGCTATAGACAACCCGAGCGAGGACTTCGGCGCTGCATTAAATTGGTGGAGACCAAAATGGCAAAACTTGGTTTATTTCAGAATCCAGGTTCTAACGATGAGCTCGTTCGTGATCTTGAGGACAGCGGTTACCCTGTGGATGGCTCAAGAGAGCAGTTTATTCGGCAACCAGATGGTCCTGCTGTCCCGACAAGCGAACTTGTAGCGACTCCGGTGCAACTCGACAAGAACGGCACGCAGAGAATTTGCGCCACCCCAAGCGAACCCAAAAGCAGAAGTGATGGCGACGTGCCGAAACAAGGCAATGCTGCAGACAGTATCATCCATAAGCCATGAACCTGTTCGACTCGTTCCAAATCCGCGATATTTCTTCTCCTAACCGCATTGCCGTCTCCCCCATGTGCGAGTACTCCAGCGAAGACGGCTTTGCCAACGACTGGCATCTCGTCCACCTCGGCGCTCGTGCCGTTGGGGGCGCGGGCACCGTCCTCACCGAAGCCACCAAGCCACCGCCGTGGTCCCCGACGGCTGCATCAGCCCCTCCGACCTCGGCATCTGGAAGGACGCGCATGTCGAGAACCTCGCGCGTGTCGTCCGCTTTCTCCGCCAGCACGGCGCCTTAGCCGGAACCCAGCTTGCCCAGGCTGGATTCAAAGCCTCCACCGGCGCTCCCTGGCGTAATCACGGCGCTCCCGTCCCCATCGCCGATGGCGGCTGGCGCCCCATCTATTCCTCCACGGCAAAGGGCTTCACCCTGGGCGATGCCAAGGGCTTCACCCCGGAATCCATTCAGCCCGAAGCTCTTACGCCCGAAGGCATCGCACGCATCACCACAGAAGCAGGAAACAGAACCTGTGAAACTGAACCAGCAGGCCAAGCCCCAAGAGCAGCAACCGTCCGGTCGATGCCTGATATGTGTGTTAAAATTTTCTTCGCTGCTGTTGATTCCAGTGCTCAATCGGATCGTGCAAGATTGAGATCTACGATCTGAAAGCTGTCAAACCACGTGGCGTCTTCCAGTTTAACCTGCATCCTCAATAGCACTTCGGGTTGCCACCCGGGTCCGGAACTTCGCGAAAAGCTTTCTCGAATCCTTGCTGAGAATGGCGTGCCCGCGCGCATTCTCCTAGCACCCAGCGGCGCTGAAATCACTGAGTTGGCGCGTCGGGCTGTCAACGAAAAGAGCCAAATCATTGTGGCCGGGGGCGGCGACGGCACTGTAAACGCCGTGGCAAAAGAACTCCTGGGAACATCCCTCACGCTGGGCGTTCTCCCGCTCGGGACCTGGAATCATTTCGCCAAGGATTTGCATATTCCGCAAGACCTCGAAGGCGCAACTCGCAATCTCATCACCGGTCGCGCTAGGCGAGTGGATGTCGGTGAGGTCAACGGACGCATTTTCCTCAATAATTCCAGCCTCGGCATCTATCCACGCATGGTGCGCGAGCGCGATGAGGAGCAGAGGAGAGGTCGCAACAAGTGGCTGGCTTTCCTTGACGCCTCCATTTCGGTCCTGGAAAACTACTTACCTCTTCATGTTCGCCTGCGCGCGAATGGAAAGAACTTTTCGCGAACGACACCATTTGTATTCATAGGCAATAATAAGTATGAAATGGAAGGCTTGCATATCCGCGGGCGCCGAAGGCTCGACGCGGGCGAATTATGCCTCTATGTGTCAAATCGCGCTGGCCGTGTTGACCTGTTGCGACTGGCCTTTCTCGCGGTTTTTGGATGGTTGCGCGAAGCCAGCGATCTCGATGTTCTAATTACGAAAGGAATCACGATTGAGACGCGGAGACCTCAGATTGGCGTCGCCACGGACGGGGAACTAAATCAAATGAATACTCCGTTGAATTACCTGATCCATCCGGGTGCTCTGCAAGTCATCGCACCCGTAATAAACGTCCCGGGAAGCAGCGCTTGACTGCCTCTAAGTAAAATGCGCACGATTGTTCATCTGTCGGATACGCACTTTGGTCGCATCGATCGCGCCATTGTGCAGGCCTTGATCGTCGCGGTCACCGAAACCAGGCCTGACGTCGTTGTCGTTTCCGGGGATCTTACCCAACGCGCAAAAGCGCGCGAGTTTCAAGAAGCCCGCGGTTTTCTAAAGGTTCTTCCTTCCCCGCAAATTGTCGTCCCGGGCAATCACGACGTGCCTTTGTACAACGTTGTCGCCCGCGCGCTGCAACCTCTTCGGAATTACCAACGCTACATCACCAAGGACCTGGAGCCGTCCTACTGCGATCAGGAAATCGCGATTGTAGGCATCAATACTGCCCGTTCGCTCACCTTTAAGAATGGCCGAATCAACAGCCAGCAGGTCGGCCGAAGTTGCGCGCGGCTGGAAGCATGCGGCGAGAATCGCACGCGCATCATCGTCTCCCATCATCCTTTCGATTTACCTGAAACCCACGAGCTTCACGGCTTGGTCGGACGCGCGCACATGGCCATGGCTGGCTTTGCGCGCTGCCGTGTTGATCTAATTCTCTCCGGCCATTTGCATATCAGCCACGCCAGCGAAACCGCAGCGCGTTACAAAATTCCTGGCTACTCCGCACTCGTTATCCACGCGGGAACCTCCACCTCGACGCGCGGTCGCGGCGAACTGAATTCATTTAATATCATTCAAGTGGATTGCTCATCGGTCTCCATCCAATGCCTCACTTGGAACCTGGAGCATAGTTCCTTCTCTCTATCCGAGACCGCCCAATTCCAGCGCACACCTGCCGGATGGTTCCGCAGCCCGCTCGCTGATGTGGCGGGAAAACCATGATTCAAAACTCATCTTCGCACTTGGTAATCGTTGGTCGGCCCCAACTGTCCCGTGAGGTACCCGCGATTCT
Source organism: Acidobacteriaceae bacterium (assembly GCA_003132325.1). GTDB lineage: Bacteria > Acidobacteriota > Terriglobia > Terriglobales > Acidobacteriaceae > Acidiflorens. The sequence goes on from PKXK01000291.1 coordinate 3,064, forward strand.
CACTCCGTGCGGTCACCCGTGTTTATCGGGGGCATGTTTTGGCTGCACTGACCAGGCCGCTGGCTCGTCGTCTTTGTCGGCTTCAGCCGCCGCCGCCGTCGCCTGCACCTTGTCGGGTGTATGATGGGCGGGCGCGTAGATCGCATAGACCTGCATTGGCGTCGCGCCGATATTGGTGATGTTGTGCCAGGTCCCCGCCGGAACGAGGACACACCAGCCGTTTGACACTTCCTTTTCAAAAGTCAGTTTATCCTTCGCGGGTCCCATCTGCACTCGACCGCTGCCAGCGTCGAGGCGCAGGAACTGATCAGTCTCCGGATGCGCTTCAAGGCCAATGTCGCCGCCAGCGGGAATCGACATCAGCGTCACTTGCAGATAGCGCCCGCTCCAGGCGACCGAACGGTAATTTGTGTTTTCCTTTGTCGCGCGTTCAATGTCGAACGATTGCGGCTGGGGCCCAATGTCTTTGATCCTGTCAGCAGTGCTTACCATCACTTATCTCCTCAAGTTTGCGGCGATGCGCTATCTCGCATGGTCGCGGCAATTTGTTGCCTATCGCGGTGACAATATCGCGGCATCCATCGACAGCGAGTAGGTTCTGAAAATACCCATTCAATGCCGCACTAAATCTTGAATGTTTCGGCGCCCCAACTGTCTCGTGAGGTACCCGCGATTCTCACTCCGAGCGGACGAATCAAAGAGCCCACCCTCGTCTCTCGGTTCCCACCTAGCCGTCATCATAGGAACTGCGAAGCCGGATGTCGTGTAACCGTGAACACCGTCATATCTATCACGCACGATCCAGGGTTACTTCTGGCAGGTGTCACTGACCATGGTTAACTTCGTGACCGTCATGTGACCGCTCTCTTTCGCGTGTTTATCCATGCCGTGCTCTTTCATCTCCTCCTTCGTGTCTTCCTTCATTCCGTGCGCCATGGCATTTGACACTACACCGACAATCTTGACCGTATGCCCGACATGTTCGTCGAGTTTGACGCTGTCGCTCTTGATCTCCCAGGTACCGCCGTCCTTGGCGGTAAAGTTGTATTCGTTGGCATCTTCGCCTTTTTGAAGACAGCCGGTGAGCGTCCGTGTTTTCTTGTGGGTGGTTTTTGTGGTGTCCTGCGCCGTGGCCAGTCCGGCCGCGCCCGCAAACATGAACAACGCAATAAGCCCAGTCACGATCTTGAGATTCATCATTAGCCTCCGAGAGAGTTGAGGACCTGCCTCAGAGGCGAGATGATACGACTTGCGCACCACGTGCGACTGGTCAAACTTGCACACTCCTGAAAATGATCCACGAAGCAACCATCCGGCCCGCCCCTAAGAGGCTGAGATCCCTCGCAGGATACCGCCGTATTGAATTGTTCGTCGCGGCCTTTTAGTTACGCTTTAGGGTTTCGGCGCGGAGGGTCTTTGGGCTGCCGTGCATGAGGGACGAACGGACTTTTGCATGATTGTGGCGATCCTTGCGATTGCCGTTCTTGGGGCAGGCCCCTTCTCCCTAGATAGGCGATGGGGAGTGAAGTTGCCAGCCCGTAACGAGCGCGGGCCTTATCCTCCTGAAGCGGAGGACTGGAACCGAACAGCCGGCAAAATACAGGGACGGAGTGCCTGGCGTGACGGTGATGGTTTCCGGGGGCTCGACATTTTGCCAATGGCATGTGGGTCAGCCGCGTGCCCGTGCGCTTCACTGTTGGTTCATATACCGCTCCGCCGGAACGGACATTCGGCGAGCGGGGCTAGAGTGATCATTCTTGCTCAGAAGAACGGCACCGCTATTGTTACGCTCTGTAGGGAACGAAGGAGAGTTCAAAATGAATAGCACAACAGCAGTGAAAGATCCTGTGTGCGGCATGGATATAGAAAGGGCCGCCGCCGCTGGACGAACCGAGCACAAAGGTCAGACATATTACTTCTGCGGCTCCAAGTGCAAAGAGAAGTTCGATCTTAATCCCGAGCAATACCTGGGCAAGTCTGCGGGAACGCCAAAGAGCGGCCATGGCTGCTGTAGCTAGATCCTAATGATGACTGAGGCTTTGTGCGACTGTTCGGGGTGCCTGGTGAAGTCGTGGAAAGTGGGGTGACAGCGGCTCGGCCGCGCTAATCTCGCTCTATCGCAAAGAGTCGTCCCAGACAGGGACCCAGTTTGCCTGCCCCCCTCCGGTCGTCTTCTAAAGCCGCAATCACAAGTGGTTGCGTTCGGATAAACAGCACATCGCCAGGATCGGCCCCGAGGAGAAGTCTTATTCCTCGCGAGCAAGATCGGGTGCTCTGGGCTGTTCGTAGCGGAACGAAAGGGACTCTATGATGAACCACGCATATGGATGGATGGGCGGAGAGATGTGGATCTGGACGGTGATCGGCGCACTGGTGGTGGTCCTGCTCGTCGTCTTAATTAACAAGGTGTCCAAGAAATAGTCGTGAGCTCATAACCTCACGCTCCTAAGGATTCCTTCGAGTTCCCTGGACATCCTTATCATAGGAGCTTTTGCAAATTGGGCGTCCGGCGCAAATGCACCGGAAGATCACTCGTCAAAGTCGGTGGAACCTACGTCCCGCGAGCGATAGGGCAATACCGAACCAAGCCCCCGGAATGGTGGGGGAAGGCGTAGAGACTGGATGGCGAGCACCCCTCGTGGGTGAAGGTACAGTCCAACTCTCACCGAAAGGTGAGTCAGATCGCATAACCCAAAGGTCGGCGGTTCAAATCACCGCCCCCCGCAACCATCGACGAGGGGTGCGTGCTGCCGGGCCGGCCTGAGCCGAGACATAACGTCCAGTGTGTCAGGTTCAAAACTCCCTTCGAGAGCGTCAACGTGGCTTGCGCATCGTATGTTCCGTTTTGACCAGACAGGTGTGAGATCGGAACGAAACAATGATTTTGGCTCTCGTCCAGACACCTAGATGTTTCCGGGGTCTCTGTCTTTGAGTTCTCTCACTCGACACATAGCCCCTTGGAAGATTTGTGAGTTTGTGAGTTTTCGACGATCTACGTCAATTCGCGATCCCCAAGACTCGGAATCGAACAGGCAATGCCAGTAAAGGACAAACTGCCGCGGTTCCGGGATGCGCTGATTCTCTCGGCGCTCCTGTTGATATTGCCCGCGATAAATCCAGCCCAAGAGGCAAATCGCCTCCAGCTTTCTCCTCCTACGCTGCAGGCGGGACGGCTCATAGATGTTGAGTCTCAGCTGGGACCGCAGCCGCCATGCGGAGATCAACTCATGCCGTTCTATCCGTTCTATCCGGGTCTGAATGATTTGGCCATAGTGAAATCGTGGAGCAAGTCTGACCTCGGCCCGGACTGGAAGCCGCCCGCATGCACCGGTTGGGCTGAAGTGGGCTTTACGACGTTGGTGACCATAGCCGCGAGATTTCCTCATACCTCGGAAGCTAGTGGCTTGTTTCGCCACATTGGAGCAATTTCAGAACTCGCGGGCATGCGCTACTGGTCTACCACTCACAAGCAGTGGCGAACGCTAATTGTGGACGCCTATGCTCTGACCGGTTTGCAGTCCGGTCGACGCCGCGGAGACTTTACGTCCGATGAGATGCAGGAAGGCAAGGTGCTGTACTTCGAACAGGTCGACAACCTTTCTGGCAAGGCCATCTACCGAATGCACATTGTAGAGGCTTCGGCCAAGCGACTCGTCTTCGATGTGGAGAACGTCAGCACAATGCGCTATCTCCTCATCCCTATCCTTCACCCGGGTGACCTGCAGTCGATGTACTTCCTGGATCGCGAGTCGGATAGCGTCTGGCGCTACTACAGCATCGTGCGCACAGGAAAGAACGCCAACGGGGTGATCGCGGGAAATGAGTCTTCCTCGGTCAACCGGGCCGTTGCGTTCTATCGCCACATGGTCGGAATTCCAGCCACCCAAGAGCCGCCGGGGGCGCGATGAAGAAAGAGAGTTGGGAAGCCTTCCCAGCTGCGCCTGCTCTCCATCGAATGCTGCACTAATGTTCAGGAGTCACGATGGAACTGGCAGCGCACGATCCAGAGAATTATTGCCCGGGGCGGGCGATCTTGCGATCAGGGAAAAAACGAAAAGCACCCGGCCAGCAAAAGCGCCCAGGCCGCCCCAAGCGATACGCCACTGGCGACGTCGCTTGGGTAATGCACTCCAAGGTAGATGCGAGTCATTCCCACCAGCAGTATGATCCCAACCGTCATCGCCAGAATCGCGATTTGATGCCAGGTTCTTTGAAGATGCCGGCACACAAGAATGGCTACGGTCAAATAGAGGGATGCGGCCGCAATCGAGTGGCCGCTGGGATAAGACAAGCCCGAAACCTGGATGAGCTGTGCAACGACCTCCGGGCGAGGCCGGTCAATGTAGTTCTTTATTGTAATCGTTAGAATTCCTGCACCCACGGAAGCCGCCACCAGTTGCAGCGCTCCCATCCGGTCCTTCAAGAGGAGCAGTACACACAACGCTATGGTCGAAATAAGCACCACGAGTGTGACCGATCCCAATGCCGTCAAATCCACGGCCACCACCGTGAGCCAGGGAGTTCGTGCCTTCGCGAAACCAATCAGGATCGTACGATCCACGCCGGACACCTCGTGCTCCAGCAGTTCAGAAGTGATCTTGATAAAAAGGCCAAAAGCCAGCGAGGCCGTCCCCAACCACCAGGAGGCCTTTATGGCTCGGGCCGAGAATTTAGCGGGACTCGGTTGCATGCCGTATCTCCCACATACAGCCTCAACCTCCACGGCTGAGAAACTACAGAAGACCTTCCCCTTACTCGGACGAGAGGCCTGGCTGGACGCGACCATCTGCGGCCGGCGGAACCGCTGGCGGAGCTGCCTTCTTCAATTGTTCAAGTTCGGCCTGAACTCTTGCCCAGTCCTTTGGTTTTCGCTTCGTCGCGTAAGGAGCATCCGGATGCCCGTAGAATTCCAGAAGCTCAGCCCGAACCTCCAGCGAAGCACCACTGAAACTCTTCTTCGCCAGCGCGTCCAGCAACTCTGCATGCGTCTCATCGTTGAGCCGATATATTCCCGGACCCGTTACTGCACCGGTGTCAAAGTTCTCGTTGGGCAAGTCCGGCTGGCCAGCACCTACCTGGGTTAGCAGCTGTCGGTAGCGCTCCAGAGTCGCGTTGAAGCTCGCTTGGAATAGTTTTTCCGCTGCAGGCGTAGGTGTTTTGAGTTGCAGCACTTTTAAGGGGCCGACCTTGGGGAGAATCCGAGTAAGGAACGCGAAAAATCTTTCCCAAAAGGTCGGCGGCCGATAGGTCTTTCCCCAGTTCTTTTGGTAACTCGCGCGAGAAAGATTATAGAGAAACTTCTTTCTCGTCATGCTCGGCTGATCCTTCAATATCTCGTCTTTCTTCAGGCTCCAGGCAATGCGTGTGGCTTTGGGAAGGAGCTGGCTGACAGCATGACGGTAGGAACCGAGGACCTCGTCTTCGTTAGTAAGAACGGTCTTCAAATCCAAACCGTAGGTTTCCTGAAAGGCTTGTTCCAGTAGAGGAACCGAAACTCCAAAGCCGATGAAGTCGTGGTACGAATCGGGAGCGTAACGTCCCTGTGCTACTTCCAGAACGTCGAATCCAAATTCCGTCTTCACGTGCGCCAGCTTGTCTTCTTCATAGGTAACCGAGTCGCCGTATTTTTTCTGCAACTTGGGATATAGGAGCGGGACCGCGCGATTCGTGCCCATGGGGTGACCTTCGTTGTCCGAGGCGTAGTGAGCGAGTGCCCCAAGCGCAAAGGCATAACCGTCAAGATCCTTGGAATCGTGGAGAAGAGCCAGGACAAAGTCTCCGCTCCGCACATAGTGCGTCAAATCGCTGAAGAAAAAGCTTCCGTGCGGATAGTAGCCCATGTCCTGGATAATCGCCCCGCCGTACGCATAGCCGTGTGCTTCTTTGAGTTCTTCTGCCGTGGCATCGGGAAAGCGCTTCAACAGTAAGGGGCGTATGTTGGTGTCCCAGACGCTGTCAATGATCGCTTCATGCGCAAGGACGGCATAGGCCGCGGTCTCGTTTGGCCAGCCCAAACACAGAACAAGCGCCATGATGCCGGCGAAGGCTCTCAAAGACAACGCTTCGCAGCGTCCGATTCTCCCCATTCCGACCTCGTTGTGAGTTTAGCTCCCTCTATCGTACTGGGAAATCGTATGCCCCTCAACTCCACGGGGAGTGTCGTTTGAATGTTTGAATCGGGTCTTCAGCAAACATTAAGCAGAAGTCTTCTCCTCCAACCGTTCGAACGGATCACGAATCATAATGCCCCCTTCCCCCTTGCCGGCTCCCAGCTTCACGGTTCGCGGCTATCTTGCATCGGTGTAATCCAGGCTCGAGCAGGTCAAAATTAATCAAGCCGGTTTCTGGTTGCGCCTTCGTCCACTTGAGCAATGTTGCGCAGACTCGCAAGGCGCCGCCTGTCATCATCTATTCATTACGGTGCTCAGGAATGAGCACAGGAGATTCAATATGCTTTGGACAATTTTCGTAGTTCTTTTGATTCTGTGGCTTCTGGGCTTCAGTCTCCATGTCGGCGGAGGCCTGATCTACTTGCTGCTGGTTGCAGCGGTGGTGGTTCTGATCTACAACTTGGTGAGCGGTCGACGAAGTGCAGTGTGATGTTCCGAATCAGATGTGTCGATGTTGAAAACGACGATTCTTCACGGATCCTCTTCCGCTCTATTGCGTCGGTAAAGGCTCCACCCTTCAGGTTCTCTGAACTAAGGTTCATCTGAAGTATTCTCTCCTTAGGCCTCAGAGAAAGCCGCGTACACGTCAAAGGGTTCTGTTTCTCTGTACGGGCAACTCGGCTCGGAGCCAGTTGGCGGAGGGTCGTTTGCGGGGGCACGCGGTTATGATGGCAGGTGACATTGCTCAATTTTCATGGCGTTCGTCCTGCAAATTCCGACCCAAGACACGATCCGTCGAGTCCAACGGATTCAAACGGTCACAATCGTTTGGATGACTGTGGAGGCCGCGGTAGCCCTGTCTGCCGCATGGATGGCCCGCAGCCCAGCACTACTCGCCTTTGGGGGTGACAGTGCTATCGAACTCTTCTCGGCCATAGTTGTGTTGTGGCGGTTCCGTGCTCATGCCGCGCAGGAACAATCAGAAAGACACGCGGCGCGAATCGCAGCGGTGCTGTTGTTCATGCTTGCGGCCTATGTGGCCGTGGCTTCAGTAATGACACTCTTGGGACACAGTGAACCCAAAACAACGTACCTGGGAATAGCCATCTTGATCGCCGCAGCTGCAATCATGCCTTGGCTTGCCAAGGAAAAGCGGAAGCTATCAGCAATCACGGGCAGCGCCGCACTCAGAGCGGATGCCGCTGAATCCGCTTTGTGCGCTTACCTCTCCTTGGTTGCTCTGGCGGGCCTTGGAGTCAACGCGATTTGGCACCTTAGGTGGGCCGACCCGATTGCTGCGCTTGTCATTGTTCCCCTCATCCTACGGGAAGGATGGGAAGCCATGCGCGGCAAGGCTTGTGGTTGTTGCTGATTTGGACGATTTCGCGCTTAAGTGAGTGGCTGAGGCAAGCAAGTACTTGGACGCCAAAAGAGGCCGCAGGCGCAGGACCGCGCCAGTTCTACGCCGGGTGGAGGCCGGATAATCAAGTCGGTTCTGTCTTGACGGTAATTTCACGATTCGGTACGAAAGGTTCAGGGAGGATAGAATCGAACCAAGTTCGCACAATCGTCAGATTCTAATGAAAAGCCTGAGCGACAAACGCCTCATCATCGTCGGTGGTGTTGCAGGCGGGGCCAGCGCGGCAGCACGCGCGCGACGATTGTGCGAGGACTGCGAGATCATCATGTTCGAGCGCGGCCCGCATGTGTCGTTTGCCAACTGCGGGCTACCGTATTTTGTCGGTGGTGAGATCGCCGAACAAGACAGCTTGCTCGTGCAAACGCCAGACAGCCTCAAGGCGCGCTTCAATCTTGATGTGCACATCAATACCGAGGTCATCCGCATCGACTGCCCGGCCAGGCGCATCCGGGTGCGAGAACTGAAAACCGGCCGCGAGTACGAGGAAACCTACGACGCGCTGATTCTTTCCACGGGCGCATCGCCCTTGAAGCCGCACATCCCCGGAATTGAGCGCCCAAATCATTTCGTCGTACGAGACATCCCCGACGTGGAAAGAATCATGGAGTGGTCGAAACATTGTCAGGGTTGTCGCTCCGTCGTGGTTGGCGGTGGCTATATCGGACTTGAAATGGCTGAGCAACTGCATCACCGCGGGTTTCATGTGACGGTGGTGGAAGCGATGCCCCAGGTGATGACACCCCTCGACCCCGAAATCGCGGCCTGGCTGCACGTGGAGTTGCGTGCTAACGGCGTCGTCCTCCACCTCAACGATCCCGTGGTATCCTTCGAACCGCCGCCGGCACAGGAGCCTGCCAGGGCGTCCATAGTGGTGCTGAAAAGCGGTCAACGATTGGCCGCCGACTCTGTCGTGCTCGGGTTGGGCGTAAAACCAGAAGTGGGTCTGGCAAAGGATGCAGGCTTGGAAATCGGCAAGCTGGGGGGCATCCGGGTTAATGAACACCTCCAGACCAGCGATCCGCGCGTCTGGGCAGTAGGCGATGCGATTGAGGTGCGGGATGGAGTCACGGGCCAATGGGCGTTGATTCCGCTGGCTGGTCCGGCGAATCGCCAAGGTCGCATTGCGGCCGAAAATATCCTCGGCCGCCCATCCCGATACGAACACACCTGGGGCACAGCTATTCTGCGGTTGTTCAATCTAACCGCCGGTTGCACGGGCGCAAATGAAAAAACGCTTCATCGCGCCGCCATTCCCTTTCAGGCGATTCATCTTCACCCCGGCTCTCATGCGGGCTACTATCCCGGCGCGCAACCCATCGCGATGAAAGTCCTTTTCGCGCCCGAGACTGGCCGGCTGCTAGGCGCTCAAGCCATCGGCCATGACGGAGTGGACAAACGCATTGACGTGCTGGCCACCGGGCTCAAGGCCGGGATGACGGTTCACGATCTGGCAGAACTGGAACTGGCCTATGCACCGCCGTACGGTTCGGCGAAAGACCCCGTGAACCTTGCCGGCATGGCCGCAGAGAACGTGCTCGCTGGTGACGTGGCACTTGCACAATGGGACGAGGTAGCTTCACTCGATCCCATCACGACGCTGCTGCTGGATGTCCGCCGTTCCGACGAACGTGCGCTAGGATTTATTCCTGGTTCGGTGCACATTCCCCTGGATGAGTTGCGCCAGCGCCTGAGTGAGTTGCCTCGCGACCGCGAAATCATCGCGTATTGCCAGAGCGGTCAGCGCTCCTACATTGCAGCGCGCATCCTGAGCCAGCACGGCTTCCGCGTGCGCAATTTGACGGGAGCGTATCGCACATGGCGAGCCACACGACCCCAATAATCTACGAGGAGAGCACAATTCCGAATCAAAACGGCCCCAACTTTCCTTATCGTGGTTGGTCTTTCACGACAATAACAATTGCGCCTTCAAGTTCCGAGGCTGTTTCGTCCTTAGGTCTGCTCAAACTGCGCGCCGAGCGAAAAAATGCTGATACGGTCGACTGTCCTTTAACTATCCAATAACGATTCCCTCACGCTGCTTACAAGGCTTTTCGAGGGCCACCAGCGTCTTGTAAGTTATTGAAATTGCTAATCATTTTGCGCTCATAACCCAAGGGGCGCAACCGGACCGCAGCAGTTCCATACAATCGTCGGGAGACTAGCCCAAAAGGCTGCCTGCGGCTTTGAAACGACTGAGCTGATCTGGACCCTCAAGGCGGTCCATCCAGTCCCCGCCTTTCAAGGGGCAAGGCGACTGGGTGCATGGGTGCAACTGAGGTTGAACCCAGGATTCGTAAGCGATACCAGACCAATGAGTTAGCTGTTGACTCTACTGAATTCGGGACCAGGGGGTCGGAGGTTCAAATCCTCTCTCCCCGACCATCTTTTCTCTCGCTCTTTCAATCGTTTACGCGGCCTTCTGTGCTTTAGTTTTTTTGGCGATTTTCGGTACATTCGGTACAACTGAGCATAATTCGAAGCCGAATCCACACTTCTCCGCCCACGTCTTGCGGAACTGAACGTCCTCTTTGACCTTGTCGTAGAGGTCGTCCATGGAATCCCCAGAGTGCCCCATCCAGTAGTTCCGGAGTCCTTCCGGGCACTGGGTCTTGTTCCGCAGGAAAGTGTTTCGGAAGCGCCGAAACGCATGATTCCCAGCTTTATGCGTTCCGGTGTGCGGGTTAACGTATTTCAGTTTCTTCAACGCTGGGTGAAGATGGCGACGGATTACATTCGAGGATGAAACCGGTTTCCCGTTCCGACTTGAAAATAGGAATCCAGACTTGCGCTCCCCGACGTATGCTTTCAACAGGCCGGCGATCGCGGGATGGAGGTCCACGTCTCTCTCCGCGCTTGGCCTTTTCCATTTGCGCGGGTACAGTTGTTCTCCCTCTGAGTTCACTGCCGAGGCGACGACCATCTTTGCAACTCCGGTGTATGTTTCGATGGTCTTGGCTGACAAGCCCGCCTTGGACATAACCGCGACGAGCTTCTTCAGCGCCCCGTTGTTGATTTCGGAGAGAGGCAAATCACCAACGTTGGGATTCATCCAGTTTTTCAAAACCCGCTCCCAGTCTTCGATCGTGCTCGGTGCAACAGGCTTTCGCTTTCGTGCGGATTCGAGCCAGCATGCGGCCTGCTCGCGAAATGTCCAAGCGACTTTCTGTTGCACCACCTTGTTGAAATACCCGACCGTGTCAGCACCGCTTTCCGCTATGATTTCGCGGGCGCGGCGTGCACGTTCGGACCCAGACAGCTTCTCGGGACCCGAGATCGGGCAGATTTTTGCCCGCATGTGCCTCCTTTTCTCTTGTCCGGGTACATCCTGCCACCAGCGTACGACCCAGCACTTTCCACTACTTTCAACGTAACCTTCTTGTCCAGTTCGGCGCGACATTGCCTTGCCTCTCCGCCTCACTGGTGACGCGGGAATGACATTAATATCGGCGGCGGGGAAATGCAACGGGCGCATTTGCCGATCGGCAACGAGGGACGGGAGCTCGACGCCTTGCGTCACGGCTGCTGGTGTACCAGACAATAAGACGGCCGGCGGCGCCGCCACTGCTGAACCCGATATATGGAGTCGGTCAGTCAAGCAAATTTTCTGCTATAGACAGATTGGCATCAGAGTCTGCGCCGTCAAAACCCTCTCTAGCGGGGATGGGCTTTTTGCTGGTTCCAGGGGCACTCGTCGATCACCACCAGGATGCGCAGCGCCCGCCCATCGTGCGTCATCGCCTTCACGAAATCGTAGCTCCACACATGATTCGCCCGCTCCGGGCGCAGCCGGATGCACGAGCCATCGTGCAACCACAATCGTCCCCTCGGTTTTTGCTTGGCGGGTACTTTCAGCCCTTCGCGCCGCCAGATGCACTGCACACGATCTTTTCCCACTCGCCAGCCTGCACTCCGCAGCAGCGCCGTAATCCGCCGGTAGCCGTAGCGTCCGTACTTCGAGGCCAGCTCGATGATGTTTCGCGTCAGTGCATCCTCGT
>PKXK01000187.1 GCA_003132325.1 Acidobacteriaceae bacterium
GTCGCACCGAACATCGAATGATTGACGGAGTGGGAAGGCGCATCGGAACCGTCTATCCCAACCCGGCGTGACAAAAACTCCCGTGACAAAAACTGCCGTGACAAAAAGTGGAGCATCGCCTTCGTTCCCCTCCAAGATATGACTGCCGGGGTCTGCCCTGTGACAGCACTTTGAACGCCGAGGAAGGGGCGCGCTGGAGACCACAGATTCAATGGAACTGCAAGAGTTATGAGGCTTATATACCCTCAGGCGAGGGCATCACAGGTCCCAGCTGCTGGTAGGTGCAATATCTTGCACAAAAATGCGTTCTTCTTTCAAGCCTAATCGGCAATCTTCAGTGATCGAGGTCAGCATGAGAATGGAGACAGCCCACGACCAGAGCCGAGCTAGCGCCAAATTCGTAAGGTAATCGTTCTTCTGAAATAGAATGTCATTCCCGGCGCCATCTTTTAGACAAACCGGATATAGCCGTCTCGTCAGTGTTCGCCGCGACGCGAGGACCTTAATGGCGAAAGATTCGTAAGGCTCACCTCTAGGGACGGACGCATTCGTCCGNNGCCGAGCGAAGCTCGGCAGCGTCATGGCTAGACGCGAACCGTTTTCCAACGAATGCCAACGTTGGCAATGCGACCACTGACACGGAATTGAAATAAGTGAAAGGTATAATGGGCAATTCTCGGGGAGGGCGAACCGCGGCGATCCTGGCCAGCTTAACCAGCACGTGTCGCCGGCACGAGGTGGATCCCCAGATGTATCTCACGCAGCTGTTAATGAATCTGCCCCAGGCGAAAATGAGCGAGTTATCCGATTGGCTGCCCGACCAATGGAAGATTCGTCACCTGGCTCGAATCGCAACCTTCACCGTTCCGTCTGCCAGTAATTAACCTGTGGTTCACGAAGCGCTCACGTGAAGAACTCTCTCAGGTACCCTGACCACGGACTCATGCGATTTTTCAATGAGGTTCTGTTCGCTGCGTTCGTTATGTTTATTTTCATCTGGGCTAGAACCTTCATTTTGGGGATTGTCGGCGTTCTAACTCATGCTCCTTGTTGCAGTACTCTTTATGCTCTCACTGGGCCTGATTGCATTTCTCATCCGAGCAATCATGAGGCACACGTCACTTCTGAAATCCAAGAGCCAAGCAAGTGAGGGAACAATACATACCGATGTTCGGAGCGATGGTTTTAACCGTAATTTCTGCATAGAGATCAGACAGCATCGGGCATTAACCGTTCGCCGGACATGCCAGTCCGTGCCGTTCATCTTGTTGCAAAACCCAAACCTCCACGGGCCGATTTGTGTTTGGCGTTTGTAATACATCGGCTATCCGGTAATGGCATCGTAACGAGTCAATCGTCGCCCACAGGCGGCGCTCACCACTCGTTCGCCCGTCTCGAAAGTTAACTTCCCCTTCACGAATTTCCGCGTCCGTCCTCTGGAACAGCACCATAACCGCGGGCGGATTGCGTTGCAGCCCGGTCGCATCCATTTCATACACGGAATCCGGAGTCACGTCGATGTAGTGAATGAAGGCAAAAGTCATCGGCGCGCGGTGCGCGAGCGCGTAAAGAACCGGCATATCCGGAACTTCAGCGATCGGGTCACTTGAACGCGAGTATTGCTGAATATCGCTCACGAGATGGGTTAAGAAGTTTGCGGTTTCTGGCGTGACCTTGATTCCAGCCAGCTCCGGGAATCCCGTCCTTACGATAGCGCGGAGACTGTCTCCTTCTTGCCAGTTTGCCCAGGAATATGGCTCTCGCATCTTCGATCCCGCCATGATCGCTACGCACAGAAATCCAACGGCTACCGCGCCGGCCCTCAACGCCATTGCGAACCGCCCTCGGGTGAGGTGCGAGAGACCAAAGGCAGCTACCAGGGGAAATGCAGGCACCAGCATGGTTCCGGCGCTGGCCCAAGAAAAAGAAGACAGGAACGCACTGGCAAATGATGCGCCAGCGGCGAATAGAAGCTGTTCCTCGGGCAACTGTAATTTGCGCCGAAAGAAATACGCGCCATAGACCAACAGTATTGCCAGGCTGCCAAACTCGCCAAGGTAGTTGGGTGCATATTTAAAAATCTGATCGAGTCTCGGCAGCCTCGACGGCCAGGCATGAGGCGAATGCTGAGCGTAAAACGTGAGGGCGATTGCAAGTGCAGTGAATCCGGCAACCGGTAGCATGGGACTGACCACTAGAGAAATCTCGCTCTCATCTGTCGATCTCTTTGAACTCAAAATCCAGGCTGCAAGCAGCACGAAAACTAGCGCCGCGCCTGCCGACGCTTCCTGATACCGACCGCTGAATATGCCGTGGAACTCTCGCCCGATCAAAGATGCTATGGAGCCCTTGCTGGAGGCGCCACGCAGGAAGGCATCGTTCAGGAAGTCACGAAAAGCGCCATTAAGACCGAGCCAAACAAAAACCGATCCGACCGGGATGCTCCATCCAATTAGCAGAAACGCGAGCACCCGCAGACCGTTGCGAATTTGCGAACGGGCGGCAACTAGAGTTGGCAATCCGGCAACAACGGCGACCGTAGCCGCCATACCGCCAGTTTGCTTGAGCATTAATGCAGCCCCGGCAAAAAATCCTGCCAGAACACAACGCGCAATACTCGTTGACTTCTCAGCTACAAAAGTTGCGGCAACCAGGGCAAGAACGACCGATAAATTCGCATCCAAGTGAAGCCCGCTGAGCGATTCGGTCGAGCGCCTGAAGTAAATCGCGGTCGTGCAAATCACCGCAAATGCTGACCAGAACTGCGGCAGGAACCGTGTCAACCAGACGTATAGCGCCAACACAAGAACCAATGCCCCTGCGAATCCGAATAGCTCTGAGACGATGAGCTTGTCGCCGAAAACCGATGTGAGCCCCGCCATCAGCAATGCCTGCCCCGGCGGCACAAACAGGTAGAAGTCGCGGTATGGCACGCGCCCGTGCAGAATCTGTTCACCGAAGAATTGGTACCAACCCTCGTTTGTTAATCCGAAATACCGATCCCACCACGGCAGGATGAACAAGAACGAGTAGAGAAAAACGGCCGCTCCGCCAGTGAGGTAACGACTTGATAGTGAAGCTAGAGCTGTCGACCTAGCGCCCGAGGAAATCTGGCGATCAACAACCAGTTGATTCAATCACGACCTCCTTGAAAGGCGTAAACCGGAATCTCCTTCTTGGTTCAAGAACGGCACTGAGCATACACCCATTCCCGCTGTTCGCCGATAGTGTGAAACAATTTTCATACGGACCGCCCCCTAACGCTCCGAGATCCGAACCAGCACCGCCGAAATTGCCCGATATTCCGCCACTTTTGCAACACTTCTTCTTGCCGAGCCCTTTGTAGACAGATTCCGCTGCTTGAGCGGGCCACCGCCGATCTATCCCGTGGGGATCGGCAACAGCGCGATCCGGCCCAGCATCGCTCCGAACCGCCGCCGCGTCAGATGTCCTTCCGCCAAGAGTAGCCAGTAGTAACGCGCATGTTTCACCAGCCGTCCGCCGGCCTTCACCAGCCGTTGCTGCAAGCTGGTCAGGGACC
Source organism: Acidobacteriaceae bacterium (assembly GCA_003132325.1). Lineage (GTDB taxonomy): Bacteria > Acidobacteriota > Terriglobia > Terriglobales > Acidobacteriaceae > Acidiflorens. The sequence continues at coordinate 3,542 of PKXK01000187.1, forward strand.
AGTTCTCGATCCCGCTCGGCAAACCCAGACGCCGCCACAAATTCCCCAGGTTGTAGGCCAGCAGGCTCAGCGCCAGCCGCACTTGGTTCGAGCGAAAACGATGACAAGAGAGCCGCGTCATCTTCACCGCCTGCTTGCACTCTTTGATCCACTGCTCCGCTGTCCCCCGCTTGTTGTAGAACCGCACCACCGCCCGACTTGGGGTCTCCAGGTTCGTCACGATGAACCCCACGCGAGGGAACAGCTCCCCGACATGAAACTCTGCTTTTGCCACCACACGTCGCGCCGTCTTCCAACTTGCTGCCCGATACAGAAATCCCTTGTACCAGACCACGGGTTTGTGGCTCGGCCTTCCTACGGGCCGCGTCAGCAGTTCCGCGATGTCCCGCTGCAGACTGTCGTTGGCCGGGATGCGGATGGCATACTTTACGCCTCGCTCCTCCAGCGCCTCGTAGATCTCCGGTTTGGCAAACGCGGCATCAGCCCGAAACACCACCTCCTTGCCCAGTTTTTGTTGCCGCTCAATCTCCGGCAGAAGCACTTCCTCCAGTTTTCGGCACTATGCACGTTACCGGGCCGCAGCTTGCCCGCCAAACAGTCTCCTTCCCCGTTGAACAGCAATAGCGGGTGATAGCAGGTCGATTCAAAATGCCCGTTGTAGGCACTTTGCTCCTGTTCTCCGTAGACCGGGATTTCCGTGCTGTCCATATCCAGCACCACCCGCTGGGGTGCATCCATAGCCTCCGCCTTGGCAATCAGTTCCCGATTGATTCGGCTCAGACCTTCCAGATTCTCGGCTTGGCTCAGCACCTCGGTCTCGAACCAATGCAGGCGCGAAGGCAACGCTGCCCCGCGATCCCAGATCTTCTCGGAGCCGATTAACCGGAACGTCGGATCTTGCGACAGTCGCTCGGCATCGTTCAGATCTTCGTATCCTGCCAGCCGACTGTAGATGGATTGTCGCAGCAGATCGGGAAGCGGCAACTGGGTGTTCTTTCCCCGCCGAGCGTCCAGGATGTTCTCGGCGATGAGAGCACTCAATCCCAAACGCTCATCCAACTCGCGCACCAAAAGCAGACCACCGTCAGAGGTGACGCGAGAACCTTGGAAATCAACTTTCAAAGAAGGGTTAAACGAGAGTTGAAAGGGTTGATTTTGTTTCTCACCCACTGGATCGAGCCTCCACAGAGTTCGTTTTACTCTCAAAGCCGCATGAATACTGGCGTTGGCGCGATCATACAAACACTTACTCAGAGTTCAAAAAG